>JAQWLN010000233.1 GCA_029247265.1 Fuerstiella sp.
TTCATCGAAAAAAACAAAGATCAGCCGTTCTTCCTGTATGTTCCTCATCCGATTCCCCACAAGCCGCTCCACGTGTCGCCGCCCTTCATGAAGGGTGTTGCGTCCGCAATCACAGGCAAGCTGAAAAGCGAAAGCGACTCAGTCGATTACAAAACACGCGACCGGCTCTTCCGCCAGGCTATTGACGAGATCGATTGGTCCGTGGGACAGATTCTGGACACGTTGAAGGCCCAGGGACTCGACGAAAACACCCTCGTCATCTTTACGTCCGACAATGGACCGACAGTCGGTAGCGCCGGCCCGCTCAAAGGCAGAAAAGGCAGTACGCACGAAGGCGGCATGCGGGAGGCCACCGTGATCCGCTGGCCAGGAAAGATCCCTGCCGGTGCGACCAACGACGAACTCATGACCACCATGGACCTGCTTCCGACGTTCGCAAAACTGGCTGGCGCCCAGGTGCCGACAGATCGAGTGATAGATGGCAGGGATATCTGGCCCGTGCTTACCGGCAAGGCAGCTACGCCTCACCAGGCGTTCTTTTACCATCGCGTAGAGCGACTCGAAGCGGTGCGATCAGGACAGTGGAAGCTTCGCGCGAACGGTGAAAATCCGACGGAACTGTACGATCTTGAGAACGATATTGGCGAAAAGAAAAACCTCATCAAGGCCCGGCCGGAAGTGGTGCAAAGACTCACCGGATACCTCACAGAATTCGCTCAGGATATGGCTGAAAACAGCAGGTCCGCGGCGTTTGTCACGAATCCCCAACCCCTTGCGAAGTAGAACCATGAAGCGGAAATCATTCGCTTACGTTCTGAGTCTGGTCCTGTTGTCCGTCTCCATCAGCTTCGCCGACGAGCAGCCGCCGAACGTGGTTGTTATTTTCGCAGACGATCTTGGTTACGGCGATCTGAGTTGCTACGGCGCGACTAAAGTGAAGACTCCGAACATCGATCAGCTTGCTGCTGAGGGACGGCGGTTTACGGACGCACACTCAGCATCCGCCGTATGTACGCCGTCTCGTTACGCGCTGCTGACTGGTGAGTATCCTCACAGGAAAAACCTCAGCAAACCGGTGTTCCTGAAGACTGGTCTGGTGGTCGATACGCAACAGCAAACTGTCGCCGATGTGATGAAAGACGCTGGCTATGCCACGGCCTGTATCGGTAAATGGCATCTTGGCTTTGGCCATGGTGCGCCTGACTGGAACGGCGAACTCAAACCGGGGCCGCTGGAACTGGGCTTCGACCGTTATTTCGGAGTGCCTGTGGTCAACAGTCATCCGCCGTTCGTCTACGTCGAAAATCACAAGGTCGTTGGTCTGGTATCAGATGACCCGTTTGTCTTTGGTAAAAAGGCCGTAACCAGAGAGTTTCCGGAAAAGATGGGCATGGCACAAATTGGCGGAGCTGACGCGGCACATGCCTTGTATGACGACGAGGCCGTCGGCACGACGCTCACGGGCAAGGCCGTCGAGTGGATCAAGGCTCGCGGGACGATGCCGTTCTTCCTGTATCTGGCCACGACGAATATCCATCACGTTCACACCTGCGCCTCGATTCAAGGGCACAAGCGGATGCGGACCGTACGGCGATTTCATCCACGAGCTTGACTGGATCGTCGGTGAGGTGATGACGACGCTTAAAGAACAGGGGGGCGCGGATAATACGCTCGTGGTATTCACCAGCGACAATGGTGGCATGTTCAATGTCGGCGGTCAGAACGCATGGGGTGCGGGACACCGTCTCAACGGCCAGTTGCTGGGCTTTAAGTTCGGCGCCTGGGAAGGCGGGCACCGCATCCCGTTCATCGCCCGCTGGCCGGGAAAGATCGAGGCCAACACAGTATCAGATCACCTGGTCTCGAATATCGACATGATCGCCACCTTTGCGGCCCTGACCGGCAGCAAACTCAGGCAGGGACAGGGCCGTGACAGTGTGAATATCCTGTCGGCGCTGACTGGCAATCCTCGGGAACAACTACGCGACCATATTGTCCTTGCCCCCAGCAAGCCAACGCATCTGGCTGTTCGAAAAGGGAAATGGATGTATATCGGAGCGCAGGGCAGCGGAGGATTCACGGCTGCTAAACGCGGTGCACATGCATTCGGCGGATCGGCGGCCATAAGTTATGCCGGCTACGAAAACAGCGATATCGAGAACGGAAAGATCCGGAAGGGAGCTCCGCCCGCACAGCTCTACGATCTGGCAAACGACCTGCAGCAAACACAGAATATTTATCGTGAGCATCCGGAGGTTGTTAAGGAGCTGACGGCGTTGCTCGAAAGTCATTCACTACCAAAACCCGGCAATACGCCCGTCCGTCCGAAGTACGACGATTTCAAGCCTGTGGGTGATCTTCGTTTCACGTTCGAATCGGGCAGTCTTGACGGCTGGTCGATTGTCGAAGGAGCAGCCGGACGTCCCGTATCAAATTACGTTTCGCTGCCTCGCTGGAAAAACAAGCCGTTCAATCAGGAAGGCGATTTTCATCTGTCCACGGTTGCCACAGTTGATGGATTCGCGGACAAACAAAAGGTTGTGTTCCAGTCACCCCCGTTTGTCATCCACGGAGACAAAGCCAGCTTTCTTGCTTCCGGCGGCCTTGACTCTGAACACTTTATGTGGGCCTGTTCGATGCAGAAACAAACGACGTTCTGCTGACCGCCGGAGGATCAAAGGGGCCGCAGATGAAGAGAACGACATGGGACGTCAGTCACCTGAAAGGGAAGACCGTGGTTCTGCGAGTGGTCGACAAAAACGTGGGTGGTTGGGGACACCTGACATTCGACGACTTTTCTGTGGACGGGGCTGTTCAACCACCAGGTTCATGGTCGCAATAGCGAACAAGTCCGGCCGGCCGGCCGGACACGAATACAGAACAACACCCAACGAAGCAGCCTGCGAGTCTTGCTGCTCGCGCCCTTCAGTCCCTGTGCGATCGTGGCAAAATTAGTGACCGTCACCGACGCCCTCGGCTGCGATTCTCATCGAAAGGGAAACGATTTCATTACGCAGCCTCCCGCCGCAAGTCGAAATTCGCTGCAACCAGAAGCCTGGATCTTTAGTGAATTCGCCGTCAGTCACCTGAAAAGTCTGAAGTTCACTGAACTGGTGCGACGAAGCCGATAACGAAGGTTGCAAGGGCAGACGGACGGACGCGGCGGCCACCGGAAAATGCACCGCCAACTGCGACTGGTGTTGAGGCCTGTGTCTGGGTCAGGAGAACAACGTGACGCTGACGGATTACAAAGTCGATCTGGGATGCTACGGCGGCCCCATGGACCTGCTGCTGTATCTGGTTCGACGGCACGAACTGGACGTGTGCGAACTCTCCCTGGCAAAGATCACCAATGACTTCCAGCAGTTTCTGGGTCTGCTGGAAATACTGGATCTTGACATGATCGGCGACTTCGTGGTCACGGCCAGCATTCTGCTGGAAATCAAGAGCCGTGAGGTTCTGCCGAAGCCGGAAGAAGATGTTGATGACAAAGATGAGGACCTGATTGAAGAGTCGAGCAGTGACTTGATCGCTCAGCTAATGCAATACAAGCGATACAAGAACGCGGCCAGAACTCTCGACGACCGAGCGTCCGAATGGCTGGAACGCTATCCCCGCCTGAGCGACGACCGGCCGGACATCAAACGCGATGGAGCAGCCGATCGGATCCGGGAAGTAGAATTGTGGGACCTTGTCAGCGCGTTGGCCCGCATTGTTCGACTGCCGGAACTTGAAAAAGAAACCAGTATTCGAATGGACGAAACTCCGCTTTCTGTCCATCAGGAACGCATTCGGAAACGGCTTGCGACGGAATCTCGAGTCATGTTCAGTTCATTCTTCGACGGTGAGAAACTGCAGTCGCGAATCGTTGGCATCTTTCAAGCGACGTTGGAACTGATCCGCCACGAACAATATCGTGCGGAACAACCGGAAATGTATGGAGAGATCTGGATTCTGCCACCGTTAAGCGAGTCTGCGAACTGATCACCACGAAGCTGTTTCTTTGCTGAGTTCAACGGGGCGCCCGATATTGGCCGATTCTTCAGCGGCTTCCATCACCGACACAGCTCTTGCGGCTTCGGCAACAGTGATCACCGTGGGCGCCGTTAATTGTCGAACGCAGTCGGCGAAGTAGGCGAGTTCCGTGGCCAGCGCGCCGACGCGCTGCCCGTGCTGCTGAGGCCAGTAAACCGTATCGCTCATTCTCGGGCCGCTGGCGTCAACCAGTGTGAATCCTGTCTGCGAGCAGTCGATGGTCAATGTGCCATCCGTGCCGACAACTTCCAGCCTGGCGTCAATCACCGTCGGTACGGTTTCCGGCAGACACCAGTTCGTTTCGATGACGCCCACTGCAGCGTCGTCGAATTCCAGCATGGCCCAGCCAAGATCGGGATATTTGAAGTTGTTTGAACGCACGTTCCGGGCGTATACGCGGGACGGCGCGCGTCCCATAAACCACATCATTAGATCGGCGTCGTGGATTCCGTCGCCCATCAGCGGCGAGATCTTGTCCAGTCGAATATCGCCAGGCGCTTTGGGCAGATTGCGTTTGGCGTGCATCGACACGATGCGGCCAATCCGTCCCTCCACGATGGCCTGCTGAGCAAGCGTCACTCGCGGATCAAATCGACAGATGTGTCCTACCATCAGATAACCGGGCGAAGCACCCGCCACTTCAAGCAGTCGCCGACACTGGTCCCCGGTCGCGGCCATTGGCTTTTCAAGGAAGACGTGTTTCCCGGCCTTCAATGCAGCTACGGCAATCTCGTAGTGCTGCTGCCAATGAGTCGTAATACTGATGACGTCGACGTCCTTTGAATTCAGCACATCGGTATAATGCCCCACAGCGGCAGCATCAGGAAAGTGCGCAGCCGCCTGCCGCAATCGGTGGTCGTTGTGATTGCAGATTACCGACAGCTCACTGCCTGGCACAGACTGCAGCGTTTCGGCATGGATCGTTCCGAATCGGCCGAGTCCAATGATTCCCCAACGGATGATGTTCATGATGTGATGTTAGGGGCTTTTCAAGCAGCTTCAATGCATGTGGTATGTATCGATTGTGCGGACCACACAGCCATGGTGTTTACAGAGTTCCCCCAGTCTTCCTCACCGCTGCCCGTCTACGCATGAAGGCCGTTGCTTCCTCGTCTCGGATTGTGGATAACGTCCTGATTCGTTAGATATACCACACAGGAGCGTCCCCCTCAGGGCGACAAAAGCGGCGTTCGGTTTTTCTGCCAGAGTGCTGCTGATGACTGATTTGCGCTACGGAAACGATCGACATCATGAAACTATCTGATTTAGCTTTATATGCGTCCCTGTTGATACTGACGACCGGTATGGCACGGGCTGCGGACGAGTTCGACGACCCGAACAACATCGGGGTGGATGAGGCGCGGATCGAGATTAAGGACCAGGTCGAGGTGTCCGTGGAAATCCCGGGAACCATCACCAAACTTATTCCCAATAACGTGGGAGGTGTTGTCGAGAAAGGACAACTGGTCATTCAGCTCGACGACGAACTTGTCCGTGCACAGCTGGCGGAGACAGAAGAAAAAGCCAGGTCAGAGATCCTGATCAAATTTGCCGAGATCAAGCTCGAAGAGGCGAAGGTCGATCTGAAGGACAAGGAGGACCGGAACAAGATCACCCCTGGTCTGTTCAGCGATACAGAAATTCGCCGGCTGATACTTGCGGTGGAACAGGGTAAGGCAGAATTACAGAAATCGAAGCACGACAAGCTGCTGGCCGAACTGGCGGCGAAAACAAAAGAAAAAGAACTGAGACAGTTTACGCGACATGCCGAGCTCAGTGGCATCGTGACAGACCTGCACAAGAAAGCGGTTGGTGCTGCCGTAAGGCAGGGGGATCCGATCATGACGATCGTAAACCTGGACTACGTTCTTGCCGTCCTTCAGGTGAGTTCGAACTTCGAAGATCGAGTAAACGTAGGCGACAAGGTGCTGATCCGTCGACACCGCAACACCGGCACTAAATCTTCCGGCGGCGCTTTCAAGACGCCCGTTGAGAACTCAGCCCCGCGCCGCGATGAACCACAACAACCTGTCTCAAACGTCATATTTACCGGAGAGGTCACGCTGATTTCGCCGTCGCTGAAGACCGATAAGGAAGCCAGCCTCGAGATTCGTGCCATCATCAGAAATCAGTCCCCGCGCCCCGGTGTGCATTCCCTGAAGGAGGGTGCTCCGGTTGATGCTGTGATTCTTTCTCCATAGCGGAATAGAGACCGACACGTCAGGCTGATCCGTTTAACCCGTGGTCCCAGAGCAGGTCGGAATCAGTCGAAAAAACCTGGTCGGCGACCACGGGTTAAACGAAACCTGAAACACTTTCATGGCCGAATCCACTGAGTCCACTTCTGCCGACATGGTCGCCTCTAACCAGAGGCCGATTCCGCTGCAGCGCCGAGCCGACCTTGTGGTTGCCGAGATCGATTATCTGGGCGTAGGCTACCAGGTCATCAAAGATCCGGTCGGACTGAAATATCATCGTCTCCAGGTTGAACAATACAAGATACTGGAGCTGCTTGATGGAAGCCGCAGTCTGGAACAGGTGCGGGATGACCTGAAAGTAGTCTTTCCGACATTGCAGGTGACTCTGGGCGACATTCAGCAACTGATCACCGACCTGCATAAGAAGTGCCTTGTCACCAGTAACCGCCCTGGACAGGGAGCCGCCGTTGTTCGCGAGCGGCGGAAAGAACGCAACCAGAAGATCAAGCAGACTCTGATGAGCCTGCTGTATCTGCGGTTGCCTGGCTGGGACCCAGAGCGCACTCTGCAATGGATGTATCCGTACCTTGCATGGATGTTCTGGAAGCCGCTGGTCTGGACGTGCATGCTGTTCGTCACTACCGCATGGCTGATGCTGGGAGCTCAATTCGATGAGTTTCAGAGTCGCCTGCCGGAGTTCCAGAGCTTCTTTGGCTGGCCCAACCTCATTTACCTGTGGATTACACTGGGGGCCGCAAAAATCATCCACGAATTCGGACATGGTCTCAGTTGTCACCATTACGGTGGCGAATGTCACGAGATGGGCATGATGCTGCTGGTGTTCAGCCCGTGCCTGTACTGTGACGTCACCGATTCCTGGATGATGAAGAACAAGTGGCATCGCATCATTATCGGTGCCGCGGGTATGTACATCGAAGTCATTATCTCAGCAATTGCCATTTACATTTGGTGGTTCACTCGCCCGGGAATGCTGCACTTTCTGGCACTGAATACCTTCTTTGTCACCACCATCACTACGGTCATCTTCAACGCCAACCCGCTGATGCGGTTCGACGGCTATTACATGATGAGTGACTTTCTGGAGATTCCAAATCTCCGTGCGAAGTCCGATAAGATGCTGCGTGAGTCCTTTTCGTGGTACTGCCTTGGCATCGAAAGTCGCCCGGATCCGTTTATGCCGGAAACCGGCAAGGCATGGTTCATCACCTATGCTATTGCAGCCTGGTGTTATCGCTGGGTGATTCTTGTTTCGATCAGCATGTTTCTCTACACCGTGCTGAAACCATACGATTTACAGAGCCTTGGAGTTTCGTTGTGTGTCTTTTCCATGGCCGGAATTATTTTCTCCATGTTTCGTAACGTTTACCAGATCGTTGCGACGCCAAGGGCAGAACCGATGAACAAGATCAAAATCGCATTCAGCCTGATGGTTGCCGGCGGAGTTGGGTGGCTGGTGGCCAGCATCCCGATTCCATGGTATCACCAAGCACCATTCTTCATGGAACCCAAGGATGTGGTCCATGTGACAAGTGGACCATTAGCCGGGCAGATTCTGTCACCGGAAGCCTACGCTGAAATTCATAAAAAACTGCACGAAGAAGTGGATGACGTCTTTAAGCCCCTGAACTGGGATTATGTAAAGGAACACTACGACCAGGAACGTCCGAACCTGTTCGTCACATTACCCACACCGGGAGACTATGCTGCTCCGGTTCGAGCCGGTGACACAGTCGTCAAAGATCAGGTACTGGCAATCATGGAAGATGGTCAGGCAAACCAGTACCGTGATGAGCTGTCTGCCATTCTACAGCAGTATATTTCACAGATTAAGAAAGCAGAAAACCACGGCAGATCAGAGGGCGAACTGCAGCGCGACATGTCCACCCAGATCGAACGTGAGGTTGCCACGCTGATTAAACTGCGGCATCGCATGACCGAATTGGTCCGGTTACTAAGATCCCGAGTGATCTACGCACCATCATCGGGAACGATCGTAGCTCCGAATCGAGTTCCTGAACCCCAACGCGATGAGATCAATAAAACGAAACTGAACCGCTGGCACGGCACGCCTCTGGACCCCGAGAACAGCGGGTGTTTTGTGGATGCCGGAGAAGAGTTGATGAGCATCGCGCCGACGGACGATTTGCACGCAGTAATGTACATCGACCAGTCAGACCGTGAAGACTTTATTGACGATATGGAAGTCGAATTAAAACTGGATGAACTGCCGCATTTGTCTTATGTTGCTCCGTTGACGCTGATGTCCCGCCGGGGTGAAAAAGTGGCTCCGGAATCCCTGACCACAAAATACGGCGGCACGCTGGCAACGCGCCCTGACGACAAGGGTCAGGAAGCTCTGACCAGCACTGCCTTCCGCGCCACTGTGGACATGCACTTCATTCACGAAGACAGTAAGAACGATGCTCCACTGATCAAACCCGGCATGCGGGGAAAAGCCCGCATTCTGATCGATGACCGCACAGCATGGCAGTGGCTGGTCCGTTACCTGTTTGAAACCTTCCGATTCCGACTGTAGAACCGGCCCCCGGCAGGTGTCGTAGCAACTGAGCTTCTGTCAGAACCACATGCCGATCACCAGCCGCGACATCCTGTACACCAGCGTCTGAATCCTCGCCAGGCGAATCGAGTGGCGGCGGGGTATTCAGCTCATGTGCGGGGCTAAGCATGATGCGTGCACAAATATCGTCAACCGGAATTATGTCGACTGATTTCTGAATTCAGCGGCATCACGAACGGGACAGTACTTCTGCATCCGCACCGGGTTCCTGGGCAGCATCCAGAAGTGTGGTTTGCGTGGAACGACAGAGGTCCAGCAATTCACCGGTAATCTGCATTAGCTCAATCTGATCGTAACCTTCATCCAGCGTGTCACGCAGTAACTTGGTCAGTTTGGCGATGTCCATCAGACCATGCGTTGTAGCCGTGAGCTGCAGCGTTTCTGTAATGTCCGACAGTTGTTCAAGATTCTGATCATCCAATGCGGTAATTAACTGTTCCAGCAGCAGACCGATACTCAAAGCCGACTCTTTCGTCACCTGAACTTCTGCATCCGGATGCAGGTGGTGACGGGACTTGATCGCTCCAATAAATCGTTCCACGAGTTCCGAGTCGAATTGCGTTCCGGAAAACTTACGCAGTTCGGCAAATGCCTGTGACCGGGACATCTGATCACGGTACGAGAATTCCGACACCATGGTGTCAAAGGCATTGGCAATGGACAGAACTCTCGCCGAAATGGACGGCTCGTTCGACGCTCGCGTGAGAGCTTCTTGCCACGCACACCGTTGCTGCATTACGTGGTCATCACCTGACATCGTAAATGTTGGCCTCGCACGTCATCGCTCCGAGGCTTGCATTTCGGCAATTCTCACTGGTTGATGTTTAAGACAGGAGGTCTGGGTAGCATCTTCGCAGTGTGATCGCTCTCATCGTTGCCATGCGATCATTCGGATCAAGTACCATAACCGTCGTTCCCGATATCGACAGCGTGGGATCATACGTGCTCTCTCTGATCACCTTTGGAAAAACACCACTGCGTTTGTCGCATGTGTGAAATGCAACCACCAGGAGCGGGCTATTCTGTAGCGCCCGACAGCTTGAGATTTGTTGCCGCTATGACCTCTCAACAGGGTGTTGCCCAACGAAGGAACGCTGGGATGAAATTCAGAGATATGATTCAGTTGTCGGTTCGAGCCGCTGCGGCGCTTGTACTGTCCGGGACTGTTGCTGCTGACGAACCGTTGCTGACCAACACAACCAGCTTTCGAATTCCCTTCGCTGTGGAGTCCGCGGGTGTGGGTCAGGTGTCGGGATATGCCGTGTTGTTTGCGTCTGCCAACGGCGGTCCGCTGGAACAGGTTCAGAAAGAGTTAGCTTCCGCCGGAGGATTCCAGTTTGAAGCGCCTGGCGACGGTCTTTACTCATTCGCCTTGCGAGTGACGGACACTGCCGGAAATCTGGTTGGAAATCCTGGACGCCTTGAACCAGAGCTACAAGTGATTGTTGATATCTCTGCCCCTGATATTCAGTTTCAACTGGCTGAAACGGCGCGCGGTCAGGTCAATGTTTCGTGGAAAACCAACGGCAACGATATTGATCCCGGGGGTGTACGGCTGGAATACGCCGAAGGCAGCAACGGTCGCTGGCGACCACTACTGGGAGCGTCCACGCCATCAGGACAGGCAACTGTTCAGTCGTTACCGGGAACCTCTGTTTCTGTGCGGGGATTCGTAACTGACCATGCAGGAAATCAGGGCACCGGTACCGGCCAGATCGTTCTCAGCGCGGCAATGCTTTCTGTGGCGACCGACAACCCCGCAGTTACGCCCGGAGTGCAGACGGTTCCCGGCACAGCTGGAACACCAACAGGCCTGCAGGTTGTTGGAACCACACCTTTTACTTCATCACATTACAACGTAACGAACGACTCTGCCCGCCAACCGTATGGCAGTCCGGCAACGTTTAACAATGCTTCCTACAACTCCGCGACTCCCGACAGGTCTGTGCAGGGAACTCTGTCTGATGTGCCGACCGCTGGGGCTTCGCAGGTTGTAAACAGTCGCGTGTTCGATATCCCGTATCAGATAGACGATGTTGGGCCCTCTGGTGTAAGTTCAGTTGATTTATTTGTGACCGAAGACAACGGTCGTGAATGGTTCCGCTATGACAGCGATGTCGATCTGCAGAGCCCGTTTCAGGTGGATACTCGTGGTGAGGGTACGTTCGGCTTTGCTGTTCGTGTCCGCAATGGTCTTGGCTTCAGCCAGCCTCCGCCGCAACCCGGCGAACGGCCGAGTATTGTGATTCTTGTGGACCAGACTCCACCAACCGCCGAGCTGGCACAACCACAGGTGCTGTCCGACGGTCAGGGGCGCGTTCGCCTGACTTGGCAGGTCGCCGATCAGAACATTTCGTCTGCTCCGATTCGCCTTGAATCCGCCATGAGTGCTGCTGGCCCATGGACACCATTATTTGACTGGCAGATGGACGAACGCTCGTTCGAGATGCCCATTCTTCCGGGGACGCCAACAACTCTGCACTTCCGCCTGCTGGCTCGAGACTCTGCCGGTAACGTCACAACGGCTCAGACAGCTCAACCTGTGTTGATCGACCAGCAACGCCCGACGGCCCGACTGCTGCGAGTTCAGCCAGCGTCAGCAACTCGTACTTATTGATTTGGACTGCCGCGCGTTGACATGGACTTCTGTCCGGTGTGCTGTGCAAGGGCCATTCTTTCGTCCGTACGGGGATCGTCGGGGGCAATCGTCTTCTCATTGTACGTGACTCATATCGCGACGTGCCGTTTAGAAGGATACGTTAGTGATCTGGCCTTTCCGACCGCATCCGCCCCTTCCGTTGATCCAAAAAGTCGAATGTGAACGTCGTTTTGCTGCCGTAGCAAGGCTGCTGGGACGCGGTCGCGTTCCGGCTGCCAGTGTCCTTACACCAGCTGATATTGATGTTGTGGTGGCAGACTGCGCTCTCGAAGAACTGCCCGATCGATTGTTCTCATTCATTGCCAATCGATTCGAGCTGACGAGTTCGTCGGTTGAGGTTGGCTGGAATGATCCGGACGATCTGACCGTGGATGGAAGGTCTCTCCACTATCGCATGGAATTCGACGATGCCGGCCAGGTGACAGCGATTAGGCTGCACCCGGAAGCAAATGATCTGCCGTATCGACTGGCAGGTGTGACTGCCGTGGCTGTTGCAGAATACTTTGTTCAGGTGAACTCTCTGGCCGAGACTGTTCCCAGAGGCGCGTTTGAGATTCTGCCTGTGTTCTTCGGGTTTGGTCCGATCATGGCAAACGCGGCATTGCGTGAGGCCGTCGAGCAGCACAGCGCTGTCACTGATATGCCATGGGAAAGATCACGCGTCGGTACAGTCAGCGCAATTGACTTCGGCTACAGCATGGCGTTGTTCGACTGGATGTTTGACGCGGACCATAATGACGTCGTTTCGGTCCTTCGACCGGACTCAAAGGAGTCGCTGGGGAAAGGGCTGCGGTATCTGCAAAAGACTGTCGACTGCAGCTTCGAAAAGGATTTTCTGGAACGCTCTTCCGGCGATTCCGTAGACATTCTGGCAGAACAATTGCGGCACAGCAGCAGTAGCATGCAGCTGCGGGTCCTGATGGATATGTATGCTGCCGATGAAATCGACGTCGATCTGGTGGGTGCGGTCGCAGAACTGCTTCATCATCGTGAAGTTGAAATCCAGAGATATGCCGCCCTGATTCTTGGCCGGTGCCATTCCCTGCCGCGTGCAATTCATGACGAACTGGTGATCATGGCTGAAGACGGCCCGGTTGTACTGCGCCGCGCTGCCATTTCAGCGCTCCGGCCCGGATTTGAAAACGACAGCGATCTGCTCGAACTTGTAACTGGTGTACTTCGTCGATGTGATCCGACAACGGCTGCCTCCTGCATCAACACGTTGCTGAAGTACGACTCACACCCGGAGCACCTAACCGACTCGTTGCTGAAATCTCTGGGCAGCATGGTATCTTCCGGGGGTGGCAGTCTGGAACTGGGTGTGGAACTCCTGAGGCGAATTGATGGCGCCCCTGCGGCTGCTCTGCAGGAACATTTTCGGGACGATCCGACCGCGCTGGCGATTCTTAACGAGCAGATGAACGCCGCGGAAGAGAACGCGGAGCAATAAAAAAGCCCGGCAAGTCTGAATTGCCGGGCTTTTTCGTTTTAGAAATCTTCAGTAACGGTTAGTGCCCTGCTGCGATCGCCGTAATGCCCTCAAGGAATCCCTGAAGCTGCCGGCTGCGAACCGGGTGCTGCAGCTTGCGAACGGCTTTGGCTTCAATCTGGCGAACTCGTTCCCGAGTCACCTTAAAAATCCGACCGACTTCTTCGAGAGTGTAGGTATATCCATCGCCCAGGCCGTATCGCAGCTTGATGATTTCACGTTCTCGATATGTCAGTGTCTTCAGGACAGAATCGATCTTGTCTTTGAGCATTTCAGACGCTGCATTACTGACAGGACTGTCGTTGCTTTTGTCTTCCACAAATTCACCGAAGCTGTTGTCTTCGCCTTCGCCAAGTGGCTTGTCTAGGCTGATTGGCTGGCGACTGATTCTCATCACTCGACGAGCCTCCTCAATCGGCACGTCAGCGACTTCTGCCATTTCGTCGACCGAAGGTTCTCGGCCCATTTCCTGCAACAGTTCACGTGCGGCGGCTCGCAGTCGGGACATGGTTTCAATCATGTGCACAGGAATGCGAATCGTTCGTGCCTGATCGGCGATCGCCCGTGTAATTGCCTGGCGAATCCACCATGTGGCGTAAGTTGAAAACTTATAACCACGTCGATACTCGTACTTGTCAACGGCACGCATCAGGCCTGTGTTGCCTTCCTGGATCAGGTCCAGGAACGTCAGGCCGCGATTGCGATACTTCTTGGCAATGGACACAACCAGTCGCAGGTTGCCACCGGACAGATCTCGCATTGCCTGCTCGTATTCCTCGTACCGGCATGCAAGGGCCTCCATTTTGGCACCAAGCGAATTCGGAGTTTCCAGCGTCAGGTCGATCAGGTCGTGCAGCTCTTTCTGCATGCTGACTCGCTCATCTTCCGCAGACGTCAGGTCTTTCAGATTGTTAATCTGATCCTGCAGGTCGAGCATTCGGGCGGAAATCTGTTCCAGCCGCTTCATGCACGGCTGAAGTCGCTGAGTCCGCAGGCTCATTTCCTCCAGCAGCGTCAAACTGCGACGGCGGCGTTCGTCGATCTGGCGACGGATCTCAAGTCCCTGTTCGCTGTCCAGTCCAATGGAACGGGCCATGGCAAAATCGGTCAGATCTCGCTCGCGGATCGATGCTATCGTGGACAGATTGTGGGGCATGCGTCCGAGAATCTGTTCCTTTTCAAGACTCTCTGTCATGGACACCTTAATTGTCCGGTCGAACGGAAGTTCGGTCCGATTCACCTGCGACAGTGTTTCGAAGGTAAAGTTCATCGCGAAATCGCAGCTCAGCAGGGCTCGACGAAACCGCCGACGAGTCACCTCGATTTGCTTGGCAAGGAAGATTTCTTCTTCGCGAGTCAGCAGTGGGATTTCACCCATCTGAGTCAGATACATGCGGATCGGGTCTTCGGTTCCGCGCGTTGGTTCTTCATCCAGTCGGATTTCGGGACGACGTTTGCGTTTATCCGCAGGAGTTTCATCCGCGTAGACGACAGGGTCTGTGCGCAGCTCCAGATCCAGCTCTTCCAGAACCATGATCAAGTGATCCAGCTTGCGCGGATCAGCTGCCTCATTCGGCAGGTAATCGTGAATCTGCGAGAAATACAGGTAACCCTGTTTCAGTCCCGTGGACACAAGTTGCGCTAGTGTTTCATCCAAACGATGCATATTCGATGTGCTCCTCAACGATTATTTCAGAGATGGGGGGTCGTCCCCCATCTGGCTTTGGCGAAAACGAAAAATACGCCGGAGTGCATCCATTGTGTCGTGGTTAAGTTTGCTCGATGACGAATCCGCCTGAGCCAGTTTTTGTTTCGACAACATGTTTTGGTTTTTGGCACGCCGAATAAGCAACGGGCGTAACACCCGCTCCAGATGCGGAGGAACAAAAGTTCCACCAGTCTCACTCGTGAGTGGCTGCTCACGCATGAGTTCTGCGATTCCTTTCTCACTCGCCGTATCCAGCAGGGCATTCACCAGACTCAGAATTGCTGAGTCCGATTCTGCCGCCGCTATCACACTTTGAGCATCGGGAAGTATTCCTTCTTCCGTCACAAGATCAAAACATAGCTCCAGCAATTGCCGGTGCTTCGTATTATTAAAATCATCCGGACCGATTTGGTGCCGAATGTAGTCCGCGTGATCCGGGCAACTTAGAATGACCTCCAGCAGTTCGCGTTCAGCAAGATCTACGCCGTTAAATTTCAGGTCGGCCGGCTGCGACTGAGCAGTCTGGTCCTGCCGAATGAACTGCCGTGTTGTTTTTTTGCTTCGTAACTCCTGAAGTTGTCGTCGTACGTTTTTTTCGTCAGCCTGGACTCGCTGACACACTTTTCTCAGGATCAGGTCTTCTCGCAGTGTTCCTTCCAGCCCAGGAGCCGCTGCCAGAAACTCCATCAATTGATTCATCACCTGCTGTCGTCCGCTGACGGAATCGATTCCGTAACGATCAGTCACAGTTTGCAATTTGTATTCCCAAGCCTCCGGGGCCGTTCCAATCAGTGTTTCAAATTCGTCTTTTCCGTTGTCTTCCAGGTAATCTGCCGGATCCTGGCCCTCCTGTAGAGTTAATACTCTTAAATCGAGATCCTGAGCCAGAAACCGCCCGATGCTACGTTCGGCGGCGTCCATTCCTGCCTGATCGCCGTCGTAAATTAACACGACGCGTGCAGCAAAACGTTTCAGAAACTTGACATGATCCTCCGTTAACGCTGTCCCCAGGGTGGCGACGGCATTAGTGACGCCTGCCTGATGACAGGCAATGCAGTCCATATATCCTTCTACAATAATTGCACTTTTGCTGGTTCTAATTGTGTCTCGAGCCTGTTCAAACGCATACAGCGTCTTCCTTTTCAGGAAAATGTTACTTTCCGGACTGTTCCAATATTTCGCAGGGCTCTCAATGTTGCTTCCAGGCAACACTCGTCCACCGAAGGCAACAGGGCGACCTCGTTCGTCGATGATCGGAAACACAAAGCGACCGACAAGGTTGTCGTAGAAACCGCGCCCGTTGTCCCGTTCACCGACAAGTCCCACACTTAAGAGTTGCTTTTCTGTATAACGTCCTTTCGCTTGCTCCAGTAACCAACTCCAGTTCTCCGGGTGGTAACCTAAACGAAATCTCCTTTGAGTTTCCTCCGACAGGTTGCGTTCCGTCGCATATCCACGGGCCAATTCACCGGCTTCTCCCATCCGGAGAGCCTGCTGCATCAAACTGATGGCCCACTCAACGATTTCGTATTGAGTGACCTTGCTGTCTTGTGATTTCTTCGCGAACTCAGACTGAGTTCTTTGGGGAATATCTATCTTTGCTCGTTCAGCGAGAATCTCGAGAGCTTCAGGAAATGTCGTCGCCTGAATTCTCTGAACCCACGTGAAACAGTCTCCACCTTCGTCACACACCCAACACCGGTACGTCTGTCGATCCGGGTAGACATTGAACGACGGATTCTTATCATCGTGAAATGGACACAGCCCTTTGTAGTCACGACCGTTCTGAACCAGGTTGACGGTCTCAGATACCAAGTCAAAAATACTGGTGGCTGCGCGTACCTGTTCTTTGAAGTCGTCCCCAAATCCAACGGACACAAAATATCTCCGGCGGCTTAACAGCCAGTTCCGTAATCTTCAGAATTCGGGAACACGTCGAATTCAATTTCAACGTGCTCAACCGGTCAGGGCGACACCGCGTAAGGTCTGGTGAACCTTATCCTTGGCATCGCGCAATTCTATCCGCCGGACGGTTGCGGTCAAGATTTTCAAGCCACTCGACGGCCGGAAACCCGGATCTCAATGCAGAGCCCAGGGACAACATCCCAGCCTTTCCCAGCCGAAATTCTGGTCCGGTCTTGCTTCGCTTGGCCAGTCTTCGCAGCTGGCAATGCCGGAATAATTTCACAAACACAACTTATTGCCTGAAAACGAACCCTGTTTCCCAATGTTTCGCAGCAAATCGATCGCCCCGCCTGCGGAACGAACAGTGGTCGACTCTCATCATCGGACCCGAAATCAGCACCTAAGGGCGATGGTGTGCTCAATTGGGTCTCTCTGGCACGCCGGATTCCTTTCACGTGGCCTTGGCAGCTGAATCGTTTCGCGTGCTGTGCAATGCCGCCCGAGATAAACCAAGTGGACTGTAGCTGACAGTGGCCAGCCCTACCCCAGTTCACCGTAACTGTTCTTGTTTGCTCTCGAGGATGCTGCCGACTGCTCGGCGACATTACTTCGGAGCAGCGATAGTGGTCTTCTCAGACGATATCTTCGTGATCCAATTCCAGACATAAGTGACTGCTTCGACCGCAAGCGGGTCGGCGGAGCATCGTCCGTCAGTTCATCTGCAACGTGTTCTGAGTTTGTATGGGCGTCTGACATTTTTTCTCTCATCAAGTAAACGAAGGCCGTGTTATCTCTGTGTTATCTGCGTTCAAGCAGACCCAGGGTGTATTTTCGTGGTCGGCTCGCCGAGGGGACGAACCGGGACCGTATATATCGAAGGGGCGTGAAACTCAGGCCAGTTTCGCTGCAACGTTCCTGCTGCAGGCCGAAAGAATGGCCCTTGGTTCCGGCTGCTCTATTCCTGAAAACCACCAGCACTGCTGTTAGCAAAATGGAAACTGAATCGCCTGCCTGAGTCGTGAGAATTACAGCGATGCACTCCGTGTGCCCATTCGGCTGGTTCGGTTATTGCGAACACGAGAGAATGGCGCAAAAGGATTCTGTCGGTGAAACTGGCTGACATCAGGGTGAAACGAATTTCGTCGTACGAAGTGAAGAACCACAACAAGAAGGGAGAATCGTGACGGCAATCCGCCACTGTTGAGTTAACTAGACGGTGTCTTTGTTAAACTCTCACGCGCATCTGGAAGAAAACTGACAGGGGGCATCCAGACGCAATTTCGGATCGGCATTAGACAGGAACGCATCGTTTCAGGACCATCCTGCTGGTGGGCCGCTCAACCACGCTTTCGGAATCGGCGCGGTTGTCAGACTGCATTGGCTCCGTATCTTTTGACGTGCGGCATTGAACAATGAACCGACCCATAATTGCAATAACAATCGGTGATGTTGCCGGCATTGGTCCGGAAGTCGTCGCTCGCGCTTTGCAGGACCCTGCAATTTTGCACGTCTGTCGACCATTCGTCATTGGTGACCACCGAGTGCTGCAACACGCATCAAAGGACTTGTTAAGAACTAGTGCTCTTAACTTCGAAAAAATTTCAGACGTGCCGCAGGATCGTGCCAGTCTGGCACAGCAGTGTGACAATCTTGCACAACGCCGTTCGGTTGTCTGCCACAACCCGGCTGGCGAAGTCGTGGCGCTGGCCGAACATCGCTGTGTCAATTCGGCGGCCGGTGATGCTGCGTTCCGGTATTTGAATGCGGCTATTGATCTTGCAGGGGCAGGCGTTGTGGATGCCATTGCTACGGCCCCTTTGAATAAGGCGGCTCTGCACGCTGCGGGACATCACTACCCCGGACACACCGAAATCCTCGCAGAACGATGTGGCGTCACCGACTTCGCCATGATGCTTCATCTTTCGGAGTCAGGAATTGCGGGTTTACGACACCTGGTGGGCGGAGGATCCGAGTCGTCTTTTCACGGGCTGAGTATTGCTCATGTCACCCTGCACACATCGATCGCGAGCGTTCCATCGCTGTTGACGACGGAGGGTATTGCTGAAAAAGTCCGTCTGATGCACAGTTTTCTTGCGGACATCGGCTGCGAGCGCCGGGCCATCGCCGTGTGCGCCTTAAACCCTCACGCGGGCGAAGATGGCTTGTTTGGTGATGAAGAACGACGCATTATCGAACCAGCCATTCGCCGTTTTGAGAATCACGAGACCAATGTGTCCGGTCCGCTGCCGGTTGACACTTTGATTCGGCGAGCTGTTGCGGGCGAATTTGACGGCGTAATCGCGATGTATCACGATCAGGGGCATATTCCGATCAAGCTCATGGGCTTCGACGCAGCCGTGAACATAACGCTGGGTCTGCCAATCATTCGTACCAGTCCCACTCACGGTACTGCATTTGATCGAGCATGGGATCCAATGACACCAGCCGACCCCGCTGGAATGATCGCTGCAATTCTGACAGCGGCGAGACTTTGCCAGTGAGGCTGGCGTGTTGCGCGCTGTGTGTACCGGCTTGCTCAGGAATCGGCTGGTCCGGCCGAGTCAGAAAGGCAGGTCATCGCCGTGGTTAATGCCGGGCTCGAACTCATCGTCATCATCCTCATCGTCGTCGTCACCCGCGTCGGGATGCAATGGGTCGTCCGGAGAAAAGAAGAAATCTCCCAGCCCCATTGGAACAACGTTACCCCCAAGCGATTGGCTGCGACGTTCTGCCAACGCCTGCAGGTCAGCGGCGTCCTCTCCAAGGCACCGTTCCAGTGCTTCGCGCCACGCGTCATCACGTGACAATGGATGGTCGGCATCCTGAGCCAGTCGCTTTAACGCAAACCGCAGCAGGTTGAGGCCGTCACGAGTTGAAAAATCCAGATTCAGAGTATGTGACTCCTGCAGGAAATCGACCGTCAGGCTCAGCATCTGGTCGTCAGCGAACGGCAGGTGATACTTCAGGATCGACATTTCATCAGCACGTGTCGGATGGCCCAGGCTCAGTGTCGGTTGCAGCCGACTGAGAATGTAGTCCGGGATTTCGAACGTCGACTCGTCTTCGTTCATTGTGACGGCACATCGAAAATCGGGGTGCGCGTGAATCGTAATTCCTGCAACGATGGATTCGACGTAACGTCGATGGTCCAGTAGTGGCGCCAGGCTGGCCCAGGATTTTTCGTTCATCCGGTTGCCTTCATCCAGAATACAGATGCCGCCCTCGATCATGGCCGTGACCATTGGCGATGCGTGGTAGGCGATCTTCCCGCTTTCTGCCAGGACTGGCGTTACCAACAGATCTTCCGGTCGTGTGTCCGCTGTGCACTGATAGATGAACAGGTTCTGCTTTCGCTGCCGAGCTCCCGAGATTGCCAGCGTCGTCTTGCCGATGCCGGGAGTGCCGATCAGTCGTGGCGTCAGCGGCTGATCCTTTTCGTCAACGACCAGCCAGCAGGCCAGAAGTTGTTTCAGGATTTCCCCCTGGCCGATCCAGTTGCCTGGACTTGAGTCGGCCGTCGAGAGATGGAGGCTGATACCGTCAATCAAATGAGTTTTGGACATGCTTGTCTTACTGAGCCGCACCGGGCGGTCTGGCCGCCGCCCCAGTTCTGAAGAGGCAGGTCCACGCTGAGGCTGGGTGCGTGTTGAGTTCATTCTCCGCCCCAGGCCCCGGCCCGAGAGCAACAGCCGGCAGTTTACCGTGCGAATCGTGGGCTTGCCATTACCAGGCGATTCTGAGCGCAACTGGTCACAAAAAGCGAAAACTTCTTCGCCGAATGTTCATTCGATGGGCGTTGGCTGAGGAAAATCGCGGATAAGCCTTTCGCCGGACAGACATCTGCCCGAGAATCCGTTGAACGAAGCGAGACCATGGCCACCGACTCACTGTTTCGAAGTTTCATGATGACCACGATTTTACTCGCCCGAAGAAGGTCGGCATTGCGACCTTCGCTGGCTATTTTGTTGTGGATGTGGATCACAGGTGGTGCCGTCGGTGCCCCTTCGGAATTTGGCATCGATGAGCCGCTGTTGATTGACCGCGTGCAAACGACGACGTCCGTTGCGCTGGTTGGCCCATCCAGTTCGCACCAGTTGCTGCTCACGGCAACACGGCCTGACGGTCGTCAACTGGATGTAACGCGCAGCGTCGTCTATTCAGTGACGCCGTCGAACGTCGTTGCCGTTGACAAATCAGGATTCGTGAAACCACTGGGAAACGGCACAGCAACGATCGCAGCTCGGCTGAAGAGGGATGATTCACTGATCGAGATTTCAGCTGAGGTCACGTCGTTTCATGTGCAGAGACCTGTGAGTTTTCCCAACGACGTTGTTCCGCAACTGACTCGCGCTGGTTGCAACGGCGGCGCATGTCACGGTACACCCAAAGGCCGAAATAATTTTCGGTTGTCGCTGCTGGGCTTTGAGCCCCGGGAAGACTATGAATTCCTGACCCGTGAATCTCGAGGGCGTCGGTTTTTTCCTGCGGCACCGGAACGCAGTCTGCTGCTGCAGAAGGCGTGCGGTGAGATTCCTCACGGGGGCGGCGTCCGCCTTCCGAAAAAGAGCGATTCGTATGAACTGTTGAAGCGGTGGATCGCAGAAGGGCTGTCGTACGGCCCTGAAAATGACCCGACCGTGGAACGGATTGAAATCCATCCCTCGGATCGTGTTGTCAGTCGCGGTGGATCGCAGCAGCTAGCGGTGATGGCATTCTTCAGTGACGGCACATCGCGCGATGTTACTCGTGTCGTCGAATACAAAGCCAACCAGCCCGACATGTGCAGCGTCGATCACCATGGTTTGGCAACATTCGAAGACATGACAGGCACGACCTCTGTCATGATTAGGTTTCAGGAACACGTGGGAGCATTCATGGCGACCATTCCACTGGGCCTGCCAATGCCTGATCTGCCGGTGCCGGCGAATTTCATCGACGAACTCATTTTTGCCAAGCTGAAAACGCTGGGGCTGCCACCATCTGCTGCGTGTGATGATTCGACGTTTCTGAGACGCGTTTCTCTGGACATCGCCGGGCGTTTGCCGACTGTCCGTGAAACAAAAGAGTTTCTTGCATCGAGGCAGTCCGGCAAGCGGGCTGCGGCTGTTCACCGATTGCTGGACGATGTTGGTTATGCCGACCTGTTTGCCAACAAGTGGGCGGGGATTCTGCGTAACAAGGCAGGAGGCAATCTGGAACAGGTGGCACGTGAGACGTTCGGTTTTCACGCCTGGATCCGGGCCAGTCTGTCCGTGAACAAACCGTTTGACCAGTTTGCCACAGAACTGATTACCGCCCGAGGCAGGCCCGATACCAATCCCGCTGTATCGTGGTATCGCGCTGTCAGCGATCCAAAGGATCAGATGGCCGACATCGCTCAGGTTTTTCTGGGTGTGCGCATTCAGTGTGCTCAGTGCCACCATCATCCTTATGAAAAATGGACTCAGGACGATTACCACGGGTTTGCCGCATTCTTTTCCACAATCGGTCGCAAGGAGGTCCGCAAACTGCCGGAAGATGACATTCTCTTTCACAAACGAATTCTGGCCGTTGCTAAGAATCCCAATACAAACGTCGATCAGAAACCGACACCGCTGGGTGGTGAGCCGCTGGAAATTCCGGCCGAACGTGATCCCCGCATCGATCTGGCGAAAGCGATGGTCTCTCCCGCGAATCCATATTTCGCAAAAATACTCGTGAATCGTTACTGGAAGCACTTCCTCGGGCGAGGGCTTGTGGAACCGGAAGATGATATGCGTGTGACGAATCCCGCGACGCACCCTCGGCTGCTGGATCAGCTGGCAAAGTCGTTTTCGGAGTCCGGCTATGACCTGAAGGCTCTGTGCCGCGCCATCTGCAACAGCCAAACCTACCAGCGAAGCTCCTTCCCCAACGATCACAACAGCAACGATGAACAGAATTTCGCTCGCTATTATCCACGTCGACTGGCTGCCGAAGTGATGCTGGACGCGATGAACGAAGTAGCGGGCGCAAGGAATAACTTCAACCATCAGCCCGTGGGAGTTCGTGCCGTCGCTCTGCCGGATGATTCAGCAAACAACGACTCGTTCTTTCTCAGAGTGTTCGGGCGTCCTCAGATGGATACGGCCTGTGAATGCGAACGTTCTGCCAGCGCCGATCTTTCTCAGAGTCTTCACCTGATCAACTCGGATGCCATGCATCGCATTCTGAGCGCGTCTGATGGGCGAGCAGTCAAGTCGTCCCGCGACAAGGACGCTGACAATCAGACGAAGGTTACGGAGCTATATCAGCTGGCACTTTCACGTGATCCCACGGACAGTGAAGTATCCGTCGCTTTGGCGCACCTGCAGAAAAAACAGGAACGCTCAGCAGAAGATCCGAAGGTGCTGTCATCTGATCAGGCAGCCAGAGAGGGCTGGGAAGACATCATCTGGGTCGTCGTGAATACGAAAGAGTTTCTGTTTAATCATTAGTCTTATGCCCGCAATTACCGGCCACCCTATGACCAGCCGAATTTTTACCTGCGTCGCTACGATAGTTCTTGCAGCGATCAGCGCGCCAGGACTGTTTGCTCAACTGCCGACGGGTGACCTGAGTCGACTGCAACCGCGATCTGCGAAGGTTGGCGGGAGTGTCGAGGTCACTCTGCATGGGAGTAATCTTGAAGGGCTGACCGAGCTTCGTTTTACGCATCCTGGAATTACGGCGAAGCCTGTGACGTTGCCTGCTGACGAGGTCTTTCCGCACTCGCGAATGGACGGTTCAAAGTTTGCCGTCACTGTGGCGGCAGACGTGCCGCCCGGAATCTACGATGCTCGAGCGGTTGGATATTTCGGGCTGTCCACGGCTCGGCCGTTTGTGGTCGCTCCGCCGGATTCGAACGAAGTGGCGGAGTCGGGGAACAATAGTACGTCAGAAAACGCGATGGTGGTTGATGTCAACTCCGTCGTGACTGGCGCAGTCGCTTCGCGCGGTATCGATTGGTTCCGTTTCAAAGCCAGAGCGGGACAGCGAATTCTTATCGAACTTGTCGCCGAACGCATTGATTCACGTCTTGACGGTCAATTGATTGTTTACGATTCCGCAGGTCGTGAGCTGGATCGAAATCGAGATACGTTCGGCCGGGATTCCTTTCTTGAAATTCAGGCGGCACACGACGGTGAATTTCTGATTGCCGTGTCGGACATTCTTTACCGAGGCGGAGTCGATCACTTTTATCGGCTGATTGTTTCTGACAGGCCGCACGTCGACTTTGTCTATCCTCCTGCAGGTGAACCTGGATCGACGCAGCAGTTTACGCTGTACGGACGTAATCTGCCCGGTGGAGTACTGGATGAATCTTCACAGATTCGTGGCCACGCTCTGGAGACGGTACAGGTTGAAGTCTCACTGCCTGAAGCTGCCGCCACTCCGCCGAGATTTCATCCCGGTCAGCCTCGGCAGGGCCTGCTTCCGGGATTCGACTACAAATTGAAGGATGCCAATTCTGTTCGCATCGGGTTCGCGACGGCTTCTGTTGTGACGGAATCCGCTGAGGATTCCGTGCAGCAGATTTCGGTGCCCAGTGAAGTTGCCGGACGTTTTAACGTACAGGACGATGAAGATGTGTTCCGGTTTTTAACTGTCAAAGACACGACGTACTGGATTGAAGCAATTGCCGACAGAATGCAGTCAAAGGTGGATCCATACTTGATCATTCATCAGGTCACCAGGTCAGACGACGGCGGCGAGACTTTGATTCAGGTGGTCGATAATGATGATATGCCGGGTTTCTTCAGCGTGGACGGAAAGGACACGATCAATGCAGATACCATCGACGCAGTCGTCAGCTTTACTGCCGCCCATGATGGACTGCATCAGGTCACAATCACGAACCAGTTCGGCAGCGGAGGCTCTGCCGATCTGTACCGACTTGCAATTCGTGAAGCCACGCCCGATTTTCAGCTTATCGCCACTACTGAGAAGACGTTGCCGACCAATCGCACGGGCTATTCTGTGACACCGTTGCTGCGTCAGGGAGCCCGTTGGGGCGTTCGAGTCATGTGTCCTCGACAGGACGGATTTGCCGGCGAAATCGTGATCACCGCCGAGGGATTGCCACCGGGTGTCTCAGCCACGCCGCTGGTTCTGAGTGGCAGCACTGACCGAGGCATTCTTGTTGTTTCGGCGTCTGCTGACGCAAAGTCCTGGTCGGGCGAGATTCGTATTGTCGGCAGAGCCAGCGTTGCAACGGCTGCGGGTAACCGCGAGTTGGTGCGTGACGCGCGGTTTGCGTCACTTGTATGGGGACATATCTTTGCGGATTCCATTCGAGTCCGTTCGCGGTTGACCGAACGAATACCGTTGTCGCTGAATCAGCACGAAAAGGCACCGGTCACCATAGCTGCGGCGGAGAATAAGGAATGGACAGTTGAAGTCGGCCAGAAGCTGGAGCTTCCGATTAAGCTGACTGACAACGGCACACGCGTCGGCAATCTGACCGTCGAACCGCAGGGGCTGTTTGGATTGCTGCGAAGTCCACCAAAGGTCAACATTGCAGAGACAGACAGTGACGGGACGTTGACCATCAATTTTTCTCCGAACGGCAACTTCAAAGTGGAACCTGGTCGTTATCAATTCACTTTACAGGGTACTGGTGTGGCGAAGTACCGGCACAACGCTCCGGCCGCCGTTCGTGCAGTTTCGGAGCAGCGGCGCATCGAAGCGCTGTTCACAGAGTTTACAGCGGCTGCTGAACAGGCGACGGCTGCCGTTGGCGAGGCTAAGAAAAAGCTTCAGGTCGCTGACCAGAACCTGGCGTCTGCGGCTGATGATGACGCCAAAGCACAGTTAAAACCCGCAGCGGATAATGCCAGGGCTGCCCTTGTCGCAGTTGAAGACGCGGCAAAGAAGGCTGCCGAAAAAGTCATAGCCGTCCAGAAAGCAAAGACCACGATCGACAGCATTGCAAAAGCAGCGGAGGCGAAGGCAGCAGAAACGAACACCAAATTTGCCGCGTGGTCCGACCTGATCACTGTGGTGGTGACTGCACCGGCGGACAAATAGAAGCAGCCGGCTGCAAAGACGTTTTTGAATCTTTCAAGGCACGTGCGAAAGATGACTGCCGTTCGAACTACGCGCCTTCACGTGTTGATGAGACACGTGATTCAGGTGTTGCCGGCAGATTGTAGACTTCGTTGGAATAGTATGACACGATGTGATCGACAACGTCACGCATCGAAACCACCGCCGTCGGTGCTCCGTCTTCATCCAGAATCGGCACGTGTCGGAATCCACCGACGGTCATCTTGTTCAGTGCGAATACGATTTCGTCGTCAAAGCACAGGCACTCAGGGTCCGGTGTCATGACATCGACGATCGGTGTTTCAGCCGGTATGCGTCCCTGAGCAACCACCCGAGTCAGGACATCACGTTCGCTGAACAAACCGACCAGCTTATTGTCGTCAACAATCAGAATCGCTCCCATGCGATTCTGTATCATCGTCTGCACGGCATCATCGACTGTGGCCGTAGGATCGAGAGCGACGATGGAATCGTGCAGTCCGGAAAGCTGGCGAATTGCCCCGTGAATGATCTCGGCGTCCGGATCACTCAACCGCTCGTTGGGGATGCGTTCTTCTTCATCGATACCGTCACTGCACATGAGATGGTACTCCCGATGGTGTCAGAACCGAAGCCTATGGTATCCTCTGTTTGGTCAACTGACAATGGCGCTCACGACCTGACCATCATTAGTAGGGCCTATAAGTCGGTTGTCGAGCCCCTGATAACTGTAGCTGAATCGGTGAGGATCGAGGCCCAGCAGGTGCAGGATGGTGGCCTGAAGGTCACGAATGCCAACGGGATTTTCACCAATATAATAGCCGATATCGTCGGTCTGGCCGTACGCCAGCCCCTTTTCTACACCGCCGCCAGCCATCCACATCGTGTACGCATAAGGATGGTGGTCACGGCCGATGGAACCCTTCTTCAGTTCTTTGTTAACGTTGTTCTGCATCATCGGAGTCCGACCGAACTCTCCGCCCCAGACGACAAGCGTCGACTCCAACAGTCCTCGCTGCTTCAGGTCCTTCAGCAATCCGGCGATCGCGCGGTCGATTTGACGCGCCTTGATCGGCAGAGTCCCATCAATGGATTCTCCCGGTGAACTGCCGTGATGGTCCCAGCCCCAGTCATACAGTTGAACAAAACGCACGCCCTTTTCCACCAGTCTTCTGGCCAGCAGGCAGTTGTTGGCGAACGTCGGATCGTCGCCTTTGTACAGAGCACGCGGATCGTCTGCGGATTCTGCGACGGACACAAACCCGGGAACAGCGCCATAGGAATCAAGAATGTGCTTTGGTTCGTTTCCGATATCCATCACTTCCGGAACGGCCACCTGCATTCGATACGCCAGTTCGTACTGAGCGATTCGCGTCTGAGTTTCATCGTCACGAATTCGTTCGTACTGGATCCTGTTGAGCTTACGCATTGCATCCAGAGTCCTGCGACGAAGTCCACGACTGATGCCTTTGGGGTCAGACAGATAAAGTACCGGGTCCCCCGATGTACGGCACTGGACGCCCTGGTAAACCGTCGGCAGAAAACCGGATCCCCAAAGCGACTTTCCAGCGCTGGGAGTTTTTCCGCCTGACGCAAGGACTACGAAACCCGGCAGATCCTGGTTTTCGCTGCCCAGTCCCCACGTGACCCACGACCCCATGGACGGGTTGCCCAGTCGCGGCTGACCGGTATGCAGCAGCAGTTGAGCCGGTGAATGATTGAACTGATCGGTGTTGACCGTGCGAATAATGCACGCTTCGTCGGCGATGGACGAGAACTCCGGAAGCAATTCACTGATCCATTGTCCGGCGTCGCCGTGTTGTCGGAATCTGAACTGTCCCGCCAGCATTTTGGGAACGCCGCGAATAAAGGCGAATCGTTTTCCTTCAAGGTACTCCTGCGGGCACTGCTTGTTGTGAAATTTGCGCAGTTCCGGCTTGTGCTCGAACAGCTCCAGTTGTGAAGGGGAACCGGCCATGTGCAGATAAATCACGGACTTCGCTCTGGCGCCCTGCATGGGCATGGCCGCTGCCGTGGGATTGCCCGCAGGGCCAACGTCCGTGGCTGTCGCTGTCGGGCCGTTGAGGCTCTGTAACGCGATCGAGCCGAGCCCGACGCCGGCAGCGCTTAGCAGGTGACGGCGAGTTTGCAGGCCGAGGCGCTGGTGAAGGTTGTTCATTGCACGGGTCTCTGTCAGATTCCTCTATGGTCTCATCAATGTTTCATCGAGATTCAGAACAACACCGGCCACAACAGTCAACGCAGCCAGCCTGGTGGACTGGTTGCCAAGGGGATTGTTCAGGCCTGCAGCGTGTAATAATTCTGCGGCCGCCGCAGGGGATGCCTGAAACTCCGCCAGAGTCTCATCGAACAAGTTCGACAACTCTGACAGTTCGTCGGTCGAGACCGGTCGGATCAACGCCCGGCGAAACATCTCGCTGAGTCCTGCGCTGGTTTCAGCAGCCATCACCGTTTTCGCCAATGCGCCAGCAGCTTCCACGTACACCGGGTCGTTCAACGTCACCAAAGCCTGCAGAGGCGTGTTGGTTCGTATGCGGCGAATCTGACACACCTCGCGGCTGGTGCTGTCGAAGGTGATCATCGACGGATACGGACTGGTGCGGCGCAGAAATGTGTACAGTCCCCGACGATACCGATCTTCACCTGTCGGTGTCTGCCATTTGAGCTTGCTGTAGGTGGTACGCCAGAGTCCATCGGGCTGCGGAGGCATGACAGACGGGCCACCGATTTTCCCTGACAATAATCCGGAAACGGCCAGCGCCTGATCACGAACGCCTTCGGCCGACAGACGAAAACGCGGGCCACGGCTTAACCAGCGATTCAGTCGATCCAGCTTGCGCGACGCATCAGAAACAGCTGCACTTTGCTGGTATGTGGCAGACATCACGATGGTTTTACATAGCTGCTTCAGCGACCACTGGTGAGCGTCGCGAAATTCAACGGCGAGCCAATCCAGCAACTCCGGATGACTTGGCGGCATTCCCTGTGTGCCGAAATCCTCTTCTGTTTCCACGATGCCTTTGCCAAAGAATCGGCTCCAGATGCGATTTACGGTCACCCGTGCGGTGAGTGGATTGTTTTTGGATACCAGCCAGGTGGCGACGTCCAGTCTGCTGCCAGTTCCGATGTCGGCAACAGCGCCGAACGCCGTCGGAAACGCGGCGTCTACCGTGTCGCCATGATCAAGGAAGTTTCCTCGCATGTGCACGACGGTGGTTCTTCGCTTATCTGCCGGCAATTCACGCATGATCGGAGTTTCAGTAATGGACGTTTTGAGTTCCTCAAGCGTTTTTTGCGCGTCGGCGATTTGTTTCGCCAGAACGGACGATGGTTGTGACACGTCCGGATCGGAGTCTGTCGCAGGTTGTTTCTTTTGCGCGGCGCGCAGTTGTTCAAGTCTTGCCGTCAGTTCAATCTGCTTCCTCTTTTGTTCCGCGGTCGGGGTCGCGATTCGTGGTTTGTCGTCCGGTCGATCAGCATCTTCTGTCTGATTGAAGAACGCCATGAAACGGTAATACTCGTGCTGGCTGATTGGATCGTATTTATGCGAATGACACTTGGCACAGCCCATGGTCAGTCCCATCCAGACCTGAATTGTTGTGTCGACTCGGTCCTTCACCGCGGCGATACGGAACTCTTCATTATCCGTACCGCCCTCGTCGTTGGTCATGGTGTTGCGGTGAAAGGCGGTCGCCAGAACCTGTTCGGTGGTAGCATCTTCGAACAGATCACCGGCAATCTGCTCAGCGGTAAACTGATCGAAACGCATATCGCTGTTGAAAGCGTCAATTACCCAGTCACGGTATCGCCAGATATTTCGTGGCTGGTCTTTTTCATAGCCCTTGGTGTCCGCGTATCGAGCCAGGTCAAGCCATATCGTAGCCCAGTGTTCACCGAAATTCTCAGACTGCAGCAGTTCGTCCACGATGGATTCGTAGCTTTCGGCGGTCGCATTTTTTGCGAACGCGTCGGCGGCTTCTGCCGGAGGTGGCAGGCCGGTCAGGGCCAGATAGACTCGGCGTATTAACGTATATGGGTCGGCCTGAGTCGAAGGTGTCAGCCCTTTTCGACTCAACTGTTGCAGCACGAACCTGTCGATGTCGCTACGACTGAACTTGTCGTTTTCCACCACAGCCGGGCTCGGGCGAACAGGAGGAACGAAGGACCAGTGAGTTTCAAACTTTGCTCCTGCAGCGATCCACTGCCGCAGTGTCTCAATCTGCTCTTTGGTTAACGCGTGTCCGGAATCGAGTGGCGGCATGACCAATTCTGCGTCATTGCTCAGCACGCGACGAACCAATTCACTGTCGGCGGGATTCTCGGGCACGATTGCTCGCAGCGAC
Organism: Fuerstiella sp.; assembly: GCA_029247265.1. Taxonomy (GTDB): domain Bacteria; phylum Planctomycetota; class Planctomycetia; order Planctomycetales; family Planctomycetaceae; genus Fuerstiella. The sequence goes on from JAQWLN010000233.1 coordinate 29,982, forward strand.
GCAGAATCTTTGTCTGATGGATCTGCAGGCATGTCCAGTCTCAGGTCCGCCTCCCGGGAGCCTTCATCTGCGCCATGACACGCGAAGCAATTCTTTGCCAGGATCGGTCGAACATCTGTGGAATAGCGTGGAGACTCATCGGCCACTCCATGGGTAGACCAGACCACCAGCAGGCTGAAACAATTGTAGAATATTGGTCGCATCGCAGCGCAATTCAGGGCGGAGAAAAGTGAGGTGATAGAAGATCATTCTATCCAGCATTGGAGTTAACGCGAGCCACCGCATGGGGGCGCAAAACAAGAGACTTGTGCGATAGATAACTGCCGACCGCTGGTCT
>JAQWLN010000008.1 GCA_029247265.1 Fuerstiella sp.
TTCAGCGCGTTTCGCAACGCGACCATCAGTTGCCTCAGGTCGCTCGGATACACCAATATCGCAGCAACACTCAGAGAAAACGCCCTCAAAGTCAACGACCTTCTACCCAAACTGGGCATCTTGTAAGAGAGGCTTGCCCTGTCCGACAGGTCAGGCGAGTTGATTTTCCCTGCTGTATCGTTCATCCTGACGGCTCACGTTCTCCGACCATTCGAAATGTCCCCCTGTGTCCGATACCAGTTCGTCGTCAGCTCGACAGCCGACATTTCATTCTCCACAGGGAGAAAACACGTTGCTGTGGACCATTTGGTTCACGTACGGCGCGTTCTATTTCTGTCGCCAGAATATTTCCGCAGCGGTTCCCGGATTGATGGAGTCAGTGGAACAGGGCGGACTGGGCCTGAGCCCGAAGCAGATCGGCACTATTCTTGCGGCCACAAAAATTGCCTACGCCGTTGGTCAGCTGATCAACGGCCAGTTTTCAGAACAGGTCGCGCCACGCAAATTACTGGCGATCGGGATGTTCGGGACGGCGTTGCTGAACGTACTGTTCGGATTCGGAACTGCTCTGTATTTCCTGATCTTCATCTGGGCGTGCAACGGATATTCACAGTCGCTGGGCTGGACACCGTGTGTACGGATTCTGGCAAACTGGATTCCGGTGAGCCGCCGCGGCAAGGTCATTGGGTTCATCGGCACGGGATACCAGGTTACGGCAGCAGTCACAGTGGTCGTGTCCGGGCTCGCGGTGAGTTATCTGGGATGGCGTGGAGCCCTATGGGTACCCGCTGGAATCATGGTCGCATCGGGCATCGTGATGCTGATGCTCCTGGAAGAACGTCCAGCCAATGACGAAAGCGAAAACAACGACCGTCTTGCGCCGAAAGCAGCAATCGAAGATTCCGAGGATCTCGACAGCGTTGCACGTTCGACGGAGCCAACGTCTGCAGTCAGAGCCCCCACGAACGATCCGCGAAATTCCGTTTTTGAAAACTTTTGGCTGACTATTAACAACCCGTCGTTGTGGATACTCGGCATATCACTGGGTCTACTCAACGCGTGTCGCTATGGCTTTCTGGACTGGGGTTTAAAATACCTCTACGACGTCCAGCAGACCGGCGTGGCGAAAGCTGCGTTGAAGTCGGCCGTTCTTCCACTGGGAGCCATCGCTGGCTCTTACCTTGCCGGCTGGGCCACGGATCGTTTCTTCGGCAGTCGCCGGGCACCCGTGACCTGTATCCTACTGGTCACACTGGCACTGTTGACTCTCATGTATGACACCGTCGCTCGAACCAGCGTGCCTGCGACAATCCTGCTGCTGTTCGTGATCGGATTCTGCATCTACGGACCACAGGTGTTGCTGGTTGGTACAGCGCCCGCTGATCTTGCACGAAAAGGAACGTCGGCAGCGGCCGCTGGTTTCGTGAACTGCATGGGTTATGTCGGCGCAGCAGCTGGCGATTATGTTACCGGCAGTGCACTGGAGGCATACGGATGGGAACAGGCCATCTTCATGTGGGCTGGGTGGGCCCTGGCGGCTGCTGTCGCCGCGGGGTTGCTGTGGAACGTCACAGCATCGACTGAGACACAAGCGAACGAAACGTAACCGGCGGTCTGCCCGACGACTGTACTCAGAATTATTTCATTTCAACAAACGCACGACAGGAGTTGATCCCGATCGGCGTAAGACACAAAAAACATAGAGGTATACAATAGCATGAGGGCGATCATCATCGGCGCGGGACGGGGCAGCAGACTCATGCCCACCACAGCAGACACCCCCAAGTGTTTTGCACAAGTCGCCGGGCAGAGAATGCTGGACTGGGCAGTTGACGCCTTTCGCCAGAACGGCATCAACGATATCGCATTCATTGGCGGATATCGCATTGAGACTGTTCAGCAGGCCTACCCCGAATTCACGTTCCGCCACAATGACAACTGGCCGCACAATAACATCCTGGCTTCGCTCATGTACGCGGAAGACCTGATGGACGAGCCGTTTCTCTGCTGTTACTCCGACGTGCTGTTCACTCCGGAAATCGTGGCGGCCATTGCTCAGAATGACAGCAACATCTCACTTGGCGTCGATACCGGCTGGCTCACTCGATACGAACATCGAACGGAACACCCCAGTGACGACGCAGAGAAAGTAACAGTGTCCAACGGCCGTATCACACGAGTTCACCGTGAGATCCCTGAGGCCGACGCCTGGGGTGAATTCATCGGCCTGGCGAAGTTTTCAGCCGACGGTGCCGCGATGCTGAAACAGGATTATCATGCACGGCAGGCAGAGTTCGCGGGACAACCGTATCGCGAAGCGAAGCTCTTCGAAAAGGCCTACATGATTCATCTGCTACAGGACATGATCGAATCCGGCCGACAGATGGTGCATGTCGATACTCCCGGAGGATATATTGAAGTTGATACACAGCAGGATTTTGAATACGCGCGGCAGTTCTGGACAGAACGCCACCTGAGTACACCGTGATAAAGTTCGGACGACCCAACAACACCGCTTGTGGTGCCAACGTAATTTCCGGCGCGCCGAATGCTCGCAGGTTTATCAGACTGGAAGATTCCCATGACAGACAAAATTCTTTTTCCGACATCAATCATCGGCTCGATGCCACGTCCGGATTTCGTAAAAGATCTGATCGCGGATGACTCTCCGCACTCAGATGAGGACTATCAGCGACTGATGGGGTCGGCCATTCGCTCCGTCGTCGCACTACAGGAAGCAGCGGGACTCGACGTCATCTCCGACGGTGAGTGGTGGCGCAAGTCGTACATCGGTGTCATCGCCGAACTGGCTCACGGATTTGAATTGAGTCTGAATCCTGCTGATGGTCGACCGTGGACCGTCGTCGTCGATCGACTGGCCCCCAAACATCCCGGCTTTATTGCGAAAGAGGTCGCATTCCTGAAACAACTCACAAATCGACAGATCAAGGCCACACTGCCGGCACCTGCGCTGCTGGGTGAACGCATGTGGGATCCCGTGGCGTCGGCGAAGGCCTACCCGACACGGGAAGCCTTCGTTCGCGACTGCGTGCCGATTCTGCGTCACGAAATCGAATTGCTTCGCGCCGAAGGCGTATCAATCATTCAGGTTGACGACCCGCACCTGTGCCTGTTCGTCGATCCGGACGTGCGAGCCGGTTACGACAACCCGGACCAGGCGGCGGATTTCGCCGTCGACATGGACAACCAGGTTGTCGCGGACTTCAAGGATGTCAGTTTGGCCGTTCATCTGTGCCGTCGAGCCGGGGCCAGAGCTCGAGGTGAAGCCCAGCATCAGGGCAGCTACGATCCGATCATGCAGCAGCTCCGAAAACTCAACGTTGGCCACATCACCATGGAATTCACCACGCCTGGTTCTGGAGAGATGTCTGTTCTGCGCGAACTGCCGGAGAGCATCGACATCGGTCTGGGTGTTGTCAGCACACTGCCTAGTGAAATTGATTCCCCTGAGACCATCGTCGGTCGCGTCGAACAGGCGCTGCAACACGTCGCGCCCGAACGGATCACATTGAATCCGGAATGCGGCTTCGCTCCCGGCTCCGCAGCGAAGGTGGATGTTGACGAGGTTTACACAAAGCTGAAAAACGAGGTCGCCGCCGCACGCATTCTTCGCGAAAAGCACGGCTGAATCTGTGGTTCCGAATTGAGTCGTTTTTACTGTGGCGGCTGGTCGAATTCCTAACGCCACATGACTTCGGTATGCTTACACAGCGATCGATAGTGTTATACTCAACGTTGATCGCCGCTGCTTCTGCCCCCTTGCACCAAACAGGAAGCCGTCATGACTCGACACAACACGATCACTCGCCGCGACACATTACTTGCTGCAGGTCAGGCGGCCGGGATTGTGGCTTTGTCAGCAATCGCTACCGCCGCCGAAACGCCGTCGCCCCGTACAATTCCATCTGTACCAGGAAAACTCGCTGTCGCATGGCGCCGGCGCGAAAAGAACGGTGACGGCATCCGTGTTATTGAAGAAACAGTGGAATGGAATGCGTCCGAAACCGCTATCATCATCTGCGACATGTGGGCTGATCACCCATGCAAGCTGGCGGCTATGCGAGTATCACGTATGGCTCCTCGCATGAACGAAGTGATCTCACTGGCGCGAGATCACGGTGTGGCGATCATCCACGCGCCCAGCAGCGGCATGAAACATTACGAAGATACGCCGTACCGCGAACGAATGAAAACCGCACGCCCGGCTACACCTCCAGTGCCGATTCAGAGCTGGTGTTATCACAACAGCGAACACGAAGGTCCGTGGCCTATCGTCGATGACGTCAAACGCGACGAAGCAAAGGTGACCGGCTGCGACGATCCGGTGGGCATGCCACACATCCCGACGGATCGCCACCAGCATCCCGACATTCAGATCATTGGCTACGACGGGATCAGCGACAAGGGACAGGAGATCTTCAATTTTCTGGAGCAGGAAGGGCGTAACAACATCGTATTGATGGGTGTACACACCAACATGTGTGTACTGGGACGTCCGTTCGGAATTCGTCAGCAAAGGTATCTCGGCAAAAACGTCGTGCTGTGTCGCGACCTGACCGACGCATTATACGACCCACGTGACAAACCGTTCGTCAGCCACACCAGAGGCGTCGAACTGGTAATCGAGCACATCGAAAAATACTGGTGCCCGTCAATCGAGGGCAGTTCGCTGACACGCGTCACCCCCGGCACATCCGGTCCTGCTGCGTCCTGACACATCGTTTTAGATTCAGAATAAAGACCGGAGTGTGGCAGTAACAGTGAACAGCAGACACCAAATATTCCTTGCGGCGATTGTCGCCTTCGTCCCGCTGGCCGTCCCTACGTCTGCTGCCGCACCACCGGACGGAGACAAGCTGAATCGACAGTTCGACAGCACAGTCCGTCCGTTCCTGAAGAAGTATTGCCTGGACTGTCACGGCAACGAACAGCCCGAAGCGAAGCTGGACCTGAGTGCGTATTCCACCGCACAGGACGTAGCGACGAATCACCAGG
>JAQWLN010000012.1 GCA_029247265.1 Fuerstiella sp.
GCTGGTCTTGCTATGTAGCCTGTGCGTCGGTATTTGTCCTTTCAGGATTACCCGTATTTTGACGTCTGCAACTCACAACAGGATGATAACGTATCTGCTGGTTGCTGCGTGGCTGACCGTCATCCTTCTTGTACTGCGGGCGGAGTCAGCGATTTCGGACGTTGTGGGTGCCGGTCATTCAATCTGCGGGCCCTGGGGCTGCGGACCTCCGCTCAGTTCTCTGCTGGTGTGGCACGGTTTTGTTACGATTCTGCTGGTGCCGTCAGCCATCATCGCAGCGCGCAACTGGCCCGATGTTGCAGTCGATTGGGCTCCTGCGCTGGCGCTAGTTGTCGGACTGACAGCGGCAGTCTTTATGTCGACCAGTCTGGTGACATGGTGGTGCGCTGCGAACGCGACGGCACGTGGGTACCTGATGCAGCGTGCTTTGTTCTCACTGGTGGCCTATACCGACGCACCGGTCATTCCGTCGACTCTGGGCGCCAGTGTTTACTGGTGGATGGGCCGTCGGCACAGGCTGATCAGCGAAGCGGGAACTCTACCGGCGAATGACAACCTTCGAACCGGTCGCAAGCAGGTTGAAAACTTCGGAGATGTCACCATCGGCAAGATGGATGGAGCCTCGTAATGTTTCCCCACCAATTGATTCAGCGGCTATGGTTCCGTGAATGCCGATGTGTTCTCCGAGACCAATCCAGTACTCGCCAAGTGGGTTTTGCGGGTTGTCGGCTTCCACAACTTCCCCATTAGGCCCGGTCCATATCGGATTCTCTCGCTTGTTCTGGACAGTGAATTCACCGACGGTTATTTCCTGTCCCTTACCGATACCTATGCGGTACTGGTGAACGTACCAGCCATGCGCATGGATTGTCATTTCGAAATGTTTTAAATCGATCACTGCTCCAAACGGACCGTTCAGTACCTTTAGTTTTTGGCCTGCCTGCAGTGTTTCCCGACTTGTGCTGTTCAGTCGTGCCAGGTATCGCCATGGCACTTGATACTTCTGGGCAATGCCTTCGAGCGTGTCGCCGAATTCGACGAAGTGCGGTTCGGCAAAATGCGCGTTCGGATTCGCATATATTTCGGCGGCCGTCTTTTCAATTCGCTCAAATATCTGAGCACGAAACTCGGGCTGTTTCCAGTACAGTCGTGACAGCGCCGCATGTGCTTCGAGTGTTTCTCCGTCCGTTACCCACTGGTCAACATTCCGCAAAGTTGCCGCCGCTTCCGGCGACAGCACGACCTGTACGATGCCAGCTTCTCTTGGCGCTGTCTTTGTGTGAGCAAACGCCGCTTGTTGAATGCCACTCGGCGCCTTCGGACGTGGCTGCAGGTCAGCCAGGGGTTCGTCCGGCACGGGTATGGGGGGGGCAGCGTATTCAGTAAATTCAGGAAAGGAATATTCGATGGGCTCTGCCTGGCTGGCAAGAGCGGCCAGCAGTGGATCTTTTTCCGTGTTCCGTGGAAGTATTTCTGTGCTGGTGTTGTCGATGATGGCATCAGCCGGCGGGTCATTCAGCATTGCCAGGAAGTCTGCATCATCCAGATTTAGATTTGTGACGTCGACTTCCAGTCCTCCTGTGGGCACCGTGCCGACCTCTGGGATGATGTCGAAGTACCAAATGCCCAGCATCAGTGCCAGTACAAGACCGATGAGTTTCTTGTTTCCAGCTGACTGTGGTTTTTTGTAGGCGAAGGCTTCCATGCCATGATCTCCCGGGTTTCGCGATGTTGATGCTGCTGTGGTTCCGTTACCGGTTTTTGGGCAGCCAGTGGATGTTCAGCCATCTGCATTCGTTATCCACACCCAGGGTGGAATGGCAGGTGGATAGGTATGTTACTGTCAGCGGAATACTATGAATGAATTGCGAGATTCTGACACAGACCGGAAATCAAGGCTACGTGAATTCTGAGATTCGCTGCATCATGGACTTTGAATTGCTGGTGTCGACGTATACTGTTGCCGCCGAAACACTTGTGTGTTGCCTAAGGTGTCGCAATTCACCAAACGACGACCCAGTTCCGGCTGGTCGGGGCAGCCGTTCTACAATTGAAACCGTCAACCGCGGCCGAGAGTCAGCGAAATTCGCTGTAACTGCCCGGAGTAGTTCCGCACACACCAGAGTCCGATTCAGGAAATGGAAGTTAACATGTCGTCACGAGACGTTCACGTATCAGCAGAAGTTCAACAAGGCGTTGCCAGGGAGATTCTGAATGGAATCGAAACTCTGATTGGTGAAGCAAAGGCAGAAACGAAACCTCTTGAAGTGGATCCGTATCGTTCCCGGCTGTTTGAGATGTTCGTAACGGCTGACGGGGCCAACATGGTGGGCGACGAACGAAAATCCTCTTTGACAGACGAGTCTCCGTCCGAAGACGAGACGGACATGTCAGCCGATGGTCTGTGTCGCTCACTGGCTCGTCGCTGGGGGCTGGATATGGCAGCGCGGGATTCTGCGGCGTCACAGACAAAGATGCCTCCTGAGCATGTGGAAAAAATGCGTTCGCTGTGGACAGTCATGCGCATGTGGATGGAGTGGAACTACGCCTGGTGCCGCTGGGATGAATTCCACTCGGCTGAGAACGCCGTCGTTCAGTGATTTCTAGGCTTGCGCCAGCAGCCTGTTGATGTCTGCACGTGTTGGCATGCCCGGTTGAGCGCCTTTCCGGGATGCAGCAACGGCACCGGCAGCACAGGCGAACTCCGTTGCCTCATGAAGTGACGCTCCCTCTGCCAGACGCAGGCCGATTGCTGCCGCGAAGGCGTCGCCCGCCGCAGTCGTGTCGATTGCTGTCACCGGAAACGGCTCCACATGCCCGCTGCTGCCGGACGCGTCTCGGAAGACTGCCCCCTTATCTCCAAGGGTGATGATCGCATGCCGGGCGCCCAGTTGCTGCAGCTTCCCGGCGGCGTGACGTGCGGATTTCGCTGTTGTGATTTCGACGCCCGTCAGCAGGGCGGCTTCCGATTCATTCGGACACACGACATCGACGTTCAGCAACTCGGGCGGAAAATTGAGTACGGCCGGTGCTGGGTCAAGAATAGTGAGAACATCATTTTTCTTGGCCAGCTTGATTGCTGTCAGCACCGTTTCCACGGGGACCTCCAGCTGCAACAACAGTACATCGGCCCGAGCAAATTCCTCCGCCTGCACATCGTCGGATGTCAGTAGGCCATTCGCTCCCGGGACCACCGTGATGCAGTTTTGTCCGCTGTCTTCGACCCCGATCATCGCCACGCCGCTGCAACATTCGGGCGTGGGCAGGACTCCGTCAAGTCTCACGCCTTCGATAGCGAGTGCGCTTCGCAGAGTACCACCGAAACCATCGTTGCCAAGACGGCCAACAAGAGACACGTCTGCCCCCAGACGCGCGGCACCAACGGCCTGGTTGGCCCCTTTTCCTCCAGGGATCTCAGACAGGCTGCGACCGACCAGCGTTTCCCCCGGCGCAGGCAGACGTTCGGACCGCACGACCAGATCCATGTTGATCGAACCGACGACCAGAATTCGTGGCGGAGTCTGTGGTACGGATGTTGTCACCGGGGCTGGTCCGCCTGCAGTTGTCGCAGAGTCTCAGGCGGCTGACTGGACAGTTGCACCAGTGCCTCGACGGCCCGTGCACGTTGCTGATCAGACATGATCAGGTAACGATGCCGCCCGTTTTCATCGGCTGTGAATACCGTCAGTCCCTTGGCTTTAACTGTGACTGTACCGGCCGGCGAGACATCGAAGTACCCCGCCTCAGGGTAGATTCCGTACAGAACGCTGGTCAGGTCCCACGTCGGGCGATTGTGAGGCGGTGGACTGTAAAGATAGTACGCTTCTTTCAGCGGGTGGTGCGTGACGTATTCGTAATCACGATCGATGCTGGCGGCCGGGTACGCGGCCGCAAGACCGATTTCAAATCCGCTGTACACGATCGGGCCTGGCCAATTGTTCGCCAATGACTGTGCCGCGGGAATATCTTTGACAACGTTGTATTCGTAATGATCTTTGCCTTTGATTGGGGCAAACGCTCCGGCCATCACCGACAGCAACCGGACTTTTTTTCGGACGAGTTCGACACCCGACAGAGGCGAAAAATTATCACCCGACGACTTCAGAAGGTCAGCCAGATTGGTCGAGAATCCAACCTGAGCAATCACGACCGAACCATCGTCCTGTGACGCCAATGCCTGACGCAGAACGGATGCCGCATCAGCAGCCTGCTTTCCGCTGCGCAGATCGTGAGGGTACCGGTCTGCACCGCCGGATTTTTCTGCGGCCAGAACCGTGAATTTACTTTGCTGCGTCGTAACACCACTGTGACACACACCGATGGCGACATCGCCGCGACCGTAGAACGTGTTTACCGCGTCTACAAAGGCAGCGCACTGATCGTGGTCTTTGGTAATGGTTACCGCCAGTAGCTCGCACTCTCCGCGTGTCTGCAATGAATGAATCATGCCCAGAGCCAGAGCATCATCGACGTCGTTTCCAATATCGGTATCAAAGATAATGGGGATCGGCTTGCCGGCACTGGCCGTCGGCATCAGAAGGAGCAATGAAACGAAAAGCGAAGTATAGACGATACGCATGATGACTCCTGAGAATGACGGGGCAGATGATAAGAAGCATAGTCAGCCGTGACGGGTGTTGACGAGAAGGTCAGGACACTTTTTTGACTGAAGATTGATCCGAAACGAATACTCTTGCCCCGCTGGTCTGTCCGTTTGCCGGCGGGCGGCGGAACGTCTATTCTTTTGCAGAACGACTATTCCCATCCTGCTCCGCTGTGAGCGTTAAGGAGAATTCGTTGTGAACATTCGATTGGTCACGTGTCTGTTTGTGTTTCTGGCGGCGTCGACTATTCATGCGGACGATGTGCCGACGGAGCAGCAGCTTATCAACTGGCATCAGTGGCGCGGGCCGTATGCGAACGGAACCGCGGCGACGACTGCTACACCGCCAGTCAAATGGAGTGACAGTCAGAATGTTGCCTGGGCGGCCGACCTGCCGGGCGAAGGGACATCGACGCCGATCGTCTGGGGCGATCAGGTCTTTGTGCTGTCGGCTGAACAGACCGATCGAAAAGCCGAGGCTCCGTCCGAGACGGACGAGCGTTCGAAGACTATACCGCCCAATGTCTATTACCGTTTTTACGTGACGAGTATCGATCGCACCACCGGCAAGGTGCTGTGGCAGAAACTGGCCGTCGAAGACGTGCCGCACGAAGGGCATCATCCAACTCATACGTATGCGGGCAGTTCACCCACCACGGATGGCGAACAACTCTACGTTTCATTCGGGTCTCGGGGGATCTACTGCTATTCGCTGGCAGGGCAACTGTTGTGGAACACAGATTTGGGCGACATGCGGACGCGTTACGGCTGGGGCGAAGCGGTCACGCCGGTCGTTAATCGAGATTCGCTGGTGGTGAACTGGGACCAGGAAGAAGGTTCGTTCATCACCTGTCTGGACTCGGGCACCGGCGAGGCAAAGTGGAAGACGGAACGCCACGGCGAAGTGACGTCGTGGAATACTCCACTGGTGACCAGTTTCGAGGGACGAGATGTGGTGATCGCCAACGGCACGAACAAGGTGCGGGCCTACGATCTGGCCGACGGTAGGGAATTATGGTCCTGCGGTGGCCAGACGGTGAACGCGATTCCCTCGCCCGTCCGATCTGGCGACTCGGTCATCGCGATGAGCGGCTATCGAGGCGCATTGGCTGTATCCATCCCTCTGGGTTCTCGGGGAGATATGACCGGTACCGATTCAGTTCGCGTGCTGTCACGGAAGGGCACTCCATATGTGCCGTCGCCACTGCTGCACAACGGCCGGCTGTTCTTCACCGGTGCCAATCGAGACATTCTTTCAATACTGGACGCAACAACCGGACAACCAATCACATCGCCGCGCCGCCTGACGGGTGTCAGAAATATTTACGCATCGCCCGTTGCAGCGAATGGGTATGTGTATTTTGTTGGCCGCGAAGGTACGTGTGTCGTTCTGAAGAATGACGAGACATTTGAAGTGGCGTCCGTGAATCAGATCAACGATCGAATTGATGCCTCTCCAGTGGTTGTCGGAAACCGTTTGTTGCTGCGAAGCTGGACGAAACTGTATTGCGTGCAGGAGTAGGTGCTTCTTCCGGAGCGGCTGGCATTCGAGGGCCATTGTCGAATATTTGACCTCGTCCCGGCCTCTCGACCCTCGCCGCGAAGAGTGGTTGCCGATACGATGTCAGATTCATAAGAAGTCAGCAAATCACTTCAAATCAACGGAAAAAAAATGGGCGTACTGACAGGCAAAGTGGCGATCGTAACGGGCGCGGGAACGGGCATTGGTCGAGCGGCAGCGAAATTGCTCGCGGCCGACGGAGCTCACGTGGTGGTTGTTGGACGACGACGGGAGCCGTTGAATGCCGTGGTCGAGGAAATCAAAGCTGCAGGTGGCGAAGCGACAGCTCATCCGGCAGATTTAATGGACGGGGATCAGACCTCAGCCGTTGCGAAGAATACGATTGACACGCTGGGCCGAGTCGACATTTTGGTGAATAACGCCGGTTTTTCGTCAAGAGTCCGTTCTGTGCGGTACGTACAACCCGACGAATGGGATTCGGTTTTCAAAGTGAATATCGAAGCGGTCTATCGACTGACTCAGGCCTGCCTGCCGGACATGATCGCACGAGGCGAGGGCACCATTGTCACGACATCATCCATGGCCGCGGTGAAGCCCGGAGTCCTGGGTGGAGCACCGTATTCTGCCGCCAAAGCTGCATCACAGAATTTTTCGCATGGGCTCAACGCTGAATTGCGTGCGATGGGCATTCGAGCAACCGTAATCCTTCCGGCGGAGGTTGATACACCGATCCTGGATGGTCGCCCTGCCCCGCCGGATGCCGCTGCACGTAAGACCATGATGCAGCCCGAAGATGTTGCCCGCTGCATTCACCTGGCTGCGACTCTGCCGCCGCGCACCGTGATCGAAGAAATTGTGGTCGCTCCGACCATCCCGCGAGACATGTCGGAAGAGATGGCGGTCGCTCGCAACGTTGGTGCTCCGGAGTAATGAGGTTCCTGTTACTCGACGCCGGCTAACACTTCCGACGCCACCTTACCCTGGTCGGATGTCGGATCTCTGTTGGCGATCCGCTGCAGATGCAGTTGTGCGCGTTCGTCCCCACTGCGAGTCAGCTCAACCGCTTCGTCAAAGGCCTTGTCCAGGTACTCCGTGATTTTCGGCAGGACCGGATTGTCGTGTTTCTTCCAGTAGTATTGATACTCGTCGCTGTCCCAATTCTCGTACACGTCATCCCACGTCAACGGGCTCATCGAACCCAGATGAGGATTCAGCATGTGTTCCGCGATCGGGTCGCCAACACGTTGGTAGCGATTGTCGAGTGATACTCGCAGCCGATCGTCTGTCAGATTCGGCAACGCTTTGTGAATGGTAAGTGCCGGAAAGATCAGCGTGTCACCAACTTCGTAATCCGTTGTGTGCCACTCGTCGTTTAGCTCGGAATGCGTGGTAGGGTCCATATGCAGACTGCCGGCGCCCAGTGAAAAATGATGTTCCAGCACTCGATCAACTTTGTGAGAACCTTTCAACACTGCCAGTCCACCCAGCTCTCTGGGGCAGTCACCGATGGGACTCCAGCACGTCAGGTTGTCGTGTGTGCCCTGAAAATGGACAAAGTCCTGATGGATGGGCGTCGTGTGTTCCGTGAATTTCGGAAACCATAACCGCGCCACGTTTTGTGGCTGTGGCATCATCGTACAGCCGCGGATTCGTTCCAGCAGGTCGATCAGCTCGCGGCTGTGCGCGATCTCGTGAAATGACTGCAACCGGTAGACCTGATGGTAGACGTCCGTGTATTCGGCGTCGCCCTCAGTACTGCGAGCGTCCGGATTCGCGATGCCGTCAATGGGGTCTGTTCCCTGAACAAGCCATCCGCCGGCCTGCATCAGTGTCAACATTTCCCGCCGCAGATTCAGCAATCGATGGCGGTCCAGCAATCCTCGAAAGAACAGATATCCGTCTTCTGCCAGTCGCCGCTGCAGTTCTGCCGCGTCATCCTGAACATCGTTGGATTGTCTGAGTTCCAGTAGACGGTCCGGCATGGGAAGTTGCTGATGCGGGGGGAGGGCTTCCTGTGAGCGTGTCATACGTTTTACCCAGGGATCCCGCTGGTGGCGAGAGGTGCGATGAGATTTTCCGGCCGATCTCGAATCCGGGGCAAACGACATTCACAACGGGCGAATTTCGTCCTGTGCCATTACTCGGGCATGACACTATGGCCATCTTTGTACATCGAGTGGCATGAAATGGTTCACACTGCCGTCACCGGCGATTAAAGTAGTCGCTCCACAGGCAACAACTACTGCTAAGTTTTAAATATGTTCCAAGTGCGTTTTTCGATTGCCTTGATAATGATTGTGGCGGGCGTCGCTGCGCAGGCAGGTGATGACTGGCCCATGTGGCGGTCCAATGCCGGTCATTCTGGCGCCTCTTCCAATCAACTGCCGGATCAACTGCATCTGCAGTGGACTCGCGTATTTGGTCAGCGAGAACAGGTCTGGGATGATCCGCTGAATCACGATCTGATGCCCTATGACCGGGTATTCGAGCCGGTCGTGAAGGACGGCCGAATTTTTATGGGATTTAACGACTCGGACAAAGTCGTTGCATTGAATCTGAATGACGGCAGAGAATTGTGGGCCTGCTACACAGACGGGCCGGTTCGCTTTCCGCCTGTCGCCTGGAAAGACCGGGTTATCTTCGTCAGTGACGATGGGTGCCTGTACTGTGTTAGGGCCGCTGACGGCGCCTTGATCTGGAAAGTTCGCGGAGGTCCGTCGGACAGGAAGGTGCTGGGCAACAAGCGAGTCATATCCGCGTGGCCCGCTCGAGGTGGCGCGGTTGTTGCGGACGACACGGTGTACTTTGCGGCCAGTATCTGGCCGTTCATGGGAACGTTTATTTACGCGATTGATCCGGATGACGGTCGAGTGATCTGGGTGAACGACGGCACGTCCGCTGACTACATCAAACAGCCGCACAGCGCACCGTCGTTCGGCGGTGTCGCTCCACAGGGTACGTTGGCTGTTTCCGGAGACTCTCTGCTGATTCCAGGTGGTCGCAGCGTGCCGGCTGTTCTTGATTGTGCAACCGGCGACTTGAAGTATTTCGACTTCAACGCCGGTGGCAAAGGCAACGGAGGCTCACTGGTCATTGCCAGGGGCGACGAGTTCTATGTTCACACGCGACTGCGCGGCGTCCGCGGTTACGATCTGGACAACGGAAAGAAGACGGCGTTCGTGGTTAACGAACCGGTACTTACGGAAGATATCATCTATTCGGCCGGGACGGACGACGATAAGCCGGTTGTTCAGGCGTACGACGTTCACGACGTGGACAGTAAGACACAGAAGAAGAAGGTCTGGGAAATTGCTGTCGATGCCAGTGGCGACCTGATTCTCGCGGGCGGCACATTGTATGCGGCCGGGGAATCGTCGATCACGAGTATCGAACTTGCTGACGATCCAAAAGAAACACCTCGGATCGGCCGTTCGCTGGACGTCGACGGCGAAGTGTTGCGGTTGCTGGCGGCGAACGGGCATCTGGTCGCCGTGACTCGAGACGGTCGTGTGCACGTTTTCGGCGAAGATGCAGGCGGTACACCGGTGGTTCGGAACGCTCTGTCTGTGGACGTGACGGACGCGCACAACAGGTTTGCGGCCTCACTTATTCACGACATCGGTTCACGGAGTGGTTATGTTGTGTGG
>JAQWLN010000108.1 GCA_029247265.1 Fuerstiella sp.
AAACAACGGCAGCGCGGCTGTGGCCACGTAGAACCAGACCGGAACCATTTCCCTTTTTGTAACCCTGAGTTTCAGATAGATGCCAACACCTGCCATGACCCATATCATCAGCAAAGGTACGTTCCACCACCCGTCACGACAGGCGAACAGGCTGACAGGAGTGTACGTCGCGGCCATCACACCAAAGATGGCGATCTGATCCAGAGTTCGATACCGAGTGCGATGTGGGTCTGTGTCGAAGGAGTGCGAAAGTGTGGACGCTGCATACAAAACCACCAATGCAACGGCGTAAATCCAGCAACCAGCGCTCAGGTAGACGTCTGTGCCCGTGTTGGTCAGCAGTCGCACGGCACCGGCGATGCTTAAAGCAAGTCCTGCTCCGTGAGTCAGCTGATTTACAGTCTCCTCCGGGACGTGAGTAACCAAGCTGCCTTGCTGTACTGTTTCTGCCATAGCAATCCCTGCCAAAGAAACGAATCCGGACCTGACTTCTTCCGTTATCGGTAATCATCGGTCCACTCACGGCCATTCCATTGGTCGTGCAGGAAAAATCCGGATTCCGTCGACCTTCAGAGGTAGTGATCGCCTGACTGTCGTTCGCGACGGAGGTTATCCGGGGAAGAGCGATCGGGAAAGGTAAGAAAACGGCAGAAACCGCCGGTCCGCTGAGCCGTCCTGACACTGCATCGAGATGCGGTTTTCTTTCTGGCAGTAGCGTGTTGCGGCGGGCTCTTTATATCGCTCCGCCGTTTTCCAGCGCGTTGAGCGATGGTAAAGCGCACAGAAAGGGCCGCCCGGTATACACCGAGCGGCCCATGATCCAGTTATCGATTGAGTCGCCTCGATCGTCAGCAACGACTCCCGGATTGCGGTTCACACAATGGCGACATGCATCCCGGACGTCATCGTCACTCAGCCAGCGCTTTTGACTGTCGTAACGATCTCTGCGGCAACCTTATATGGGTCCGCATTCGATGCCGGACGACGATCTTCCAACCAGCCCTTCCACCCGGAATCAACCGTGGCAATGGGAATTCGGATGGACGCACCACGGTCTGAAACACCGTAGCTGAATTTGTCAATCGACTGAGTTTCGTGCAGCCCGGTCAGACGCTTGTCGTTGTCATGACCGTATACGCTGATGTGCTCGTTGATACGAGGTTCAAACGCGCTACAGATTTTGTCGTACGTTTCCTTGTTTCCAGCTTCTCGAAGAGTTGTATTCGAAAAGTTGGCGTGCATGCCGGAACCATTCCAGTCGGTAGGACCGAGCGGTTTTGGGTGCCAGTTGATTGCCAGACCGTACTTTTCTGCGGTTCGTTCGCACAGGTAACGAGCGATCCATGTTTCGTCACCAGCTCGTGCAGCCCCCTTCGCAAAGGTCTGGAACTCCCATTGGCCGGCAGCAACTTCTCCGTTGATACCTTCAACGTTGATGCCCGCTTCAAGACACATTTCCAGGTGCTCTTCGACGATCTCACGACCGTAGGCGTTTTTCGCTCCGACAGAGCAGTAATACGGTCCCTGAGGTCCGGGGTAACCACCAGGCGGGAAGCCAAGAGGAAGATTGTGATCCGGATCCCACAGGAAGTATTCCTGCTCGAAGCCAAACCAGAAGTCGTCGTCGTGGTCGTCAATCGTGGCTCGACCATTCGACTCGTGAGCGGAACCATCTGCGTTCAGAACTTCTGCCATGACCAGCCAGCCGTTTCCGAGTCGGCCCGGATCCGGAAACAACGCAACCGGTTTCAGAAGGCAGTCCGATGACCCTCCTTCAGCCTGTTCAGTCGAACTACCGTCGAATGCCCACATAGGGCAGTCTTCCAGTTTTCCGCTGAAATTGTCAATGACTTTCGTCTTGCCACGGAGATTCTGAGTCGGTTTGTAACCGTCCAGCCAGATGTACTCCAGTTTTGCTTTTGCCATGCCTGTTAACTCCTCCGAATTACACTATCACTGCCACAAATCAACGCGACGCTTCGCGGTGTGCTCTGCCTGATGCGGCTTCGGCGTTCCGTCCTGTGAGGCGATGAGTGGCATCAAACACTGATGCCCGCGTAAGAAAAACCTGGAAAATTCTCATCACCCCCCCGCGGGCAGACATGAGATGAAGCGCACCGCTTCCTGTCTGCTCGCAGTATGAGCACTTTTGCTGAATCCTTCAGCAGGCTGACGGACCTGTTTCGTCACCAACCTTCTGATCACCGGTATACCGCATAGATTGTGCCAAACAAAGCAACCGGGACGAATTCGGATTCAGAAATCTCGGCTCCACATGTTGGCGGGCGGCGCAGTTTTGGCAAGCAATGTGTGACTAATCCAGTCTCAAGCTGGACCGCAGGCTGGAAAACCACGAAGGAGAAGGTCCTGACGAGGCACTGAATCGGACCGTACGAGCTGTCTCCGGGGATTGAACGAGAGTTGCACAAGGGAAGTGTGTGCGCCGTTGTAAACGGCGTGGGCAACAGAAAGGCGGTCTTCCAGCGTTATCCTATGAGGACTCAGCAGATCCGGGCGGCTGTTTCTTCTCGCCGGTTTTTTTCGGCAGCCCCTCACGATTCATAAAATGAGGCTTATAGCCATCAGGTAACGCACCGCCTGAATTATGCTCGGAGGTTGGTTCAGCGGCGTCACTCAGCAACATTCTGACGATATCACGCCGATGCAGCAAACCGACAATTTCGCCTGCTTGATCCAGCACCGGGATGACTTCATGACAGGATGAGCGGAAAAGGTGCAGGATGCCGCCAATGCTTGCATCCTGCCGAACAGATTCCACGTGTCGAGACAGAATCTGAGAGACGCTGGCATCGTGACAGGTTGTCGCCATCAGTTCGCGGATAACGGCTGATTCCGGAATCACGCCGACCAACTGCCCACAGGCATTTTTGGCCACCAGTACTGAAAAGCCGTTGGTCACAAGAAGCTCAGCGGCATCACGCAGTCGTATCGTTTCCGAAACGACGGCATGAGAACAATTTCGCATGAGTTCAGACACGGGGAGCTGCTGCATCGGGAGAAGTTTCCAGCAGGATAGTATTGAGGCACATTGTGCCACCCACGAACTGTCGGCCTGAAAATAAATGTAGTACGGAATCGCCTGGTCGGTTGGACGACAGCATTCTTACGTAGGAAAAGAACCGCGCATCTCCATACGCTACGATGTCTTCTGCAGTTCGTATCGGTTCTGTCAGGGAATCCCTGCAGTTGTCGCGCGTGGATTGCACGTGTCGCCGACGGATTGTCCGTAGTATTCCGCGTGACTGTCATGTTTGGACATCCGCTCTTCTATTCCCGACAATTGATGCTACTCTTGCAATCGGAACTCCTGATCGGTTAATCGTGCCGGATGGAGGACCGACGAAACAACGTTGTTCACAGGCCTGCAGACCGATATCCGGAAAGCGCGTTCATGAAAACGAAGATGCTGCTCGCAGCTGTTTTGGGGTGTTTTTCCGAGTCCGTTCAGGCCGCCACGATCTCGGAATGCCAGGAAATGCTTCGCGTAGGGCACTACGTACAGTGCCTGGACGCTGCCACCGAACAGATAGAAGGTCGACGGTACGGCGAAGAGTGGCCAATTTTGAAAGCCACCGCCGAACTGGAACTGGGGCGATACCTGCAGGCTGCTGCCACGATCGACGCCGGCATCGTTCGATATTCATGGAGCATTCGGCTGCGTATGGTGGTGTACGAGACAGCTCTGCTGCTGGGAGATCGTCAGAAAGCGGAGCGTATGCTTGATGAAGTCAATCAGCTGGCAACAGGCGCTCCCTGGCGATACACCGACGCAGACGACCTTGTTGCACTCGGGCGGGCGGCCATCAAACTGGGAGCCGACCCCAAAGACGTGCTGGAAGGTTTCTTCGATCGCGCGACAAGAAACTACAAAACTCGACCGGACGGATTTGTGGCCGCAGCACAACTGGCCATCAACAAGGGCGACATGGCGTTGGCCGCCGAGGTCATGCAGCCAGCAGCCGAGCAGTTCCCCGACAACCCGGACGTATTATTTCTGCTGGCGGAATCGATCGCCTCAGCGTCAGCCCAGGATGCCTCAGCACTCTTCCAGCAGGTTCTGACCATTAATCCCAACTACGTGAAGGCGCTGCAGAAACTCGCGGAACGACAGATCGACGCAGAAGATTACGTCGACGCCACAGATACACTCGCCAGGATCCACGAAATCAATCCATGGCACCCCACGGCTCACGCCCTGCAGGCCGTTATTTACCACTTACAGAATCAGCCGGTCGAAGAGGCCCGAAGCCGCAGTCGAGCACTCGCCTTTTCTGACGCCTCGCCCGTCGTGGACCACCTCATCGGGGAACACCTGTCTCGCAAATACCGTTTTGCAGAAGGTGCCGCGTACCAGCGCGTAGCCATGGAAGTGGACCCGCTGTTCGTGCCCGCGAAGACTCAATTGTGCCAGGACCTGCTGCGTCTGGGCAAGGACGAAGCCGGCTGGCTGATGGCGGAAGCGGCTCAGAAGCAGGACACCTACAGCACGTCACTCTTCAACCTCATGCAGTTGAAGGACAGTCTGGATGACTTTCAGACACTGACCAGCGAACGGTTTATCATCCGCATGAATCGCCAGGAAGCCATCGTGTACGGCGGCCGAGTCGAAGCACTGCTGAACCGTGCCTTCGATGTATTGTCAGAACGCTACGGATACGCACCGTCAGAACCGGTCGTCGTCGAAATCTTTGATCGGCCCGACGATTTTGCAGTCAGGACTTTTGGCATTCCGGACGTTGCCGGATTCCTGGGCGTCTGCTTTGGAAAATTGATCACGGCCAACAGCCCGGCATCCCAGCGGAACAGTCCCAGCAACTGGGAGTCAGTCCTGTGGCATGAATTCTGTCACGTTATCACACTGCAGATGACGGACAACAAAATTCCACGCTGGCTGAGCGAAGGCATATCCGTCTACGAGGAACGCCGTACGGACGTTCGCTGGGGACAATCGATGACACCGGGATTTCGCGAACGAATCAAGGCGGGAAACGTGACTCCCGTCAGTCAACTCAGCAGCGCATTTCTGCGTGCCAAATCCGGCGAAGATCTGAACTTTGCATACTACGAATCATCAATGGTCGTGGAGTTCATTGTTGAACAGCACGGCTTCGAGTCGCTCGTCCTCATTCTGAATGATCTGCAGAACGGTTTCATAATCAACGATGCCCTGGAACGGAGAGCCGGCGGACTGACTGAACTGAATGCCGCCTTTGCCGAATATCTGACCGGTCTTGCCAACAGCTATGCAAAGGACGTGGAGTTCGCGATTCAAACAGATGATGAGACCAAACCGGATCTGAAAGCTCTGCAGCAGAATCCTAATCACTACACCGCAGGACTGAACGCTGCGGCTGAGATGATTCGAGCCGGAGAACTGGACTCAGCTGAGAAAAAATTACTGGATCTGATTGGACTGTTTCCGGAAGACACCAGCCCCAACGGCGGCCGAAGAATTCTGGCAGAGGTCTACAGGAGACAGGAAAAGACAGATCAGCAGTCGGCTGTTCTGGCCGAACATCTCCAGCGGTCAGGTGACGACCTGGAAGCTGCCGTCGAATTATTATCGCTGCAGGTAAATGCTGAACAATGGACGGCGGCACTCGAAACCAGTCAGTTTGTCATGGCCATCGATCCCCTGCAGCCAGACGTGTTAAGACAGGCCCATGTGGTTGCCGCGGCAACAGAAAGTGACGACCTAGCACTTGAAGTTCTGAGCGGACTACTGGAACTGGAACCTGCTGATGCGGCTCGTACTCATTTTCTGATGGCACAGATTCTGAAGAGTCAGAATGTGGAACAGTCAAGACGTCACGTCTTGCTGGCGCTGGAGCAGGCCCCGCGCTACCGCGCGGCGCACAAGCTGCTGCTGGATCTGGCAGGCACAGATACAGAGGTCCGGTGACCCTCCCGTCAATCGTCCCGCTCTGCCTTCGTACCCGCCCAACAGTCTGCGGGTCTGATACGGCGTGTAGCATTTTCTTCCTGCATGACGGAATCAGGACCGGACAAGGTAACGGATTTGTCGGACGTCCGGAAAACTCGCCGCCGATTGCTTCTCAGTGAAGAGCAAGTACGGGAACATGACAGAGTGACATCTGTCATGCGTTGCCGGTACAAGGGGCCGACACAATTCATCGAATGAAAGAGAATCATTGACCAGCTCAAACAGCCTGCTGCTTCTGCATCCCAACGACAACGTCGCGGTTGCCAAAGAATATCTGAGGGAAGGCAGCACCGTGCCATCAGGTGACAGAACGCTGACCGTTGCGTCCTCCATTCCTCCCGGTCACAAGATCGCGATCTCGCAAATCGACGACGCCGCTCCGATTGTGAAATACGGTCAGGTGATCGGCTATGCCATGTCGAACATCGCAGTTGGCGACTGGGTACATGTGCATAATGTGCAGGCAACAAAACCCGGACTGGACTACGCCTTTTCAACCGAACTGCACGAACCGCCGAAACCAGCTCGTGGACGATTTTTCGAAGGCTACCGTCGCGCGGACGGATCGGCCGGCACTCGAAACTACGTCGCCGTCATCAGCACCGTGAACTGTTCCGCAACAACCGCAAAATACGTCGCCAAAGAACTGACGGAAACCGATTTGTCGGCATACCCCAATATCGATGGAGTGGTCGCTTTCGTTCACAAAGAAGGCTGTGCACTGGCGTTCAACAGTGACGACCATAAGCAGCTGAACCGCACCATGGCGGGCTTTGCAAAACATCCCAACATCGTTGCCTGCATCGTGCTGGGGCTGGGGTGCGAAACGGCTCAAGCCACTTTGCTTGAACGTGATCACGGCCTGGTTCAGCTGGGCGGGATCAAAAAGTCCGACGAACCGCTGCCGATGGTGTTGAACATACAGGAAGTTGGCGGCGTTCGAAAAACTGTCGACAAGGCTGTTGGTGTGCTGCGAGACCTGTTGCCGCTGGCCAACGATGTCGCTCGTGAACCGATCCCGGTCAGTGAACTGAAAATAGCGATGGAATGCGGTGGCAGCGACGGCAACAGCGGCATCACCGCGAATCCCGCCGTGGGCGTTGCCAGTGACCTGCTGGTCGCTCATGGAGCAACATCGATTCTTTCTGAAACGACCGAATTGTACGGAGCTGAACATTTGCTGACCCGCAGGGCGATTACTCCCGAAGTGGGTGAACAACTGCTGGAACGAATTCGCTGGTGGGAGGATTACGCCAGAAGATATGACGCTTCCATCGACAACAACCCGTCGGTCGGTAACAAGAACGGCGGACTGACAACCATATTCGAAAAATCGCTGGGTGCCGTATCGAAAGGTGGCACATCTCCGCTGCGTGCGGTGTACCAATATGCCGAACCGATTACGGAAAAGGGGTTCGTCATCATGGACAGCCCGGGCTTCGATCCGGCGTCGATCACCGGTAAGGTCGCCAGTGGTGCTCAGGTTGTGGTCTTTACCACCGGTCGCGGCAGTTGTTTTGGATGCAAACCATCACCAACGATCAAAGTGGCCACAAACACGCCGATGTTCAATCGGATGCAGGACGACATGGACATCAATGCGGGAGTCATTCTGGACGGCAGCAGCATCAAAGAAGTCGGTGAGCAGATCTTCGAGCGGATCATTGCCACCGCCAGTGGTCAGCAGACACTCAGTGAAGCACAGGGCATCGGCGACGAAGAATTCTGCCCCTGGTTTCCCGGCCCCATCTTCTGACCGACGTCGTCGGCTGATGCGAGCTGCCGCTCGGCGGAGTGACGCTCGGACGCGTGACAGGGGCGGGCCTCGATACGTCTACGGGCAACGATGTCAGCGGACCTTCCCGCTGTTTTTCTTTTGCAGGCTCACGGTTGCCCGCTGCATGGATTCGACATGGTAGTCGAACCAGATCGGCTTCATCCGTCCGATCATTTCCGGGCGTTTATGAGCCAGCCCTTCCAGTTCGATGTAGGTGTGGTCGATGCCCAGCGTCTGCAGATGCATGTGAAAATCACGAACGGTTTTGATGTGACCGAAGTCTTTCGTCCCGCACGCAATCTGGATTCGCAGATTTTCCTTGATGCGAACGGCATTCTGTTTCGTTAATTTATACACATCGTCAGCTTCCCAGTTGGCACGGTCGGCTCCCAGCAGCAGGTCTTTCCGTGTTTCCGGTTCCGCCTCGTCAAACGTTTCCAGCAGGTGTGGCACGTTGCCGGCCTGGCAGAACAGGCTGCAGAACATTTCCGGGTACTTGACGGCCAGACGTGTGGATCCTCGCCCTCCCATCGAAAATCCCTCGATGCAGCGGCCGTGACGTGCGGCAGTCGTCCGATAGTTCGCATCAATGAACGGAATGAATTCCGTTATCAAGATTGATTCGATGGGAAATCGCCCATCGGCCGAATTCTTGTAGAACGTGCTGTGCCCGCCATTCGGCAGCACCATGATCATCTCGGGCCAGCGTCCGGCCTCAATCCCTTCGTGCAGCACTCGGATCGAATCCACACTGGTGAATTCGCTGCCACCGTTTCCGTGCAGGTTGTAAATCACGGGATACCGAGATTCTGCAATTAATGCGTAGCTCGGTGGCAGATAGATGCAGTAACCGACTTCTCGGTCAACCAGAGTACTATGAAACGTAAGGTGCTGCGTGTTTGGCGGCAGCGGCAGTTGGTTGTCCTTCGGCTGATTGACCCACACGATCGACGGTCGCGAAGGCGACTTTGTCTTCTTTTTCGATTTGTCCTGTGCACTGGTTTGGGGCCAGACCACGGACAGTAGGATGCAGGCGATAAAGACAATAGACTTGCTGTTCATGACTGACATATCTTTTGTGAACAGACGTTATGAGGGCGACCCTTTAACAGACTCACGGACTAAAGCAAAAAATGCCCCGGAACGATAGTGACGACGTACCTCAACCTGCCAGAGTCTCAGCAATCACGTGGCTGCGACTGATGCGGCTGCCCACCGTGTTCACGGCATTGACGAACGTCCTGTGCGGGTTCATTGTCAGTAGTTCAGAACGAAGTCTGCCCGACATCCTCGCATTAAAACAGTTCTGGATGCTGCTGCTGTCCAGTGCAGGATTGTACCTGGGCGGAATGGTGCTGAACGATGTATTCGACGCCGCTCTGGACGCACGGGAGCGACCGGAACGCCCGATCTCTTCGGGCCTGATTTCAAAGAAGTCAGCTGCTGTCTTCGGAAGCCTGCTGATGCTGACTGGCGTCGCCGCGGCTGGACTGGCCGGGATATTCGCTGAGACAGGCCCCGTGAGTGTCTGCGTTGCCCTGATTCTGGCCGCCGCTGTCGTGCTATACGATTCCGTTCTGAAGAATACGGCTGCCAGCCCGTTTGGCATGGCTGGCTGTCGGTTCCTGAACATCATGCTGGGGGCCAGCTGCGCTGGCAGCTGGGGGAACGTCTGGTCGGGGCCACAGATCGCGATCGCGGCAGCACTGGCAGTCTATGTTTTCGGAGTCACGTGGTTTGCTCGCAACGAAGCGGGCGAGTCTTCCAGAATCGCCCTCGGATCGGGGCTGGCCATCGCGATGGTCGGCATCGCAGTCAACGGCTGGACAGCAGTGAAGGTGATGACAGTGCAGTCCGCCGCTACGGGAGCATTAATCGCGCTGTGTTTGATTGCTGCGAACGTAGGACTGCGGTGCATACAGGCGATCCAGGTGAATCAATCAAAGTTGCTGCAGAAAACAGTTGGGTTCATGCTGTTGAACATTATTTTCATCGACGCGACCATGGTATTCTGCATGACGGGCAGCGGACGGCTGGCCAGTATGGTCGTCATCATGGTCATACCCGCGACGCTGATGAAACGCGTGATTCCAATGTCGTGATGCGTGGGCGACGGGTTCAATACAGAACATCATGACAACGCCCGACGACAACCCGTTTCGTGCACCTCAATTGTCGTTCGAACCGGCTGAAACTAAATTTGAAAGGATTCTGCGACGCCTTCGCATCTGTCTTGGTCTGCAATGTGCGATAATTGTTTTCGGCGTTGCCGCTGCATTCTACAGCATTGTAGTGACGGGCGCAATCCTGTCGCTGGTGGGAATTCTAACTGCATTTTTCAGCAGACGTTCCACACTCACATACGGTTGGATCTTCGGCCTGTCGGGGCCCGCCATTTCATCAGCCTGTTTCGTACTGATCCATCTGCTTGACTGGGGACCGACGGACGCCCAGCACCCGGTGTCGATAATCGCTGCCGTGTACACGACGTTTGCACTGCCGCTGGGACTTTATGCGTGGACCAAAACAGGTTCCGACAATTTGGTGACAGAGCTTGAGAATTCGTTTGATGCCGCTTTGGTTGCAGACGACGTTCAGCATGAGACGAAGAATACAGGGTAAGCCGTCCTGGTCGCTTTCCACACCCTGCGTCGTTCCGGTGATTGATCGAGCCAAAACACAATGAATCGCGATGTCGTCTCAGAAATAGCCCGCAGTGCAACACTGCGGAATGTCAGCTTCTACGCCTTAGCGACGGCAGCGTATGCCGTTGTCGCGGTATGGGTGGAAACGCAGTCCGTCTACGGCGAATTCATCACGCTGCCACCGGATCTGCATGCCGCCTTTACGCTGGTGCTGGGATGGCTGCTGGTGTTTCGTACTAACTCGTCCTACGCCAGATGGTGGGAAGCTCGCAAACTGTGGGGCACTCTGGTCAACATCAGCCGTAATATGGCCATCAAAGTGGCCGATCTGTGCAAAGCCGGCGATGACGAGTTGAATAAATTTCGGATCGAGATTGTCGCTTTCGCCTATGGGCTGAAAGACCATCTGCGCGACGGAGCCACCCTGCAGAAGCTGGACGGCTTCGAAGCGTGCCACGATCATCCTTCGCACGTGCCGTCGTATCTGATTACTCGAATGTATGAAGAGCTCGGTTCGTGGAAATCCGAAGGTTTTATAGACGGCGATGACCTGCGAGTGCTGGACGCAGAAGCTCGACTTTTTCTGGACATCTGCGGCGGCTGTGAACGGATCCGGAATACTCGAGTGGTTCGTTCCTATCGTACGTTCGCCAGACAATGTGTCGGGTTGTACCTGATCACTTTTCCGTGGGGCATTGTGGACAGTTTCCGCTGGTGGACCGTACCATTGACCGGCATCGTGGCGTATTTTATGCTCGGCCTTGAGACCGTCGCGGAACATGTGGAAGAACCATTCGGCTTCGACGAAGATGACCTTGACCTGGACGAGTTATGCAGAACGATCGAAGTTTCCGTGCAGGAAGTGTTCGACCGCCGACTGGTCCGCCAATCGGAAAGGCCGACTGAGCGCTAGTCGCGCTGCCGCATTACACGCGGTCTATAGTCACTGACAAGCGAATCAGTGGCGTGGTCCGTTGAAGCCATTCGCTGGCTGGCTACCGGTTGAGCGCCTTGGGACCGCTGACGAATTTGTTGCCAGTCAGGAAGAACCGAAGCCTTGCGTCTTTCGCTGACGTCACGCCAATGCGGGGTGAGTTGCTGATTCGAAAGTCATCGCCTGCCGAGTCAGTGGCGACCCACAGGCGACATTGTCTGGTCAGATCCCATCCATCGAAATCGCCACCGGTATCAAACGCTTCACAGAGACGAGCAGGTCCTCGACACAGATCCCGTTTGATACATGTGCTTCGCCGCTGTTCCATCAACCTGATGCCATGCATCGGTTCAACCGCCCGAATCAATACGGCGGACGCAACGCCCGTCAGTTCGGTAACAATATTGAAACACTGCCGGGCATGAATCGTGTAGATGTAAGCTCGTCCTGGCGGGCCAAACATGCTGGCGTTTTTTCGATTGATTCCATTGAACGAATGCGACGCAGAATCTCCCTGTGCCAGGTAAGCCTCCGTCTCCGCAATCCGCCCGACGGTCAGGCCCCGACGATTGCGACGGCACAGCAGCATTCCGATTAAATCGCGGGCCACCACAGTCACGTCACGAGCGAAGAAGTGCTGCTCAAGGGCGCCACTGTGTGATGAAGGCCGTCGGCTCATTCAAGTCCGCCCAATTGCCGCACCGCTTCGTAGGCGACGGTATTCATCGTGCTGGCCAGATTCAGACTGCGAACCAGATCTGTCATGGGAAGCTTCAGCTTGTTTGCCACACATTCGTTCATGATTGATGGCGGCAACCCTCGTGACTCACTGCCAAACAGCAGAATGTCCCCGCGACTGAATTCTGCGTCCCAGACCATCCGAGTGGCTGTCTTTGTCAGGTACCAGACGGCTGCATCGGGCAGGCGCTGCTTCACTTCGGACCAGCTATCGACGGCTTCCCAGTCCAGGTGCTGCCAGTAGTCCATTCCGGCCCGCTTCAAATACCGATCATCCAGCTTGTACCCGAGCGGGCGAATCAGCCACAGCTTCGCCCCGATGGCAACACACGTGCGACCAATGTTGCCAGTGTTCTGAGGAATTTCGGGCTGGTACAGAACAACGTTCAAAACAGGGGACGGCATGAGCAGAGCTGATTCATGAAAATGGTGCCGCAGTTAAATCAGCTTAAGCGATCCATGGCAGCGAGGTTTCGGGTTTGAGCATTCTCGCCCCTAGTGTGAGTTGCGAGTCTCGGCAGACCATTATTGGCAGGAAAAGCCGGGTGAGCAAACGCATACGCTCGTTTTTGACAGATGGGAATCAGGACCTGATGGTTACAGACATGCTGCTAAGTTCATGTAGGCCGCGACCGAACGAAGCGCTGTTCCGGCACCGACCAACCCACTGCGTTTATCACTCGTTACCTGCACCGCATTGCCGGAGCGGCGTCGCTGAGGCTCCTGGATGCCGGCCTACTCTGGCGTGCCGCATGCTGCGGCGTGTGAACGAGAGAAACAAAAAAGACCTCTGGTCCGATGGCTCGGACCAGAGGCTTTTTGTTCATCCATAATCACTCAAATGGTAAACGGCTTTGCCGTCTGCCATTTGTTGCTGCGTAGCCACGCCTTCGTGACTGGCATCGAGGCGTAGACGACGCGAGTGCCGTCCTGGATGACCTGTCCGGTGAAACGTCCCGGCCGAATCGTGTCAATCGACAGCCCTTCGGTCGACTCGTCTCGTGACAACGACACCTGCTCCTTCAGCAATTCACGAACGGTTGTGCCTGGACAGATCGGTGCGATCATTCTGGTCGATGACCAGGTGGTTGGTGTTGAACGCGTTCCGTCGCATTCTTACTGGCGGAGCGTGTGGCCGAGCCTGGTCCGAGAGTGCTACGGTTCGCTGGCAATTCGCGTCGCCCAACTGAAGGGCGATTCTGCCACGGCACCAGCGTCTCGTACGCCGCTGCCGGACGACGTCAGTTCGCTGGATGAACTGGATTCATTGATCGCTGAAATCGCTCGACAGGAAGATGAACGAACAAAGGCAAATGCTGCGCACTCAGCAGTCCAGCGGCTTGTTGTCGCCGGAACAGGAAAACACGGCAACTCGCAAACTGGTGCGCATGCTGCCGCCTCAGCGTATGCTGAAGATGTTCGGCATGCTGCGGAAGGAACGAGTCAACAATGCGCGTACACGTCGACTAATTCTGCTGACACTGTTGAGTGCTGAAAACCTGGAATACTGGTGCGTCAAATACCGGCGCAAGGTGGCGAACGCTTTGGTTCACGTCTGGGGGCGTCGTACGGCCAGCATTTTGCGGGCTGTTCTGACAAAGTCGGCGGGGGATCGTTCTCAGAAGGAACGACAGATTGTTCAGCGCAACCTGCATCGATGCACCGATTCGAATAATGCGGATCGAGTTGAGCAGTGTGTTCGATTTGTCCTCGGCGACGAGGACGGTCTGACACTGCGTCGCCTGGCAGCGTACCGTGACGCGAAGACGAACCTTGCAAAAGGGGATGTGCTTCCTTTCGAGACGCTGGTCGCTTTGCGGAAGTCGTTCGGGCGGTACGTCGGATGGGTGTTGATACGCCGATCCATCAGTTTTCGCCGGTCTTTGCAGCAGAGGCTCATGGCATTCGTTCGCTCAGCGAAATGGTGTCGGGGCTTCCTGTCAGCAAACCTGAGGCGATCGGACTGGGTCTGCTGAAGGCCTTAATGGAAGCCGATGTGGACCGTGGAATTACGGCTTTGCTGGGAATGCTCCAGCCAGGCGTTGAGGCGGCAATGCCGTCCATTAAACCCGAGCTAACGCTCGGATGATTTGTCCCGCTGCGGCTGGAGTCTATGCCAGTCGCAGCGGGATCTTTTCAAACAATCAAAACAACCTGGTGCCGGAGGCATCGAGGAGGTGAATGATCATGTTCCGTAAACGACAGAAAACGATGAGTCTGGCTGACGTGCTGCACGGCTGCACACCGGGCCGAATTCAGAGCGTTGGCTACATGCAGGTGATTCCACTGGTGAGTGATCTGTCAGACGATCGCTTCGTGTCGCCTGTTGAAGGTGGCGCCGAAGTCTTCACGACGGAATACGGAACTCTTGGCTTCCGCAACCCAAGTGAACGTCTGCTGATCGTGCCCTGTCACGCCGGGTACGTCGTGAAGCAGGCAGCTCAGGACCACGCCATGGCGCACGCCGCCGTGGTGCGATCGTCTGGTGAAAGTTCGTACGACACGGCCATGTGTGTGCAGCAGACGCAGGGTGGTTACATCCGTCGCGGTGCATACCGCATGCTGATCCTGCCGCACGCGCTGCGGGAACGGGCATTGGAAGTGCGAAAACGCAAGAACTACAACAAGCTCTGGGACGCGATCTCGGTATTCAATCAGGAGATGGGAGTTCGGACTGCCGGTCACCTTGAGTTTTTTCTGAAGCAGTTCCGGAAGGAGCTGGATGAATTCGTGGCTGAGTTCGAGTGTGCACAATTCCCAACTGTCGACTGTAGTCCGTCAGTCCCGGCAGCATCAGCGATGCCGTGTAGAGACCACGGTCCAGTTCAAACAGATCATGGTGAACCAACGCAACAGCCGCTTCCTGTGATGCACGACTGTTGTAGAATGTCGCGCGGGATGTCGCCGTCGCGGCCGTGTCAAGGAACTGGCCAACGGCAAGTGGCACCAGTTCACGCTGCTCAGACGAAAGGTCCATCGCGCGCACAGCAGGAGCCGTTGTAGTGCGGATCAGTTCTTTCATCATGAACTCCTGCAACGTGTGATGCTGATTTATGGCCGTGGGAAACGTTTTCCGGCCTGCAATGTGGGTTTCTGACGAGCGCGAACAATCCAGGCGTCAGGGTGAAGTCCAAAGAGAAACCAGGGTAGAGAGCGGGTCAATGATTAGATTGGGGATCGACCCCAACGGTTCATAGCCGTTGTTCTGAATTGACGTGCGAGTCCCTGGTTGGGCCAAAGATCGGGGCAAGTTACGGGTCAAGGGTTGAAGCGAAGGAATCGAACCTTCGACACACAGATTAATAATCTGTTGCTCTGCCAACTGAGCTAGCTGTATTGACGCATGAGTCCCCGAAGGTTTTGGTTGTGATTCAGACCATGGAAGTCCTGAGGTGGTTCGGACTTTCACATGGATAATTCGAAAGACGCCGGTGGGAGTCGAACCCACTTTCTGCTGCTTTGCAGGCAGCCGCCTGGCCGTCTGGCTCCAGCCCCCAAAGTTTCGTTTATCGCTGCGTCCGCGCCTCTCGCATTTTGCACTGGCGCGACGCGTATCGCCGGATCGAAAGTCCAGCATCCTGCCGTTAGAAGAACGGGCCATGTGATATGTGTCAGAAGAGTCGCACTCGGCGATCATGGAAACGTTTGCAAAAAATGGGTCGAGAGGCGCTCGAATCCTCCTCTACGGTTCTTCAGACCGTCGCTAAACCATCTCAGCTACCGACCCGTTTATGCCGCTGGTCCATCTGGCGAAAAGACATCCGAGCGTAAGCTCGAACAAAGCGGCGAAGCCGCACGAAAAAAGCCCGGTGTCAAAGGCGCATGGGGCAGGTCAGGCAATTCGCCATGAGAATGGTAAATCGCTCTATACTGCTCGGGGCGTCTATGAAATCTGACTGCAGAACCAACATCGCCTGAAGTCTCCGATTCGGTGTTTATCGTGTGAAAGTGTGAGTGAGAATTGAACACTGTCGTACGCCGCACAAAGTTTCATTGGGCCGGCGCTTCAGCCTTACAGGGTCAGACGTGCAAACGGCCGAATTGGTTCGCGCTATGTTCGGAAATCATTCAGTGGATCATCAACGCGATCGGATGCCCTCTGAGGCGGGGTTCTTCATCAGTAACACTGGTGGTCTACGGTCGAGATTGAGAGAATGGATCTTGCGTTCACCGAACAAACGTCGCCGCCGCGATAACGACAGAGCAGTTTCCGAACATACGGCGGTCGTCCACGCTCGTGGGAAGCACACATCGTAGGCTGGTAAACCTTTATCGCGGCCATGAATCATCGTAATACGCAGTAGAACGGATCGCTGGTATGAAATTTCTTTTCGGGTTTTCCTTACTGTTAACCGCGACGATGTCGAACATTACGTGCCGGGCGGCTGACAGGTTGACGTTTGGGAATGTGGAGTGCGATGGGGATTATCAGCATCATCTGCAGGGAGTCTGTACGAACGAAGTCGATGCCATCTTCTGGTCATTCACCACCGAGTTGGTGAAAACGAATCGTCAAGGTCGAGTGTTGACGAAGATTCCTGTAGCGACACACCACGGCGATTTGTGCTTCACAGATGGAAAAATCTACGTCGCGGTAAACCACGGTCGCTTCAATGATCCGGACGGCAACGCGGATTCGTGGGTGTATGTTTATGGCGAAGAATCTCTTGAGTTCCTGTCGAAGCATCCCACGCAGGAAGTATTTCACGGTGCTGGCGGCATTGGAATCAGGGACGGTCATTTTTTCGTCGTGGGAGGACTGCCGGACGGCATTGCGCAGAACTATGTCTATGAATATGACGCTGACTTCCGGTTCCTTCGTAAACACACCATCAACAGCGGCTGGACGCAGTTGGGAATTCAGACGGCTGCCTACCACGATGGAAGCTGGTGGTTCGGCTGTTACGGCTCGCCAAAGATCCTGTTGAAGACGGATTCGCAGTTCCGCATGCTGGGCCGATACGAGTTTGACTGTTCGCTGGGGATTGTCGGAGTCGCTCAAGATCGTCTGCTGGTTGCCAAAGGTCCGCGCACGGAAGATCAGCGGTGTCTGGGATCGCTGCATCTGACGCATCCGGATGCCGAGCATGGTCTGCGGATGGTTCCCGATGAAGTGTCGACAATAAACAAAGAACGCGTGAAACGATCGGGGGCCTGGAACGAGAGCCGATTCCGATTTGCCACGAATGCAGCGTTGCAGACAACAAGAGATGCGGCGTCGATTGATTTCACCTTCCAGGGAACTGGCCTGGCGTTACGCCTTGGTGGTCACAGCGTTCCGGCCTACGGGAAGCCGAATCTGGGAGCCCTAGCGGTCACGATCGACGACGCAGACGAACAGATTCTACTGCCACGTTCCCTGCCGCGTGAGATCGTAGTGGCGGATGGCCTGTCGGCGGGATCACACAAACTTCGGATCGAGCATCGCAGCGACGGCGACCGGTCCGGGTGCCGCATCGAATCCCTGCACACATGGACTGATACTCGCGGAGAACTGCAGTTTCATGTGAGCGCGGAAGAGAATGCGCATCTTGTCGATTGCCGAGCGATTCTGCGACACGGAGACACGATCGTCCGAAACACATTGGTCAGAAATTGGTTGACCGGTCAGTGTTCTCTCACGGGGATCCCACCAGGTGATGCCTATTCGCTGGAGATTCGTGCAACAGGCTGGGCAACAGCGCATGTGAAGAACATCAGTGTCGGCGCCGGCGGTTCTACAACGCTGACTCCGATTTACCTCAGCCGGGATGCAGCGACTGTCACAAGTCGGTTTCGATTCCCCCGCCTGAATCAGCCGGCAATTTGCGAACCGGGCCAGACGTTTCGTGCCCGGCTTCTTGGTTTTAGTGCGACAATTGAACGGGTAACGCTGAAACGCGAAGTTGGCCCGGCGGTGATTTCGCGGAATGTTCCATTTGAAGAAGACAAATCCGCGGCTTACTACTACGACCGAGAAGTCGTGATTTCGCTGCCGGAAGACATGCCGGCCGGCGTGTATGATCTCAGTGTGAAAGTGACCGGCGGTGGACGCACCGGCCTGTGCCGTTCGCCTCGCAGTGTGCACGTCGTGAAAAAGTTCCCTCGTGACCCGGTATTCATCACATTCGGGCACCTGGATACTTCAGGTCAGTGCCAGGCCGAATATCTTCAGCGGTTGGTGACTTCTGCCAACCTGCTGGCTCCGGATATGGTGTTGTGCAGCAATGCCTGCAACCCAGCCTATGTCTCGGGAGCCCTTGCGGGACTGGACATGCCATACATCATCAACTTTGGCAACCATCAGTTTTCCGGCCACGAATCGTGGTATGGAGATCCGGTCGGATTGACCGACTGCGGGCCACATGTCAGCGTGCTTAACTTCGGCTACCCGTGGCACACTGACACATCGAAAGCCGAGGCACTGCTTGCATCTCGCCCGGGCACCGCCGTCCGAGTGATCAATGCCTTTGAGGCGAACGCTCCCCGGCAACTGCTGGACAAATATCAGGTGCGGATGATTCACGATGCGCATGGAATTGGAAAAAAGGTGACGAACTTTGGAGCGACTCCGACGCGTCGCATCGGTAAGACGAACTCAGAGAGTTTTCGCGTCGTTCGTTTTCGAAATAACCAGGTCGAATCATGCACGTATAACCACCACGAAACATCGCCGATCCCGTTTCCGCGCGAGGCGGAGTCACCGTTGAGAGTCTCTTATGAACATCCGAATGACGGCACAAAAGCCAGCAACGCAGCGACCGTCACCAATCTGTTGTTGGAACGTTTTCCAAAGGGCCGAGTGAGATTCGTGGTCCCGCCCGGGGAATACGCCATCGCGGGGGGCCGTCTTGAGTCAAAACTCCTGAGCGATGACGGTCGCTTTCACGTATTGGCCGTCCGAGTGGACATTCCGGCGAGCGATATTGCCACCATCACGGTGAAACCGCTCTGACGATCATGATGCTGAAGCTTACGTCGCTGATATCGGTTCGGACCGAAGCTCGCCAGGGTTTCTTACCGCGTTTCACGCTGACTTGTGGCCGTGAAGAACGTTTTTTAATAGCAGTTTCGTTACTGCCACGAGCCAGCATCGTTCACGACAATAAGTAAACTGCTCTGGAAGTAGTTTCAATGCCATCACGCATCAGACATGAGCGGACCAACAACGCTGATCGCCGTCAGCAGAACTGAGATACGTTTAAACGTGTTAGACATGGGGCCACTTACTGCCATAGCAATTACACTCCTGCGCCGATCTGTCACGCGCCGCTCAGGTTCTGTAGTCCTC
The DNA here is from genome assembly GCA_029247265.1 of Fuerstiella sp. Classification (GTDB taxonomy): domain Bacteria; phylum Planctomycetota; class Planctomycetia; order Planctomycetales; family Planctomycetaceae; genus Fuerstiella. The sequence goes on from JAQWLN010000108.1 coordinate 19,330, forward strand.
GCGTACCGGACAAAACACGTCCACCACTCTGCAGTCTGTGATGGCCCGACCTGAATGAATTGAGTTACCGGGAATCACGGCAACGGTTCCGGGAGTCACAGATTGCGTCTCGCCATCAATCGTCAGTTCGAATTCACCCTCCAGAACATTTGCAACCTGTTCGTGAGGATGTGCGTGCTCCGGAAGAAGAGATCCTGCCTTGATGTTCCAGAAAGCGAAAGTCATCTTCTCTGTGTGCACGAAGCGGACGTCGAAACCGGGGACCAGATCCTGTTGCAATTCCACGTTCGTCAGAGGAATAAATGGCATATGGTGTTCCTTGCCTTAGAGCAGTTTACGATAACACGTAGCACGTTCGGGCTCGTGGGAAGCCGATATTGCAGGCCATGAAACGTTTTTTTCGCGGCCATGAGTCAGCGTAATACGCTGTAAGTGCAGTGATGATTCCGGGCGGTGCATTTTATTCTGTCGGTAACACGATCGTCTGAGTTTCCTGAATTCCTGCTGGTAGCAGTCCTCCGTGGTGGATCATTTTCTTCTGACTGTACGAATGCTCAGTCCCTTCGTATATAATCCGACACGTTTCGCGAGTCTACCAGGCTCGATGAATCGCCTCCCTTATTTTCGAAACCACGGAAGCCATGCACATTACCCGATTTTTGATCACCGCATTGTTTTTTGTGTTTGCCGGTTTCGTGGAAGCTGCAGAGCCGGATCAGGACTGGCCTCGCTGGCGTGGCCCACAGGACAATGGCAGTATCGTTACCGGCCGGTATCCCGTTGACTTCGACGCCACCAAAGTATTGTGGCGTACGGAACTGCCGGGCAAAGGCTGTTCAACGCCCATTATCCTGAAGCAGACCATCTACCTGACCGCTCCGGTCGACGGCAAAGACGGATTGCTGGCATATGACTGGTCGGGGAAGCAGTTGTGGCAGGCCACGTTTGGCCAGGAAAATGCAGGTAAGCATCGTAACGGTTCCGGCAGCAACGCCTCACCTGCCTCAGACGCGAGCGGGCTGTACGTTTATTACAAGAGTGGCACGCTGGCCGCCGTCGACTTTGGCGGAGCCGTCCGCTGGCAGACGAATCTTGTCGAACGGTTCGGCAAGGACACGCTGTACTGGGATCACGGCACGTCCCCGGTCGTGACCGAAAAATACGTGGTCATGGCTCGCATGCATCATGGGGAATCGTGGCTGGCCGCGTTTGACAAGACCAGTGGCGACATCGTCTGGAAGGTTGCCCGCAACTACCAAACACCTCAGGAAGGAGATCACGGCTACGCCACGCCTCTGGTCATTCGGCATAACGACAAGGAGGCACTTCTGGTCTGGGGATCGCAGCACCTGACGCTTCACGATCCCGTTGACGGCAAGGTTCTATGGTCGTGTGGAAACTTCAATCCTGATGAGAAAAAACTATGGCCGTCTATTTCCACTCCGGTGATCGTGGGTGATATGGCCGTCATTGCGTTTGGGCGCAACGATCGAGGAATCCCACGACTGCATGGAATTCGACTGGGGGGCAGCGGCGACGTTACCGAAACAAACCACGTCT
>JAQWLN010000113.1 GCA_029247265.1 Fuerstiella sp.
CTTCTGCGGAATCTCAACAGCGCCGAACTGTTTCATCCGCTTCTTGCCCTTCTTTTGCTTTTCCAGCAGTTTGCGTTTACGACTGATATCTCCACCGTAGCATTTGGCGGTGACGTTTTTCCGGAAGGCCGAAATTGTTTCACGAGCGATGATCTTCGCTCCGATGGCCGCCTGAATAGCGATTTCGAACTGGTGTTTGTTGATTTCCGTCTTCAGTCTCTTCACCAACGATCGGCCGCGCCTGTCCGCCGTGGTTCGATGCACAATGGTGGATAACGCGTCGACTCGTTCGCCCTTTACAAGAACGTCCATTTTGACAAGATCAGCAGCCTGGAATCCGATAATCTCGTAATCCATCGTCCCGTAGCCACGAGTCACACTTTTCAGCTTATCGTACATGTCGTAGACGATTTCGCTGAGCGGCAATTCGTAAATCACCTGAGCCCGCTCAGGCCCCATGAATTCCGTGTTCTTATAAATACCGCGGCGGTCCTGACTCAGCTGCATAATCGTACCGACGTTATCCGCAGGCACAATAAAAGTCACACGTGCGATGGGTTCTCGAAATTCCTCAATCTCGCCGGCGTCCGGTACATCCTGGGGATTGTCGATAACTATTTCCGTTCCGCGTCTGTTTACGATTTCGTAGGTGACGTTCGGAGCGGTCTGGATGAGATCCATGTCCTGCTCACGCTCCAGCCGCTGCTGCACGATTTCCATGTGCAGCATTCCTAGGAAACCGCAGCGGAAACCAAAGCCGAGAGCATCACTCGTTTCCGGCTGAAACGAGAAACTGGAATCATTCAGACTGAGTTTTTGAAGCTCATCGCGGAGACTTTCGAAACCGGTGGCGTCCAGCGGGTACATTCCGCAAAACACCATCTGCTTCGGCTTCTGATAACCCGGCAATGGTTCTTCAGCCGGCTCTCGCGCTACCGTGACGGTGTCACCGATGGTGATGCGACTGAGTTCCTTCACGCCCGTCAGAAGGTAGCCCACCTGGCCAGGCCCCAATTCCTCGCACGGCACCAGGCCCGGACGGAACTGCCCCAGCTCGATCACTTCACTGCTGACACCCTCACGCATAAAGCGAATATTGTCGCCTTTGCGTACACAACCATCGACGACTCGAACGTATGTCACAACGCCGCGGTACTTATCGTACTTGGAATCGAAGACCAGAGCTTTGAACGGCTTCTTTGCTTCACCGGCTGGCGGCGGAAGTCGTTCGATAATCGCTTCAAACACCGACTCGATATTGATCCCGGCTTTTGCACTGACCTTTAACGCGTCCGTACCATCCAGGCCGAGAACCGTTTCCACTTCGTCCAGGACTTCGTCGACGCGTATGACGGCCAAATCGATCTTATTGACAACCGGAACAATCTCCAGATCCGCTTCGATCGCCGCGTAGGCATTGGCCACTGTCTGAGCCTGAACTCCCTGAAATGCGTCAATCAGCAAAAGGGCACCCTCGCACGCAGCGAGACTTCGACTGACTTCATAGTGAAAATCCACATGACCGGGCGTGTCGATCAGATTCAGCTCATATGTTTCGCCGTTGTAAACGTAGTCGATGGTGACAGAACGCGCTTTGACCGTAATCCCTCGATCACGCTCGATGTCCAGATCGTCCAGAATCTGAGACCGAAACTCTCGCTCAGTGATCGTTCCGCTCTTCAACAGCAGCTGGTCGGCGAGCGTACTCTTGCCATGATCGATGTGGGCAATGATGCTGAAATTGCGAATTAACCGGGCGTCCATGAGCTTCTCTGCGAACCGACTCGACACGTTAATTAAGGAAAACGTTGAATTTCGAACATGGAGCGGTTGCTCCGGCACACCTCATGGGCGGCTGGTCGGGGAAAGCCGCGAATCCTACTCTCAACGGCCTGGCTGGGTCGAGTGTTGATGTCCGCAAATCCCGCAATCGCTCATTGCGAGACACATACGTCTCGGAAGCGGCAAATATCGGACTGCCGCAGCATCGAGCATTACCGTCCAGGCCGTACATGACCTGCCAGAACCAGTGTTTTCACTCTATTCGGCATCATCAAGATCTCTGGCCAGGGTTTCACGCAACGCGATTTCGTGCTGCGAAGTCATTTCCGTGACCAGCTGTGCGCCCACCGAAAGTCCCCCCGCGACGCAAACGGACAGATCATTGGCCTCTCCAAGTTCCACCTTGCGAGGCACCAGTTCTCGACCGTTGAACACGTAGACGAAATTATGTCCGGCGATTCCGGTCACAGCCTGGCGAGGAATCTGCAGCGCATCCTCTGTTTCGGACACTACGATATTGACCGAAACGTCCGCTTTAAGCGTTAACAGATCACGCTGCTCGGCGGTCGGCAGCAGTTCCACGTCGATCCAGTAATCCTTCTGGCCCGGCGTGTACCTGCTACGCACACGGGGGTACCTCGAAATATCCGCAATCTTTCCGGAAATATTGACGTCTTCATGGCCCGGCAGCTTAACGGTCACCGGCATACCTTCGTGCACCTTGTAGATCAACGATTCCATCAAAGGAACACTGACCTTATATCGACCGTGATCAGGAATCTCAAAGATCCTCTGACCGTTCCGAACACGTCCACCTTCTTCAATCTGAGTGATACCGTAACTCTTCAGATGCCATGAGTTGCCGTACATCACCTGCCCGTCGCACGGAGCTCGCAGAGTACAGGCCTTAATGCTGTCGATCGCTCGGCGATGATATCGCTCGTAGATCCTCAGCGTGCGTTCGTACGACAACGTCGTCAGCCTTGCTTTTGTTGTGGCAAGAGCATTCTTAATCTGTGTGCGAATAAGATCACGTTCCGCGTCCTTCTTCTGATACTCCAGACGCAGCGTGCTGCGTTCGTGTGTAAACCCCGTGAGCATTCGCAGGCTCGCTTCCAGATCGCTGTGCTTCTGCTTTGCCTTCAGCAGATCAAACGCATCGGACTGCATCGTCTGACGCCCCACAAGCCCCATAACCCAAAGTCTCTCAGTCTGTCGCACGCCGTCTTCACTCAACTGCATTTCCTGAGACAGCATCGAGAGATTCTGTTCCATTTTTTCCAGCTGTTGTGGAAACGTTCCGTCCGTGTACTCCAACAGGCTCTGCGCATTCGTCTCCACTGCGAACTCGGCTGCCGTGAGTCGCCGCTCATTCGTCGTCTTCAGCATCTCCTGGTCATGCAGAGCGTTGTCGAGTCTGCCTCGATACTTGATCAGCAGAATTTCGCGAGTACGAGCGTAGTCTTCCACATCCGCTGCGTCGAAGACACAAACAACGTCTCCCTTTTGCACCCAGGTACCTTCCGGCAACATGCTCAGAATGGTCGTCGTCCAATAGCACTCGGAATGGACTTCGGTGGACCGGTAGGGTTCAATAATCCCTTGCTGTTCAATATCAGCCCTGAACACAGAAGGCTGCAGTTTCGTCAGGCCAACTTCCACGGGAGCAAGGCGGCGATCGACGGCCCCGGTGATTACCAGGACACAGCCAAGTATCAAGGTGGATGAACCCGCGAAGAACGGGAAACGTCTTCGGGCATCATTGCGTTTAAGCAACGGAGCGAAGTGATCTGTTGATGACATGATGGTTTTGAGTTGTGCCGGCGGGGAGGGAAAGGTGCCGACGAAGGCGGGTCGTTTTAGGCGGTATTGGTCAAGTTGATTGACCAATGCCCTTATAGTTTACTTAATAATTCGGCATTAATCCACAGATTCCTGCGTTGAATCTATTTCGGAGCAGTTGATTTGGCTGACGCAGCCTGAACAACTAAAGATTTTCCCTGATGTGAGACATATGCCGATTTAGGCGAAACGCTCTCCAAACACATGTCACGTCACCCCGTGTCCATCGCCAGAGCCAACCGAACGCATCACGCGTGCGTCAACGCACACTTCTGCGTGCTGCCACCTCGATAATTCCAGACGCTGTCGTCACAAGACGCCAACTTCGCTTTCCGGTTCATTTTCGCTGATCGTACACAAGACGACCTTCAACCATACATTGCTCGACTTTTATGCGGGCGATCCTGTCTTCCGGACACTGCAGATAGTCACGATCCAGAATCACAAGGTCGGCCAGTTTGCCTGGCTCCAGTGATCCCATCTTTTCTTCTGAAAATGACAAATACGCGGGACTGGTTGTCATACATCTCAACGCCTGCAGGCGGCTGATCCGTTGATGCCCTCCATGGACGTCGCCATCGCGGTTGCGACGGGTCACGGCCACCTGAAGCATTAGAAACGGATTGTAGGCGTTCATGGAATGATCGGGATCAAGGCCCATCATGTGATCACCGGCGATAGCCGTTGGCACTCCACCTCGAACCCAGTCACCCAGGCCGATAAACCGTGCGGCCCAGTCAGCGCCATACACCTCTGAGATGGCTGCCGAATCCTTGAAGTACAGCGACGGCTGCGTGTCAACGCACACGCCCAGCTTCTTCGCGCGAGCGATCGAATCCAGCGCTGGGAAATAGGCGTGAGTCAGACTGAACCGACGCGCGGCGATATCGGCGTGATCACGGCGAACGGCAGTCAAAGCCTGCAGTACGGCGTCGACGCCCGCGTCACCGGTGACGTGGCAACACCACTGCCAGCCCAATCGGTGACCTTCGCGAAACACTTCCGTCATCTGCGGTACCGAATAATTCAGGTCTCCGCGATAGCCGGGATCACGGTGTACGTAAAAACGAATTCGCTTCTCGCCGTACGGTTCCCTCAGGTAGGTGTTGCCCCAGTGAATGCCGCCGTCAACGGTAATTTTAAGCGGACCAACACGAACCCATTCGTCTCCGTCGCACGTTGTCATTCCCAGCTTCTGTGTAAAAGTCGTAACATCCTTTGCGGAACGAAACCCGGAACGAAACGTCTGCGTCATTCGGACAGTCAGATTTCCCGCAGCGTGCAGTTCCCGGTACAACAGAAAATCGTCAATACTGCCGGCGCGTTCAAAGATGCTGGTGATGCCGACGGAATTGTAGTGTCGATGGACGTTCTGCAGCGCCGCTCGCAGCTGTCCTGCCGTGTAAGACTCGGGCGGCATGAACTTCCTGAGGTGTGCGCTCGCTCCCGAGATCAGCCTCACCCCACCTTCCGAATCGAAAATGACCTCGCCGCCCGGAATGGAAGGTTTGTCTTTTCGAACACCAATCGTTTTCAGTGCCAGCGAATTCAACGCAGTCTTGCGCGCGGCCGTAAAGATGACGGGGTGAGTGGTACTGCCAGCGTCCAGTTCCTCAACTGTCGGATGCCGCCGTTCCTGCAACCGCGTGATATCGGCTCGGGGCACACGAATCCACGTGCCGGCCGGAACTGACTTCGCTCGTTCACGAATCCATTCCTGCACAGCGCTGATCGATAACAGCTCGACATGCGGCTGCCGCAAAACGTTCTTGGCCACACCGACCGCGTGGCAATGGGCGGCAATAATTCCCGGGATCACCGTTTTGCCACCAAGTTCGACGACTTCGGTGTTGTCGTCGCAAAACTTTCTGACCTCGTCATCGCTGCCAACGGCGAGAATTCTGCCGTCACGAATCGCGATCGCCGTAACAACTCGTTCGTCAACATCCATCGTGAGAATCTTGCCACCAATCAATGCCGTGTTGGCCGACGGCTCTT
>JAQWLN010000140.1 GCA_029247265.1 Fuerstiella sp.
GCATTCAGGCCGATATTCGCTCTGTGCTGTATGGCAAACAACAGCGAGACAACCAGCCCGGCTGGGATCAGAATGAAAAGGAAATTTCCACCCGTGTTTCCAAACGTGTTGCTTAAGCCTGCCCGGGCTTCACGAACCGCACCGGAAAACGCGGCAGGCAACGACACCAGATCGGAAAACGTCAGCATTGGGTGGCTGCGAAACCACAAAGACTGCTCACTCGCATATTCTTCCCACTCGTCCATCAGTGCCAGCTTCCGCCGGTTTCCGGCGTCCAGATCTGAGAGCAGATCTGACAACTGTCTGGAATTCTTACCCAACGACTTCAACAGCTCACCGTGCCCCTCGATAACCGCAACCTGTTCCACGTTGTATGACTGTTGATACCGGCCTGTCAGATCTTCGTAGATTTCGAGATCGTCGGCATATTTCAACTGCTTCAGCCACTCTTCGGACCGCTCCCTCTCCGTCTGTTTCATCAGGTCAGCGATGTCTACGCGCGACGTGAACTGGTCGTGGAAGTGCAATAAACCGCGACCAATTATTCCTTCTGCGCCGAAATCCTCGATCCGTTGCTGAATCTTCTGAGCTTCAGATTCCAGTCGATCGTTGGCCTCCCTGAGTAGTTTCACTTCATCCTCGCGTTTCGCGATATCCACCACGGTCAGGCTGTTGACTTCGGCGAGCTCAGTGCCGGTTTCCAGCAACTCCCGGACGTCTGCAAAGGCCAGACCGGCAATCACATGCCGAGCATTCTCCGCTTCCGTCACCTGATCGTCCGTCTCGGTTTGGCGCAGTCCTCTAAATTTTTTCTGCAGCACCTCAAGGCGCTGCTGGTACTGTCGGATCAGCTGTTTTCGGTAAGAATTGCGAAGCGTTGGCAGAGTCAGTTTCACCTCTGTCGTCAGCCGAACCAATTCGGCATTGCCCATTTCAAGTTCAGCCTGCGTGCGAGCCTGACGGGTTATCAGCTCCTGCTCTGTGGCGCGCTGTAACAGCGTTTCCGAATTGCGGGGCAAAGCCCTCAGCGACGCTTCGATCTCATCCAGTTTCTTCTGCAGGTCAATGATGCGTTGCTGCTGTACCTGTTTGGAGGTCAGCGGACTGGCAGCGGCCGCTTCTGCGGCGGTGACATTTTTCTGTTCGGCCGCCAGGTTGAGCGTCAATGCAGCGATTTCGCTCGCAACCTCGGCCTTCGTCGGTTCGGTAAGGTCACTCCCCGCCAAAGGTTCAAGCGGCATCTGAAGACGTTCCACCTCAGCACTGAGCTCACTCGTTTTTGTGACAATATCGGCAGTGGACTGCTCTAGTTCCCGGATCTTCGTGACGTGGGCAACCGACTTCTCCAGCAACTGGGTCACCGGCTTGTGCGCAGCCTCCTCAAGTTGTGCTGCCGACAGCTCCTCCTGAAGCCGGGTGATCACCCGCACATGCTCAGCAATCGGGTCATTGACTGCTGACGTTACAGCGGGGTCGGTCGGAACGACCTGTTCGGCAGTATCATTCTGTTTCGCCGTGGCATCGTTCGCCTTCTCCGCAGCCGATCCTGTCTGGGCCGCGGCTGGCAAGTAGCACATCGCGACAGCCAGCACTACAGTGGCAAATCTGACGGCAGGCAGGACGCGAACCGCGTCGCCACACGTCCGACCGCATATTCTCGTGATTCCGTTCATGCCAATGTTTTACCAACCGACATACGTCCGCGCAACCCGAACCTGGTAATTCTGACCGCACTTCAGCACCAAAGTTGCAACGTGCCATGCTCAGGCACAGCTACGTTTCACATTCATGAGCGTTGGGACATCAGCCGCAAACACCATTCGGCGACCGGAATGTCATTAACGACGTTAAACAGCAGGCTGTCAACGCCGGATTCGAGCAGCACAGGCATCAATTCCTGGTGACACTCGTCAGCGATAATCAATATTGCCGGCCGGCGGGGCGCGGTGACGAAGCGGCGCAGAAGTGTCAGGCATTCCCTTTCCAATCCGTCCAGAAAAATCACCAGGGCTACTGAGTTGATTTGTCGAGCAACCGAGGCAATATCTTTCGTCGTCGGATAGGAATCGAAGACGATGTTTCCGATTCCCGGAGCATCACCGACACTGTCGTGCAGTTTCTCCGTGACCTGTGCGGACATAGCAGATGCCCAGCGTTCCGATCGATCGACCACCATGAATCGCGTGACTGACCAATCCGGCAGAAATGCTTCGACTTCAGGAAGCTGTGGCAGTTCCATAATAGATGCGCCGAACTGTGCACTGATCACGACACCTGAAGTGTCCGACTCCGATCTGAGTTCAATACCGTCGTCTATTCATCCGTGCCCAGCTCGACAATCTGCAGCAGCTGTGCTTTTTCAGAATCAACGGTTTCGCTGTGGCAGGCGGCTTTGCCGTCGTCTGCTCCCATGTCCTTTCGAGTTTTTGATGCCAGACGGTGAACTTCTTCGGGACTCAGAACGCCGCGTTTCTCCAAAATTTCTTTCTGTTCATCCGTCAGTGCTTCAGTCACCTTGGCCTTGTCCCATTTATAGGCTTCAGCTTTGCCACTGGCAAATTCCACGATCTCCTTACTGATTCGAACACTGCACCAATCGTGTCCACACATCGCACAAAAGTCAGTGTCAACGTCCAGGTCTTCGTCGTGGTAGGCTCGGGCGACGTCCGGGTCAAAGCTCAGTTCGAAATGCTTTTTCCAATTCAATGCCGCCCGCGCCAGCGTCAGTTCGTCGTCGCGATCACGGGTGCCGGGAATTCCCAGCGCCACGTCTGCCGCATGAGCCGCAATTTTGTACGCGACGCAGCCCTGTTTAACGTCATCCTTCTTGGGCAGCCCAAGGTGTTCTTTGGGAGTCACGTAGCACAACATGCTGGCCCCGTGCCATGCGGCGCTGGTTGCACCGATGCAGCTGGTAATGTGATCGTAGCCGGGGAATATGTCAGTCACCAGCGGCCCCAGCACATAGAACGGAGCCCCGTGACAAAGTCGACGCTGCAGTTTCATGTTGAATTCAATCTGGTCCAGCGGTACATGCCCGGGACCTTCGACCATCACCTGTATGCCCTTCCGCCACGCTCGTTCGGTCAGTTCTCCGATGGCGGACAGTTCCGCCAACTGGGCCAGATCCGTGGCGTCTGCCAGTCCACCAGGGCGTAGACCATCACCAATACTGAACGTCACGTCGTGCTTCCGCATCACGTCGCAAATGTCTTCCCACAATGTATACATTGGATTCTGCTGACCGTGCGTAATCATCCACTTCGCCAGCAGTGATCCGCCGCGGCTGACGATGCCGATCAGTCGATCCTTCACGAGAGACAAATGTTCCTGCAGAACACCGGCATGAATTGTGAAGTAGTCAACGCCCTGCAGAGCCTGATGCTCAAGCGTCTCCAGAATCATCTCCCTGTTGAGATCCTCAATCTTCCGGCCGATGATCATCGAATAAATCGGCACCGTGCCAATGGGCACCGTGCTGTTTTCGATGATTGCTTCACGGCAGGCGTCCAGATCGCCACCGGTCGACAGGTCCATGACCGTATCCGCCCCCCAGCGTTCTGCCCACTGCAGCTTTTCTACTTCCTCTGACGTCCCGGACGAGACTGGCGACGCGCCCATGTTGGCGTTCACCTTGGTCTTTGAGGCGCGACCGATGGCCATCGGATCCAGATTGAACCGCAGATGATTTCTGTTCGCCGGGATAACCATCCGTCCGGCAGCAACTTCATCGCGTACCTGTTCGGGTGTAAGATGATCTTCTCGATCGGCGACACGCAGCATCTCTGAGGTTACTTCGCCACAGCGAGCATGCTCCAACTGAGTGATCGCTTCGAAACCGGCAGGCGGCTCCCACGCCTCAGCGCGTTCATAGTCTTTCTCACAGCCTGCCTTTAACGCCCAGTCGTCCGGCATGAAGTCCCACGCCGTACGGTCTGAGACCTCCGGCATTCCGGGTGTATCCATTGACGAATAGGTCAACGCTCCGGATCGACCTGCAGCGATCTGCGGAGCCGCTGAAAAGCTTCCCGGCGTTGTGCCCGCATGACTGCTGCTGGGATCGGAAGCGACGATCTCGGGCATGAATTCCTGAACGCGAGCGATATGATCGATACTCATGACGATTGATTCACCTGAAAATCACGGGCAGTCTCTGGATACGATCCTGCACCAAAAAACATCGGCCATCAGTAACTTTCTGCAGCTCAGCTAAGTATGAGTCCTGCATTCCTGATCGAAGCCATTCAACATAAAGACTCAAGCTTTCGCATGAGTTCAGCTGCGGCAGACCTGGCAAGGCCATTGTCGGCCAATTGGCCAACTCCCCGACCGCAATCTGTCGGAATCGTAATGTTCAACAGGCAATTTGCAATTGCTCGTTTCCGGCAACTATTGATTACAGCGTATTACGCTGAGTCATAGCCGCGAATAACGTTTTCCGGCCTGCAATGTGGACTTCCCACGCCCAAACGTCCTACATATTCTCGAAAACTGCTCTAGCCCCGTATGACGGGCCAGACGTCAACTTTTTCTGTTCCCCGATAAATGTGAATGTGTCGATGCATCAGGATGGAATGATCTGAATAGCCCAGCACCAAGCGGACAGAATCACCAATTTTCAGGTCGCGGGCGGTCCCATCCAGTGACACAACAGCGTGTTCGGCACTGAGAGACTCAATGCTGGCACCGGCCACATTAAGCAGCTCCGGCGAGTGAACCACCGGATTTACGGCTTTCCGTCCACAATTAAGTACGGCTCGGTCTAGGGACGGCCGCGAAACAACATCTGCCGTGAGCGTCAGCGCCGGTTCAACGTCCTGTAATCCGCAGGCCTGAGTGTAGAAGAGGTCTCCGAAGATGCCGCCGCCCGCCTGAAGCTCTGTCACCGCCTCGTGCTGTCCGGTCATCCAGAAAGAGCCGCTTCCGCCCGCACTGACAAAGTCACAGCACACGCCTTCCTGCTGAATTGCATCCCGACTTTGTTCTAACACGTTCATCGCGTCGAAGATGGCAGACTTCTTTTCTGCCGGATCAGCGATCGTCAACAGGTGTCCTTCGTAACCCATTATGCCGACCACCGACACACCTGGTAGTCGATCTGT
>JAQWLN010000159.1 GCA_029247265.1 Fuerstiella sp.
TTCATACAGGCTGCGATCGATGCTGCGATACTGCACTGAGCCGGTTCGCTGTAGTGTCGCGCTATCGTATGTCAGCAGAATTGCCCCGACGGACGCAAATTCGTCAAACAGACTGGCGATTACGTTTTCTTCACCAGGCCAGGGAAAAGCGTACACGACATCGAAGTCCCCCGGGCCCAGACCCAACTCAGGATAGGCATCGTCCACGTTGGAACTCAGCCAGCAATGTTCACCCGTGTAGTGTTCTTCGACGATCGACTCGCCCCCCTGAGGAATGAAACTTCCGGCGACGAAGTCGACCGGCAGATCGAAATCTTCTGCTAGGATACGGGACTCTTCGACCAAACTGCGTTCGATCTCAATTCCATAGGCCTGAAATTCCAGCATGGCCGCCAACATCGCGATGGCTCCGATTCCGCAGCCCCACTCGCAAAACACGTTTCCCGGCGAAATACTATCTTCAGCAATGGCTTCCAGAGTGTGATAAACGATGTCAAAGTCACTCGGGACAAATCCGGTGATCCCGTGGTTGCCGTTTTCTATGAAGTTAGCGACGCGGGCATTCGCTTCATCAAGAAACTCATCGACATCCTCAGGAAGTCGTCCCTCACGGGTCATGACCTTCAGATCTACGAGCGCCATACCAACGAACCCTGGAAAAGTGCAAATCCTCGGGACAATGTGTATCAAGTTTCCATGAACGGAACTGCAGACGACGGACCTGTGTGCTTACGCCAGACACTGGTTCAGTCTACAGCAGTCGTACGTCACGGTCAGTGTGCGGCCTGTCGGTTGCGTGGGCCCGTTCCGGGTCAGCACGCTCATTGTGATTGCTGCAGCGACGGGATAGTCTTGACGTCAGATTATTTCATCGTTACGGCCCGCGGCGCTCTGAAACTCAGAACACTTAATGTCTCACGTCTATTTCTGAAGCAGTACGTTGACACCCTTCTTATTCGACAACACGACATCCGGTTTGCCGTCAACGTTCATGTCGTGAATTTCAAACTGCGTCCCCACCCCCGTGCCCTTACCTGCGAGAATCTGGTGCGGTATAAACGTCGGTCTCTGGCCTTTGACTCGTTTGACTTCGTACCAGTACATCACCACTTTATCGTTACCGCCGGGATCGTTTCCGTTGTGAGCGAAGAAGCGTTTGCCGGTGACATAATCCAACTGTCCATCGCCGTTGATGTCGACGGTTTCCACAGCGTGAGTCTGCGAATACGACATGTCAATCTCATGAAGATCCCAGCCGGCAGCCCCTTTGTTTTCGGCCCACCACACTCCGTACTCATGGCCCGAACTTAGAAACAGGTCAGCATCACCATCCAGATCGAGATCGTCGGCATACAAATTCGCGGCTTTCGGCAGCGGGACTTCACTATCACCCGACTTCACGCGAATCGGATGGAATTTCCAGAGGTCCGCTGACTGCAAATTGCCGGGTGACTGCCACCAGCCGTGGCTTATTATGACGTCTCGGTGTCCGTCACCATTCATGTCGCCTGCACCCAGACCGTGATAATACTTGAACGTTCCATTGTCCAGGCCACGGTTCTTTTTCTGCGCGGGTTCTGCACTGGGCTCACTGACCGCGTGAAACTGAAACATATCAGTCACTTTCGATGCTGAAGGAATCCTGACGAATCCCATCTGAGCTTCCGGCTGTGAACCGAATATGAATTCGGGAGTACCGTCACCATTCAGGTCTTCAAATTCAGGAGACTCATTGCAGATACTGGTCCAGATGACGTTTTCTTTCCACGGGCCGCGGGTACGTCCAGGGTTCTGGTACCAATGGAACGGATCACCAGGAAAACCGATGATGACAACATCCTGCCAGCCATCCTTATTCATGTCCCAGGCAGCATTTGCAAAGCTGTTGCTGTACCCCTGACCTGCCACGAAGTCACCGGGGGTTCGGATTTCATGCAGCTTCCATTTTTGCGCGTTGACATGATCGGCTGAACCTTTTGCCGGAGCTTCATACCACACGTCGCCGGCAGCGACATCCGGTGTGCCGTCATTGTTAAGATCGGCAGCGGCGACTCCTTCTGAACGAAATCGTTCATCCAGTTTGATTCGCACCCAGTCAGCGTCATCTGCGGCCTGCAGAGCGGTCTGATTTGACGAAAACACGATGGCTGTCAGGACAATGCAGAGGCATCTCATGGCTTGATACTCGCCGGTGGGAAACAGAATTCAAAACAACAGACGGAGTACTAGAATGGAACCGATTCGAATGTGCACGCGTTTCGGGATATCGGATGCGGAAAACGCAGCCCCACTCTGCGACGACACGTGTGCACACTCGTCCGAAGGTTGTGCTAATCGTTGATGCTGGTTTCAAGAAAACGAGCCAGTTTGTGAAAGTCGCTGCCGGGTGGAATGAAACGTACGACTGTCACCAGTGTTGCCGGGTCAACCAGCTTCTCGAAATCTACATAGTGCAGATCCAGCTGGCCAGACACCGAAACCATCACTCCATTGTGCTCTTTCTCACACAGGGCTCGGTAAGCACCCACTCCCAGCTGGCTGCCAAGCAGGACGTCGAAAGCATGCGGACGGGCACAACGAGACTCATAACCCAGCTGTAATCCTGTTACCTTCTTTTTGGCACCCGTCTGACGTTGGTATTCTGCGGCCGCTCGTTTGGCAAACATCTTGCCCAGATCGACATGGGCGACAGAAATGTGTCCGTGATCATCGCGCGGAACATCCTTAAGAACATCATCGGAAAGGTATTCCGCCAATCCCTCTGCCAGCACGACGACGCCGTATTCTTTGCCCTGCTTCTCCTGACGATAGCGCATCATGCGGACAATCTTCTGGGTCAGTTTATCGACGTCCATAATCTTTCGGTTAGGTGTCGATTCCGGCAGAAGCAAATCGTCGGTAATGTCCTCGACGCTGATCACCATAGTGGCTTCGCCGGATATGGCAGCACCATATGCCAGCCAGCCTGCGCTTCGCCCCATACTCTCCACCATGAAGTAGGCTCGACCTGCTTCCGCATCGGCATGCAGATTACGAATTTCAGTACCCAGCGTTTCCACGGCGGTGAAATAGCCGAACGTGAAGTCGATCCCCATGTAGTCGTTGTCGATCGTTTTTGGGACGTGAACGACGGGGATTCGTGGACTGCCTTCAGGAAGACTGTCCTGATACAGCTTGAACTTGTTGGCTGTTTTCAGAGTGTCATCGCCGCCGATTGAGACAAGAGCATCAACGCCCAGAGAACGCAACCCCTCATAGGTACACTTCAGGGGAGCGACTTTATCAGCATCATTCATGTCCTGGGGACTGGAAACGAATTTGCCGGGGTTTGAACGGGCCGTTCCGATCAGTATTCCCTGTTTGCTGCGTGTTCTTCGCAGCATGACTTCGTTCAGTTCGATGTAGTCTTTTCCCTCTTCCAGCGGCCGTTCCGGATTGTAATCAATCAAACTGGAATAGCCGTGCTTGATGCCAACGACATCAATACCGTTGTTGATGCACGAAATCGCACATGTGGAAATGACAGCGTTAGCCGCAGGTGCGGGCCCGCCAGAGAACAGCAGGGCAACTTTCTTGATACCGTGAGACATTTGTTTTTAATTTCCAGCAGTAAAACGGGACACAAAGACGGGGGTGATCGTACGTGAGCCGCGATCACATCGCTGTTGTCGCCGTGGCGTCACCACGAAACGACGGTCGCGTTCATTGATTCAGTTGTCATCAAGATGACTGTTTGTGGCACCGACGTACGGCGGTGCCGTTACCACGTCCGTTCAACAAACGTGGTGTCGACCGTGCCGTCCGCGAACGCAGCGTGATTGAACATTTTTTTCGCCAATGGCAGAGTTGTCTTGACGCCCTCGACGGCGAACTCTCGCAGGCAGCGTTTCATACAGGCGATCGATTCCGTTCGACTCGGCTTGTGCACAATCAGCTTACCGATCATCGAATCATAATAAGGACTGATCGTGTAGCCTTCGTGAACGTGTGAATCGAACCTTACGCCAAGACCTCCTGGTTGTCGAAGCTTCGTGATCTTCCCGGGGCTGCCGCGGAAGTCATTTTCCGGGTCCTCGGCATTCACTCGCAATTCAATTGCCGAGCCGTTGCACGGAATTTCCTCCTGCGTGAACGGCAGCTTTTCGCCAGCAGCAATGAGAATCTGCTGCTGAATCAGGTCGATCCCGGTCACCATTTCAGTGACCGGGTGTTCGACCTGGATGCGTGCATTGACTTCGATGAAGTAGAAGTTGTAGTCCTTGTCGACAATGAACTCGACAGTACCGGCATTCTGATAGCCCGACTGTTTGATCAATCTGACGGCCGAACTGCAGATGTCATCCCGAACTTCCGGCGGTAGATTCGGGGCCGGACTTTCTTCGATCAGTTTCTGATGCCGACGCTGCATCGAACAGTCCCGTTCCCACAGATGGACGGCATTGCCGTGGGTATCTGCAAGCACTTGAACTTCGACGTGCCGAGGACGTTCCACATATTTTTCCACGTAAACGCCTGCGTTGCTGAATGCCTTTTCAGCTTCTGCGGACGCTGCCTGCAATCCGGCCCGTAGAGAAACATCATTGCCGGCGACTCGCATACCCTTGCCACCACCACCGGCGGTTGCTTTGATCAATACCGGGTAACCAATCTCGTTAGCGACACGAACGGCTTCGTCCGCGTCCGCCACCAAACCGTCACTGCCGGGAACACATGGCACGTCGGCCGCCATTGCAATGGCCCGTGCACTGACTTTGTCGCCCAGCTGAGACATGGACTCATGGGGCGGACCGATGAATTCAATATTGCAGTCGCGACACACTTTGGCGAAGTGAGCGTTCTCTGCCAGGAATCCGTAGCCCGGATGCACAGCCTGTACATTGCCGATCTCAGCAACGCTGATTAAACGGTTGATCAGCAGATAGCTGTCTGACGCAGCGGCCGGACCGATGCAATAGGCCTCGGTAGCAAGGTCCAGGTAATGTGCGCCACGATCGGCTTCACTGAAAACCGCGACGGACTCGATGCCAAGTTCGCGGCAGGCACGAATAATTCTCAGGGCAATTTCGCCGCGATTGGCAATCAGAATTCGTTGAAACATAAATCAGGTACGCCGTCCAAATCCCACTGAAAGAAATTAAGTTCGTCTGCCAGACCTACGCTGGTTCAATTCGGAACAGTGGCTGGCCGAATTCCACGGGATCACCGTTCGCCACAAGAACCTCGACGATCCTGCCCGACTTTTCGGCCGGGATCTGGTTGAAGACCTTCATGGCTTCAATAATACAAATGGTCGTGTCCGGCTGCACTGTCGACCCAACGTTCACGAACACCGGGTCTTCGGGAGTCGGCGACGAGTAAAACGTGCCAACTGTGGGGGCGTCGATCGTGATTCCTGCCGGGGCGGCTGGTGCTTCTGCTGCTGGCGGTGGCGTTGCGGCAGCTGCTGCTGCAACAGGAGCGGCTGCGACCGGAGGCGCCACCGTCGCTTCCGGAGCGACGGTCACCTGCTTTGGTCCGCGGCGCACCTTCCACGACTCACCATCCTTCTGCAGATTTGCTTCCGTAACTCCGTGCTTTTCCATCAACTGCAGGAGTTTGCGGAACTTATCGAGGTCAAAACTGCCTTTGTCGGCACCTTCAGGTTTGGCCATAAATTCTCTCCGTCGAAACGCAGCTCCTCGGGGAACGCGTTTTATTCTGGCACCTCGTACGTGATGGCAAGATGCATAGTGTGTCATTATTGTGGCAGAGCGACGTCCAAAAGTTTGCAGCCGCGCCAAAGTCGCACACTTTCCCGTAGATTCGGTGTTTATGCAAGGAATTCGACGACGGCATCGTCGAATTCGCGAGGAACGGACGTCAAAACCTCATGACCGGTATTTGTTACCAGAATATCGTCCTCGATACGCACACCAAACTTGCCTGGCAGGTAGATTCCCGGCTCAACAGTCACGACCATCCCGGGGTCCAGGACCTGCTCGGAAATCGGACTCATTCGCACGGATTCATGAATATCCAGGCCGAATCCGTGCCCCAATCCGTGCCCAAAGAACTTTTCAAAGCCCGCATTTGCGATGACTTTTCTAGCAATCGAGTCAACCGCCTTGCAGGTGGCGCCTGGCTTAATGGCCGCAATCGCCTTCTGTTGAGCCTTCAGGACGGTGTCATAGACCGTCCGCATCTGCTTGGTAACGCGCCCTGTGACGAAAACGCGCGTCAGATCGCTGCGGTAGCCCGAACGAGTTTCGGCTCCCCAGTCAATCAGGAGCATTGGTGATTCCCTGACCGTCAGGTCCCCCGCATGCGCGTGAGGCAGTGCACCCGTCGGGCCTACGCCGACAATCGGCTCAAAACCAGGCCCCGTCGCACCAAAACTGCGCATCGCCGCTTCCAGTGTATAACGGATGTCACGTTCCGTCTGGTCCGGTCGCAGGCTGCTGCGGACCACACCAATGCCGCGTTCTGCCTGATAAATGGCTTCGCGGATCTGAGTAAGCTCCCATTTGTCCTTAATTTCCCGCAATCGTTCGGTCAAACCGCTCGTCGACACCAGTTCCGCTGACTCAATCCGTCCCTGTAAAGCTGTATGCTGCGTAACGGTCAGGTGATCAGCCTCGAAGCCCAGTCGCCTTGTCTTCGATTGTTTCACGACCTCGGCGGCCGCAACGCTCATCGGCTTGCGAGCGTCACGAATGTCAACATCCAGTCCCGAGCACTCATTGGCGATCTGAGTCGTGTAGCGGCTGTCACTGATCAGCACCCTGGCGGTCTTGCTCAGGTAAAGCCAGCTTGAGTCACCTGTGAATCCGGTCAGATACCGCACATTGGATTCACCGGAAATCATGAGTCCATCAATTCCAATGTTCTTGAACGCGCGCAGTAATCGGGATCGACGACTTGTGTAGTTTGGGCCGGGCATTGGGAATCACAACTCCTGGATTTCGGGAAAACAAAGTGAGAACGATATCGGCTGCCCGCCTTGTGAACCAGCGATATCACCGACCACTCTCATTAAGTCGGAGCTGCGGTGAACATGCGAAGACCGGGCCTGCAGCCGGGACGCAAAACCTGAGGCAGAGAGAAACGCCCATCTGTCGCTCAGAGTGCGATGAGCGATCGGCATTCTGCTCGACGATTCTGTTCGCCAAATATGCCCAATAATTTCGAGTTGTCAACGAATAGCTCTGACACGTCCTTTACATTGGAATGGAGCTTGAGATGGAGAATAGCGCTCTCGATGACCCTGAATCGACGGTCATTGATCGAAGTACGACCGGCAAGAGAATTCTGTTCACTGTGGTTTTTGCGGTCATCGGCAGGCTTATTGAAGGCGTGCTGGCCTTCGTCGCCGTGTACCAACTACTGTATACACTGATCACGAAACGGCCGCCAAATGACCGAGTCACGCGCTTCGCCAGCCGGTTGCTGCGTTACGCACTGGAAATA
>JAQWLN010000188.1 GCA_029247265.1 Fuerstiella sp.
GGCAGACCGGTTCCATCGTTGAGAAAGACGCTGAAACGGTTCATCAAATCCGGCAGGCCATCGTGATTCCAATCCATGAAGGTACCAGGCGGCAGTGACTGACTGGTCCAGGTCGCCGGGATCGCCGGGCCACTCATGTCGAACTGTGGAATTTTTCGTGAACCGATGTTGGGTACGGCGAAGACCTGCATGGAAGCCCGAGTCACCAGCAGCAGGTCGGGCAGCGAATCGCCGTTCCAGTCACAGACCGGCGCCATCAGAGTCGATCCGGTCTGCGGTGGAGCGTTGGCAGGAAAGGGACGCTTCTTCAATACGGGGCGGGTGCGATCGCCGACGTTTTCAAAGTACTGCAGGTTGCCAGTCGAATCACTGGTATCTCCGCCGGTCGCCGTGACCGATTTTGCACCGCAGATCAAGTCCAGGTCACCATCGTGATCAAGGTCCACCGTAACTGGCGCGGCCGCCCAACCCGTGTCAAGAGGTTCGCCGTCCACCGTAAGCGGTCCTCGCGCGCGAAGTTCCGGAGTGCCATCGTCCAGCGTGCCAACGTTTTCAAAAAGAAAGATCCAACCCGTCACAAAGCCGCCGGCCAGCAGGTCGTGATCGCCATCTCCGTCCCAGTCGCACACACGGGGGATCGCCAGGTAGTCCGCCGGAAACACATCGCCCGCCTTACCGTGCGGCTGTTCCGCGATCGGCCAATTCGGTGTCAGCAGCATCGCCCCATCGGCCTCAACAAATCCGATGAACTCAAACGCCGGATCAGCATCCGTTCCCTGATTTGCAAAAAACATAACACAACCTTTCTCAGCACCGATCAGTAAATCGCGCACGCCGTCGCCGTTCCAGTCGACCGATAATGGACACGCATCATAGCCCACGTCGATCGGTGCTCCTGATGCATCAAGAATCAACCGACGACGATCGAACGCCGGGTTCTTGTGACTGCCAGTATTCTCCGCAACAATGACGTATCCCGATGAAACGCCGTACAACAGGTCTGCCAGTCCGTCGTCGTTCCAGTCCACCACGCTGGCAGAAGCGTTCCCGGGCGGCCCGAGTGCCTGGCTGTCCTTTATAATCCGATTGCTGCCGTCACCAATCCATCCGGCGGGTGGCGACGTAATTGCCTGAGTGGCAGGAACCACATCGAAATAAACACCATAGGTCGAAGCGGCATTTCCGGTCTGCGTGTGTGCCCAGACCAGAGTCCCCTGCACATGTTCTGCCACGGGATTGAACACGCGGTGTCCGAACTGCAGACGTTCCTTTGGCTGCATCACCGGACGATTGCCCAGCGCTTCCAGTGAAGCATAGCGCCTCCAGGTTGGGAATTCGTCCGGCAGTCCACTGTCGTAGAACCGGAATGGTCGTCCCTCGGGACAGCGCTGCTGGATATGTTTCGCAAACGGGGCGGCGTGTGAGTCCTGACGAATCACCTGCAGAGAATGCAGGTCAATCCTGTGTTTTTCCGGCGCAGCGGGGAACTGTCTGTAAAGATCGAGTTCCACCTGCGCCACCATCTCGTCCTCAGGTCGACCGAGATCGCGAACCGGCGGAACTTCAACCACAATACGGTAGCGGCCCTGACCTGCCCACGCGGGTTGCTTTGCACCGGCATTGGCTGCACCCACCAAAAGAACAACGCCAAGAAAACATACGGAACGCAATCCAAAATTCATCGTCAACCCAATCAAGATGAGACGGCGGATTAGAGCAGTTTTCCAAAAAATCCGGTCGCGGGGCTCGTGGGAAGCCGACTCTCACAGGGGGAAGGACGTTCGCCGCGGCCACAAGTCAGTGTAAAACGCTGTACCAACACGATAACCGTTTCTCAACGTACAGCGGTAAGGATTTTTCTGACGCGTTCACTCGATCTGCGCCTGTGTGGCCAGTCGATCGGATTCGGCACCCCAGATCGCAGCCAGTTCCTGAACTTTCTGCGGCATTTGGTCAGCGACGTTTCGTTGCTCGGTGGGGTCCTGTTTCAGGTTGTACAATTCCCACGACGTCTTTTTCTTATTCTGTTTCGCCTTAACAAGTTTCCATTGGCCATGCCGCAGTGCCTGCCCTTTGTTGTGATGGAAGAACAGCGTTTCATGTCCTGCAATGCTCTCGCCGCTGAACGCAGCCGCCAGCGATATGCCATCCATGTTGACTGGTGCTCCCTCAGCAACTTGTTCCGGGACAGTTGTGTCTGTCACTTCCAGCACCGTCGGCATGATGTCAATCAGATGAGACACCGTCGGAACCAGTCGCCCTGTCGATTCGATGCCGTTTGGCCAGTGCGCGATCATCGGCGTACGGATGCCGCCTTCGTGGTCGTATTGCTTGAACAATCGATACGGCGTATTTGAGACATTAGCCCAGCCATGGCCATAACTCTGGTATGTGTCCTCAGGCCCGGGCATGATTTCGGGCAGGTTGCCGGGACGCACCGGTCGACCATCGCGAGTTGTTTCCGGAAGATAGTCACCCTTGCGGTCGGGTGTGTATTCAACGTGGCATCCGCCGTTGTCAATCGTGAAGAAGATCAACGTGTTTTCCATACGCCCGGATTGTTGCAGGGCCTCTAAGATCCGGCCGATCCCCCGATCCATCACCGTTACCTGAGCCGCATAGACTTCCATCCGACGTTGCTGCCATTCCCGGTGCGGTTCGGTCTGCCACGACGGAACTTTCGAGTGGCGAGGTGACAGCGTCAAATCGTCCCGCACGAGGCCAATCTGTTTCATTCGTGCGAGGCGTTGCTTGCGTAATTGATCCCAGCCCATGGCGTACTTGCCTTCGTACGCAGCAACATCCTTTTCCGGGGCATGCAACGGCCAGTGAGCAGCCGTGTAGGCTACGCTCAGAAACAACGGCCGGTCCGTGGCGGCCTCGCGAATCATCCGGGATGCCTCATGGCTGACCGCATCCGTGAAATAATAATCCGGATCGCTGTGCTCCTCTGCTTCAACGTTCGTCCTATTACGACACAGAGACGACGGAGCAAAAAAACTGGCCGCACCTCCCAGGATGCCGTAGAACTCGTCAAACCCACGGTCGTTGGGATAAATGTGATAAGGCTTCCCGGCCAGATGCCACTTGCCCGACATTCGAGTCTGATATCCGTTTGCCCGTACGGCTTCGGCCAGCGTGACACAGCGAGGATGCAGAGCGTTCTCTACCATCGAGGTCTTGTGGTAAACTCCCGTCAGCATCGCGGCCCGCGACACCCAGCACATGTTCTCGCTGTAGAAATTGGTAAACCGCAGCCCGCCATCGGCTAGACGGTCGAGATTCGGCGTTTGGATTTCACCGCCAAAACAGCCCAAATCCGAATAGCCCATGTCATCGGCCATGATCAGGACAATGTTGGGACGGTTGCCCACTGATTCACCCGACGTCGTGGCGTGATCGTCGCTTAGACCTGACCGGCATGGCTATAACGCGCAGGTCGTCGACATAATCATCATGGCCGACTGCCATGGTTTATAGCGTCCAAACATCATCAGATTCTCATTCGATTGAGGAAACTCGAATTCAAGTAGACCGCTTGTCTGCTCAAAAGGGGACTGTCAAAGCCGATGCAGTCACCATTGCCGCTGGACTGTCATCGTGGCCTGTTCATCGGGTAGACGACGGCCGAGTTTACCACGCGGCCATTGATCCTGGGAGCTAAACGTATTGCGATCCCGTGCGCATCGGGCTGGCTTCAACCTCAGAACGGTGTCTCTTTCAATATCGCGGGCAACTGCTGAGGGCTGCCGCACGTATTGCAGCTTGGCAAATTGCAAATACGCTTCGGTTTGTAACTTGAGCCAGATTCAAGCATCCAAAACTCGTATCCGTCTCGAACTACGGACCAACGTTCTGTTAACCGATTCGTTGAACCAGGTGCCTTTCGTACAAAGAGGTTACGTCGATTGCCGCACATTGAGATGCTCAAGTGGAAATCCATTTCGGATCAAATTCCGGCAGAATCGAAGTCGGCAGCGCCTAAGCGCGATCGGATGCGATTGGCTCGCTACTACCAATTCTTCCTCGACTCTGGCGAGGTCAAAACGCTGGCTGAATTGGCACGGCGTGTTGGCGTCAGCAGGTCGCGTTTTACGCAGGTTCTGAAAAGACTCGACAGCTGTGAACAAGGCGGACCGAATTCGCAAACCGTTGAGTAACCGCAATTGAAGCCCAGAGACCAGTGAGTGCCGCGGACTACGCCACTAGTTCCTCAACAACGTGAGCTGCTTCAACTCCGGTCAATCGCTGATCAAGGCCCTGGTGCTTGTAGGTGATTCGCTCGTGGTCGAATCCCAGCAGATGCTGGACAGTTGCGTGGAAATCGCGAATGTGCAGCGGGTCTTTTACGATGTTTTACGAGAAGTCATCGGTCTCGCCATAGATTGTTCCACCTTTGGCTCCACCGCCCGCCATCCACATGCTGAAGCAGCGCGGATGATGATCTCGGCCGTAATTGTCTTTGGTGAGTCCGCCTTGCGAGTAAATTGTGCGTCCAAATTCACCGCCCCAGATGACCAGCGTGTCGTCCAGCATGCCGCGCTGTTTCAGGTCTTCCAACAACGCGTAACACGGGCGATCGACATCTTTGCATTGATCCGGCATGCGTCCTGAAACATTGGCGTGGTGGTCCCAGTTGTTATGGTACACCTGCGCGAATCGAACGCCACGTTCGGCAAGCCGTCGGGCCATCAGCGCCGTGTTGGCGAACGAACCGGGCTTCTTCGCGTCTTCTCCGTACAGGTCAAAAGTCTGCTTCGATTCGGAACTCAGATCAGTGAGCTTGGGCACGCTGGCCTGCATGCGAAACGCCATTTCATATTGTTGCATCCGTGTCTGCGTTTCCGGATCGCCGATTGTTTCATAGTTGATTCGATTCAGCGCGTTGATGCCTTCGATGCTTTGGCCGCGAATCGCTTTCGGGATACCCGGCGGATTGTTGATAAACAGAATCGGATCGCTGCTGCTGCGGAAAGAAACCCCTGAATGCCGGCCCGGCAAATAGCCGGCGCTCCACAGTCGCGACGAGATTGCCTGTTCCTGTTCACGATTCCCTGGAATAGCGACCAGCACAACAAACGCGGGGAGGTTTTCGTTCATCGATCCCAGACCGTACGACGCCCACGATCCGAGGCATGGTCGACCCGTGACCTGATTGCCGGTCTGCATCGCCGTGATCGCAGGTTCATGGTTAATGGCTTCGGTGTGCAGGCTGCGCATCCAACAGATGTCGTCAGCCTTCTTCGCGAGATTCGGCAATAGTTCCGTGTTCATCATCAAGCCGCATTCGCCGGCCGCGCCGAACTTGTACTTCGTCGGCGCAATCGGAAACCGAGCTTGTCCACTGGTCATCGTGGTTAGACTGACCTGCCCCCACGGATGGTGCCAGATCCTAACTCGGACCTGGCGTAAACTTTATTGCTGATAGCACGGCTTCCGGCGCTGGCGGCCGGTAGTCCAAAGAACTGTGAGGACGAACCACATTGTAATGACGTCTCCAGC
>JAQWLN010000192.1 GCA_029247265.1 Fuerstiella sp.
CAGGGCAATCTCTAACCCTTCCGTCACTTACCGTTTCCGCTGATTCTCCTCGGTTTGTCCGCGACAGGAATACGCTTCGGCGATTCGAGCATCCGTCCAGTTCGGTCCGCGAATATCTGACTTCAACTATATCTGAGCTCGCCAGACTTTCTGCGAAGAGCCTGTCAGCCGTTTGCTCACACCAAGCTACGTCTCACGCTCCTTCTTAGACAACCGCACGATATACTTCTTTTACTTCGATATCTCCTCCTTGAGTTAAGAGAAGATTCGCTCATCAAGCCAATTCGTGGAACCCCTATTCTGAATCCTGACGAAGCACTAGTTCGTTAATTCTTTCCTCGGAAGAACTGACTGGGCCGTCATTTCCCTGTTTCATCACCGCCAGCCTCTTTCTATTCTTCCACCTTTACTTTTCGAAGATTCGTTAATCCCCTATAAAGAAGACCGCCCACTGCTCGTTCCTATCGGTCAAGTCGTTGAGAGATGCCTTTCTGCGTCTCTCCTTCCTGATGTCTTATCCGCTAGGCTTCCTGTTGATCTTCTGGTAACTGTGATCCGGACGCCGCTAGTCGTACGGCCCGTTCACCCAGCATCAGTCTCTGACTTCGACCAGTGAGTTTGATCGACTGGATCTCGTGGTCTTGAAGAGTCTGTTCACGCCCAACCTACCGCTTTTGAGTTTTCACGTGTTGCCGCACTGCTTCCTGCT
The DNA here is from genome assembly GCA_029247265.1 of Fuerstiella sp. GTDB lineage: Bacteria > Planctomycetota > Planctomycetia > Planctomycetales > Planctomycetaceae > Fuerstiella. The sequence goes on from JAQWLN010000192.1 coordinate 710, forward strand.
GATTCCTTTCAACAATCTGCTGCTACCACACGACCTGTTCGTCCAATGATTAGCTCTGGAATTGTTCGAACCCCCCTACGGCTGACAGGAAAGTTTGTTGAGCTATGTCCTATTCTTCGATTCGACCTGTTAATTTTTCCGCCAGCACCCTGTTGTCGGAGGAGCGGGCGGTGACGATCGAATAGCCGCCCTACGCGGATCTATCCTATCTGCTGTTGGAATTCTTGTCTCCTTGTGCATAAACGAATTCTAACCTGTTCCATGTTTCGATGAGACCTCGATGTCTTACGACTGTCCTGTGCTGACCTAAGTTGGTCGTTTTACGCTTTCTTAGAATCGTTCGATGGTCGGATTCAAGTGGTGTGTCTGAACCAAAGCCGGTTTCTGTCTCTTCCGGATAAGGTAGAAGCGTGGCCACCTTACTACTACTGTATTTTACTCCGTTAGGCGATCCCCCCCGCTGTTATCGCTGTTTGAGGCTTGTCCTAATCGACCTGTTTGGGCCCTTTATTCTCTCTTCGGTTCTGGCCAGCCGCTTTCCTGGCTGTCTTTCGTCACTGCTGCTACGCTTCCTGTTCCTTCGTTTATGCCGAGTCCTGGCTACCTATTAGCTGCCTTACCGCCTTTTCGTTGCTAATCGGGGGGCACTTCGCTTATCCTCTTAGCCTTGTTCCTTCCTTGATAAACACGCCTGCCACCGTCCTCCAGCCTGAGCGGTAGCTCGCTTCCTCCGCGACTGGTGTCGCCCAGCCTATTGGAGTCACTTCATGAGCAAACAAAATCGTCGCCTTTTCCTGCAACAGTCAGCCGCTACCGCCGCCGTCGCCTCCGGCCTATATGCCAGCGAATCCGCCGCTCAAGACAGTAAAAACCCTCTTGAAAAACTTAATATCGCCTGCATCGGTACCGCCAACCGCGCCGCCGCTGATGTTGAAGGTGTGATGACTGACAACATCGTGGCTCTTTGCGATATTGATGCTCGATACCTCGAGCGATCCAAAAAGATGCTCACCGAAAAGAACGGACTTGAGCCACGCACCTACGCTGACTATCGAGAAATGATAGATGTCGAAGGTGATAAGTTTGACGCTGTCACTGTTGCCACCACCGATCATCATCATGCCCCGGCGACGATTCGAGCCATCAACGCTGGAAAACACGTTTACTGTGAAAAACCCCTCACCCACACTGTTCAGGAAGCTCGAATAATCGCTGAGGCGGCCGCTAAGAAAGGCGTCGCCACGCAGCTCGGTACTCAGATCCACGCTGGTGACAACTATCGACGTGTCGTGGAGGTTATTCAAAGTGGTGCCATCGGCGATGTTACCGATGTCCACGTATGGGTCGGCAAAGGCTGGGGCATTACACCGTTAACCGGCGATGAAGCTGACGCCCCGGACTTCCTGAATTGGGATCTGTGGATAGGACCTGCTCCTGTTCGACCATACGTCGCCGGCCGCTACCACCCCGCTCAGTGGCGTCGCTTCTGGGACTTTGGTCAGGGCACTCTGGGTGATATGGCCTGCCATTATATGGACCTGCCTTTCTGGGCTCTGAAACTCCGCCATCCCACTCACTGCGAAGCCGAAGGCGCTGAGGTCCACGAACAAATGGCTCCCACCGGACTGGTTGTTCGTTACAAGTACCCAGCTCGAGGCGACATGGTCGCCTGCAACCTGACATGGTACGACGGCGACATGATTCCTAAACAGGTCGCCGGCGAACGAGTTCCTGCCAGCGGCGTGATGTTTGTCGGTACGGAAGGCAATATGTTTGCCAATTACGGCAGCTACCGACTATTCCCGTCTGACAAATTCAAGAGCTTTGAGCCGCCGGCACTATCGATACCGAAGTCCATCGGCCATCATCAGGAATGGATCAAGGCCTGCAAGGACGGGTCGCCCACCACTTGTAACTTCGATTATTCCGGTGCCCTGACGGAAAGTGTGTTGTTGGGCAATGTTTCCTATCGCGTCGGTAAGGCCCTTGATTGGGACGCTAAGAATCTAGTGGCCACCAATTGCTCGGAAGCCGACAGCTTCATCACCAAAGAATACCGCTCAGGCTGGGAAGTAGCGAGGTAGCCTCGGCTGGCTATGGCGTGGTTAGGACTGTAGAGGCTAACCACGTCAGACCGCCGAGTGCGTTGGTACAGCAGGCGAGCATACTGTTCAGTCAACGTCGTTGGGGTGGTGAGGCTGGACGGTGTTGATTTGTTACGTTGAAAAGAGCTTTGTTCTATATAAAGAAATTATAAAGTAGGAGTATTAGAAGAGCGGCTGACAAGTGTTGATAACTGAAGTGGCCAATAACGCTATTCGTTACTCTCAAAAGAGTTAGTAACACGACAGTACGTTATTAAACGTAGGACACGTCAGGAAAACGGTGCCAGGAAACAGTTGGCTTATTCGTCACATGCCAACAGGTAAAGCACCAGGTAGTCGGGCCGGTTAATAATAATAAGGCCTACACTACAAGAAGCATGCGATCGTCAACGAGTTATCAACATAAAAGTTGATATGGACGACAGGCGATAACAGGCGGGCGTCGGAAATCGCTAAGGCGTGATGTAGAGGAGCTGAATATTAGTGTCAGGAAGTTTGGGCTGTAAAGCCGCGACACCCTCTTCAGTGACCGCGGTCCGAGTGACCTTAAGATCTTTGAGAGTAGTCAGCCCTTCCAGATTCGCCAATCCGGCATCAGACACCGTCGTAGAACCGAGGTGCAGAAAAGTCAGCTTTGTCATGCTTTTTAAAGCAGGCAGTCCGTCGTCTGACAGCTGAGTGTTATCTAGGTTCAGCCATTCAAGATTGGTCAAAGTCGCCAGTTTTTGGACGCCAGCGTCCGATACGGCGACTCGCCACAGGTTCAGTTTTTTGAGATTGGTAAGAGCTGACAGGTGCTCCATACCAGCGTCAAAGACTTGAGAATTTTCGCTGAGGTCCAGTTCCTGAAGTGTCGTGATGGCGGACAAGTGAGCCAGCCCCGCATCAGAGATTTGATTGAACGCCAGTCGCAGCTTTTTCAGCTTCGGATAATTAGCCAACAACAGCAAACCGTCATCGCTGATGGTGGTGGACTTCATGTACAGCTCTTCCAGATTGATGAGCTTGTCCAGTGATTCCAGTCCGACCTCACTGACCCATAACCCGTCCAGCGCCAAGACTTTAAGGTTGGTTAAGTCAGCCAGGTGTTCCAATCCACCATCGTCAACCGTCGTGGTGCCACTGGTACCGTTCAGACGAATGGCTTTCAGTGATTTGAGCCCCTTGAGGTGACCGAGTCCGTCGTTGCCAACGGAGCAACCGCGGAGATCCAGATTGACGATAGGAGACATCCATTCAGCAAAATGAGCAAGGCCATCGTCAGTGATCGGCAGATCATTAAGCAGCACAGACGTGACCTGAGCCAAGGCAGCAACGTGCTTCAAAGCATCATCCGTCGCTGAAGTATCCCGCAAATTGACCTCGACGATCTGGCCAGCGCCGTTTCGTTTCAGTGAGGCTTCCAGAGCATCCAGTGCCGCTACGGCTTCAGCATTGTCAGGAGTGACGGGCGCCGATTGAACGACGGCAGGAGGGTATTCAGCGGGCTGTGGGGCACTTGTGGTGGCAGAGTCCCGGCAGCCGCCACAAACACAAACGACTAGCACAGCAAGGTAACGATGGTTCATAGCAGTACATTCGGCGAAGAGGTAAGGGCGGGAAAGTGGTCAAAGAGATAACCGGACAGACAGCGTCACCGCGGTTAGCGTGAGCGAGAGGACAAGCAGTAAGGTCGGTAATAGACTGAGACAGCCGGAAACCATCGGTGAACCATCACAGCAGTGCATCAACAGCAGCATTCAAAGTCGCACTTGGTCGCATCGCAGTGAAGACTTTAGCCTCGGCAGGCAGGTAGTAACCAGCGATATCCACAGTTGCTCCCTGAGCGGCGTTAAGCTCTTCGACTATTTTAGCTTCGTTATCTGTCAGCGTCTCAGAGAGATTAGCAAATATGGTCTTCAGGTCGTCATCCGTTGTTTGGCTCGCCAGTGCCTGGGCCCAGTACAGGGCGAGGTAATAGTGGCAGCCTCGGTTGTCGAGTTCGTTGACCTTTCGTGACGGCGACTTGTTGTTTACCAAATATTTGTCGTTCGCAGCGTCGAGGGCTTCAGCGACGACTTTAAGTTTCGTGTTGCCAGTCTTTTCAGACAGGTCCTCCAGTGAAACGGCCAGAGCAAGAAATTCGCCGAGACTGTCCCATCGCAGATGGCCTTCTTCGACGAATTGCTGCACGTGTTTGGGGGCTGAACCACCGGCTCCGGTTTCAAATAGGCCGCCTCCCGCCAGCAGGGGAACGATCGACAGCATTTTGGCACTGGTACCCAGTTCCAGGATCGGGAACAAATCGGTCAGGTAGTCCCGCAAAACGTTGCCAGTGACGGAGATCGTATCCAGACCGTCCTTGCAACGCTGACAGCTGAGCTTCGTGGCTTCGACCGGTGACAGAATACTAATGTCCAGACCGTCGGTGTCGTGTTCGGGCAGGTATAGATTGATTTTCGCGATCAGGGCAGCGTCGTGAGCCCGGTTTTCGTCCAGCCAGAAGATGGCCATGTTGCCAGTGGCTCGGGCACGACTGACGCCCAGGCGGACCCAATCCCGAATCGGAGCGTCTTTGGTCTGGCACATACGCCAGATGTCGCCAGAGTCAACTGAGTGTTCCAGCAGTACCTTGCCGGCACCATCGACGACCCGGACGGTGCCGGCCTCGGGGATTTCGAAGGTCTTGTCGTGAGACCCGTACTCTTCGGCTTTTTGAGCCATCAGCCCGACGTTGGAAACATTGCCCATCGTCGTGACGTCAAAGGCGCCATGCTCTTTGCAGAAATCGATCGGGGCCTGATAGATGCCGGAATAGCTGCGGTCCGGAATAATGGCTTTCATATCGGCCAGCTGGCCGTCGGGCCCCCACATTTGTCCGGAAGTGCGAATAGCAGCCGGCATCGAAGCGTCGATAATGACGTCGCTGGGCACGTGCAGGTTGGTGATACCCTTGTCAGAATTCACCATCGCCAGTTCAGGTTGTTGGGCGTAAACAGCATCCAGATCCGCCAGGATCTCAGCGCGTTTGTCTTCCGGCAGTTCATCGATTTTGGCGTACAGATCACCGATGCCGTTGTTCGCATCGACTCCCAGATCGTCCAGCACGGCAGAGTGTTTTTCAAAGACATCGGCAAAGAACACTTTCACCGCATGCCCAAAGATAATGGGATCAGAGACCTTCATCATCGTGGCTTTCATGTGCAGCGAGAGAAGCACGCCTTTTTCTTTTGCGTCCGCGATTTCCCGAGCAAGAAACGTTCGCAGAGCGTTGACGCTCATGCGCGACGCGTCGATAACCTCGCCGGCCTGCAGGGCCAGCTTATGCTTCAAGACGGTCGTTTCTCCACTTGCACTGGTCAGTTCGAAGCGTACTTCGCCGCTTTCCTGCATCGTGTAAGACTGTTCGCTGCCGAAGAAGTCGTTGTCGCTCATAGACGCTACGTGTGACTTCGAAGTGCTGCTCCAATCGCCCATCGAATGAGGATTCTTCCGGGCGTATTGCTTGACTGGTGCAGCGACACGGCGATCGCTGTTGCCTTCTCGCAGAACCGGATTTACCGCACTGCCCAGCACTTTGGCGTAATTTGCTCGGGTGGCCTTTTCGGCGTCGGTTTCCGGATCCTCAGGAAAGTCCGGGATCTCGTAACCGTTGTCCTGCAATTCCTTGATGGCGGCGCACAGCTGTGGAATCGACGCACTGATATTCGGCAGCTTGATGATGTTGGCGTCCGGAGTCTTAGCAAGCGCTCCCAATTCGGCCAGAGCGTCGCTTTGTTTCTGATCGTCGGTTAGATTCTCAGGAAAGTTGGCCAGAATGCGAGCGGCCAGTGAGATGTCTTTCAGAACCACATTGACGCCGGATGACTTCGTGAAAGCTCGAATGATGGGCAGCAGCGAACGCGTTGCCAGGGCGGGAGCTTCATCGGTGAGCGTGTAGACGATGGTGGATTCGGTGGACATGATTTTCTTTAGCAAATGACGAGTAGGGCAGCAGCTTCGGTTGCTGAGTATTGGAGCGGGACTGTACGAAGAGTCGTGGATTCTGGCGAATCCAGCAGTCTGTGCCACTCGAAAGCGGCACAAACGTGCTCGTTTTCGATGCATGGGAAGTCAGAAACCGCCGGAAAGGTATGCCCCGTGATTTCGGAGACGACTTACAGGAAACAGATCAGCGGCGAGGCCAGTGGATTACTGCCTGGCATCGTTCGATTGTTGCTGCGGGCACTATCCGCACCGTACGGTTTGACGATATTGCTGCGGAACGCAGCATTTGACAAAGGATTTAGAAGGGCCACAGCCGTATCCGCGCCTGTCATAGCCATAGGCAACCTGACAACGGGCGGTACGGGAAAAACCCCGATCGTAGCTGCGGTGGTGAAATCACTGCAGGAACAAGGGCTTCGACCCGGCATCGTCAGTCGCGGATATCGAGCCGACAACACGGGCGAAAACGACGAAAAACGCGTGCTGGAATGGCTCTGTCCAAACGTCCCTCACGAGCAGAATCCCAATCGCGTGACAGCGTCAGAGAAGTTGATCGCCTCAGAGAGAGTAGACGTCATCGTGCTGGACGATGCGTTTCAGCACCGGCAAATAGCTCGAGACCTGAACATTGTTCTGATCGACGCGACGAACCCGTTTGGGTACGGGTTCCAGCTGCCGCGGGGTCTGCTGAGGGAGCCTGCCAGCAGCCTGAGTCGAGCAGACATGGTGTTGATTACTCGATCAGATAATGTATCAGAGGACGCCCTTCAGGAAATCGAAGCCACCGTCCGGCGGCACAACGAGAAGTTGGTGGACCACACGTACCGCGTCAGTTTTCGTCCGACTGGATTAATACCAGGATCCGGAGATGAAGGGCGTTCAGCAGAAGCAGTCAAAAATCAGCCCGTCACCGTCATGACAGCGATAGGCAATCCCGAAGCGTTTGTGGCGACCTGCCGGCAGATTAACGCCAAAGTCGCGGCAACCCGGTTCTTTGCGGACCATCATCACTACACACCGACAGACCTGGACGAAGTTCAGCAACTCGCGGAATCAGCGGCCGCGCCGCTGATTCTGACGACTCTCAAGGACCTGGTGAAAATACCGGAGGGCAGCGAAAACATAATGGCCGTGCAAATCGAAACGGTTTTTGCCTCGGCGAAAAATGAACCAATGTTTCGCGACGAACTGGCGCGGGCGGCTAAGATGCCATAACCGACGCAACGAAAGCTCATCGCTCCGGACGGGGAAACACCTGTCAGCAGCGAACAGAACCCTCAAACCTTAAAGATCAGAGACCATGACCAAACCAACGACTCTGGCCGAACTCAAAGCCAGCGGCTGGACATCCCGTACGGTCAAAGAAGAAATACGAGCGAATTTTCAGCAGGCCTTGGCTGATGGGGTGGAGCTCTTCCCGGGCATCCACGGTTTCGAAAATACGGTAACACCGGAGATCAGCCTCGCGATGCTGGCAGGTCACGACCTGCTGTTTTTGGGAGAAAAAGGGCAGGGCAAGAGCCGTCTGATGCGTGAAATGTCGCGGTTTCTGGACGAAGAAATACCGTATCTGGACCTGCCGGGCTGTCCGGTCCACGAAGACCCATTGCGGCCGATCACAACCGCTGCAAAGCAGTTTCTGGCTGACACGCCGGAGGACCAGGTGGCGATCAAGTGGTGGTCGCGAGACGACCGTTACGCCGAACGTCTGGCTCCGGGAACCAAGTTTGCTGACATCGTGGGCGAAATCGATCCCGCGAAGCTGGCGGCCGGTGCCAGTATGTCGACCGAAGACGCACTGCACTTCGGGCTGATACCGCGGATGCACCGCGGCATCTTTGCCATGAATGAATTGCCGGAACTGGACGAACTGGTGCAGGTCGGCCTGTTCAACATACTGGAAGAACGAGACGTGCAGATTCGCGGGTTTCCCGTGCAGTTTGACATCGACGTCATGATTCTGTTCTCGGCCAATCCCGCGACCTACAATCGCAGCGGAAAAGTCATACCGCAGCTGAAGGACCGCATTGGCAGCATTATTCACACCCACTATCCGCAGGACCGCGATCTTGGAATACAGATCATGGAGCAGGAGTGCGATCTTCCGCTGGACGGCGATTTTCCAGTGACTGTCCCGTTCTTCATGAAGCAGATAGTGGAAGAAATCAGCCGCGCCGCTCGCAACAGCCGCTATATCGACCATCAGTCCGGTGTGAGTGCTCGTTTCAGCATCGCCAATTATCAGACCATGATCGCCAGTGCTCGCCGCCGTGGAGCCGTGTTAAACGAAAAACCAGCCGTTCCTCGCATCAGTGACCTTGGACATCTGTATTCGTCTTCTCTGGGAAAGATCGAAATCGATTTGATGAGCAGTCACCAAATGACCGAACGTCAGGTTCTGGATGCTGTCACGGCCGAGGCCATCAAGACTATATTCGAGGAATATGTGGAACAGCACGGTCTGGAAGAAATCAGCCAGATCTTCGCCAAGGGCGTCAAAATCGAAGTCGGCGACATGTTACCCAGCGAGCACTACGAATCGTTATTGAAGCGTGTCCCGCGAATCTGGGACAAGGCGTTTGAGCTCAACGCATCAGAAAGTGCAGCGGTTCGAGCATCCTGCGTCGAATTCATCCTTGCCGGGTTGCACGCCACAGACCAGATCAGTCGTGCCCAACGGCACGGAACAGTTTCCTACGAAATAGGGTAGGGAAGCCCCAGGGGGCGAAGATTTCTGAAAGAAACACGGGTGGTGTCTTTGATATTAGCACGCAAGGGCGGCAGCATGGTGTGAGCGCGATTCTGCGCAGGGCTCAACATCACCTAGAAGCTACCGCCATGAAACGTTCTGTACATCGACTCATCGCACCAATTCTTGCCATCGCCTTAACGGCTGGAGCAATGACAGCACTGGCTCAGAAGTCATCGTCGAAGTCGTCGGCCAAAAGCAAAGAAAAGGTGGTTTCGAAGTATCACCGTCTGCCGACGTACTACGGTTAGCTCAAGCTGAAGGAAGAACAGCGTCAGGAAATCTACGCACTGAAGGAAGAATTCGGTCAGCAGATCGACGAATTACAGGAGCAGCTGGCAGAACTGAAGGAACAACAGGCGGAAGAAATTAAAGACGTTCTGACCAGAACTCAGGTAACAGCGTTGAACAAACTTGTTGCAGCGGGATCGGCGACGAATTCGAAGGCGTCCAAAGCGAAGTCAAGCAGTTCCAGGAAGTCTTCTTCGAAGAAGAAGTCGTCCACTAAGAAATGAGACACATCTGTTCCCGGTACCCAGCGTGTTCGTGTTTCGAGCAGGCTGTTTCTATGCGCTTTGCAGCACACGCAGCCTGTGTGTAGGTGAACGCAGAACCCGCCGGCGGCGGGCAACTATTTTTAACCGGCCAGGCAGTCGACAATGACCTGCGAATCAATACCACCAATGGTCTCGACGTGACCGATGCTGTCGGGCAGGACGAATTTCAGATCGCCTGAGACCGTTTTCTTATCCAGCAGCATGCAGTTCAGAATTTCATCGGGCTTCGCCTGAAGTTCCTCGGGCACTTCCACAGGCAGCTGCACGGCCTTAAGCAGTTTGACCTGTCGTTGAATCTCGGCCTCTCCAATTCGCCCCAGTGATTTGGCCAGTCGGCTGCCACACGCCATGCCGATGGAAACGGCTTCGCCATGCAGCAAAGTGCCGTAACCGGCCAGAGCTTCGAAGGCATGAGCGTAGGTGTGGCCGTAGTTAAGAATGGCTCGCACCCCAGTGGTTTCATGCTCGTCTTCCTTAACGACCAGAGCCTTCAATTCGCAGCAGCGGGCCACCACGTGGCGCAACACAGCAGGGTCTCGTTCGTTAAGGCCGCTGATGTTATCTTCAAGGTAGCCGAAGAATTCGACATCCTGAATCACGCCGTATTTAATTACTTCGGCCAGTCCGGACCGATACTCCCGGTCGGGCAGAGTGGCCATGGTGTCCGTGTCGATCAGAACTCCGGCGGGCTGATAGAACGCTCCAATCAGGTTCTTTCCTTTTGGATGGTTTACTCCCGTCTTGCCACCGACAGAGCTGTCGACCATCGCCAGCAGGGTTGTGGGAACCTGCACAAACAGCAATCCGCGGGCGTAAGTGGCAGCGACAAATCCCGCCAGATCACCCACTACTCCTCCGCCGACTGCCAGCACGACCGTTTTCCGATCCGCCCGGAAGTCCACCAGTTCGTCGTACAGGTCGGAAGCTTCCGCGAGAGATTTCGATGTTTCGCCGGCTTTCACACACACAACCTGAACTTCGGCCCCAGCCTCGGACAGGGCCTGTTTTACTGCATTTGCGTGAGGTTGAAGGACGTTGGTGTCTGTGATGATGAAGCACCGTAATGGCTGATCCGGCGAACGACCCAGCCACGATCGACTCAGATCAGCAATTCGGGGCAGGTTACCGGCGTCGATTGAGATGTCGTAGCTGCGGGAACCGAGGTCAACATGGACAGTCTGGCCGGAAGAATTCATGGTAGGAGGGGGTTTCGAACAGTAAAAGACAGGAAAACGTCACCAACAGGGGTTCCGGGTTGACCGGACTTTGGCTCAACGGTGTGATAGGATCGGCCGGGACCATCGAAAGCCGTTTTGGCTTCCTGTCGCAGGCTGGAAGTCACAACCACGAAGGACAGCCCCGGTCCCACCGATCACCGTAGCTTACAGCACGGAACTTTAAGTCGACACACCTGCAATCAGCTCCGGAACACGTTGCATGCTGGCAAAGCGTATCATTCCCTGTCTGGACGTTCACGCAGGACGCGTGGTGAAGGGCGTGAATTTCGTCAATCTGCAGGATGCCGGCGATCCGGTGCAGATTGCTCAGAAGTATGAGCAGCAGGGAGCTGATGAGCTCGTCTTTCTGGACATCACAGCCAGTCACGAGGAACGGGATATCATACTGGACGTGGTGGCTCGTACGTCCGAAGTTGTGTTTATGCCGTTGACAGTGGGTGGAGGGATTCGGACTGTCGAAGATATCCGCCGCTTGCTCAGTGCTGGCAGCGACAAGGTTTCGATCAATTCAGCCGCCGTCACAGATCCGGATTTCGTCAAAGAAGCGGCTTTGAAATTCGGCAGCCAGTGCATAGTGGTAAATATCGATCCGAAACGAGTACAAAAAGACGGCAGAGAATTCTGGGATGTTCATATCAACGGAGGTCGGAAACCCACCGGACTGGAAGTCGTGGAATGGGCCCGAGAAGTGGAAAACCTTGGAGCCGGTGAAATCGTCCTGACGTGTATGGATGCAGACGGAACCAAAGACGGTTACGATCTGGAAATTACACGAGCTGTCGCGGACGCTGTGTCGATACCGGTGGTGGCCAGTGGCGGGGCCGGTTGCCCGGCACACCTGTCAGATGCCGTGACCACGGGTGGGGCAAGTGCTGCTCTGGCGGCCAGCATTTTTCATTATGGTGAATACACAATCGAAGAAACGAAACGTTATATGGCGGACCGCGGAGTACCGGTTCGGCTGTGATACATGAAGAGCGTAGCAGCCATGCGGCGGCAACGCGGTGTGGCACGACCACATCGAAATTAAGATCGGAAACACAAAATGGTACAGGCACGCGAGTGGCTCAAATCGAACTTTGACCCCGAAGCTGATATCGAGATCAACAAGATCTTTCGCATGGGCGTCAAGATGGGATGTTCAGACATCCATCTGCAGGCAGGCAGGCCGCCGATCTTTCGTGTCAAAGGTACTCTGGCTCCTCTGGACATGCCACCGCTTAGTGAAAGTGCCCTTGTCAAGCTGTGCTTTCCGATGATGGACCAGCGAAACCTGGACATCTTTCACAATGACGGCGGGGCTGACTTTTCAAAGGTCGTCGACTATGAGAACGAACCCTGGCGGTTTCGTGTCAACCTGTTGACGCAGCTGGGCAAAGTCGGCATGGTTGCTCGAAAGATCGAACGGTTTATCCCACCGTTTGAAGGACTTTATCTGCCACCCATCATGGAAGAACTTTGTAAGTTTGACCAGGGAATGGTGTTACTGGCGGGTGTGACAGGATCTGGAAAAAGTACGACCATCGCGTCGATGCTGGACTGGATCAATCACAACATGAACAAACACATTCTGACCATCGAAGACCCGGTCGAATTTGTTTACACATCCGACGAGTGTCTGATCAACCAGAGAGAAATCGGTCAGGACGTGATTGATTTCCATATCGCGATGAAACATGCGGTTCGAGAAGACCCGGACATCATGCTGGTGGGCGAAATGCGAGACAAGGAAACGTTTGAGACCGCTATTCACGCGGCCGAAACCGGTCACCTGGTCTTCGGGACCATTCACGCTTCCAGCGCTCCGGGAACGATACCGCGTATCATCGACCTTTTCCCTGCAGATATGCATGCGGCAATACGGGCGGCGATTGGGATGAGCATGAAGGCGATCGTCGGTCAGAAACTGCTGAAGACAATCGTGGACACGCCCGGTCGAGTGCCCATCATCGAGATTATGAGGTTTAACCCGACAGTCACAAAGCTGGTCATGGAAGGCGAAGACGAAAAGCTTCATGGAGCGATTCGTATCGGACGTGACGAAGGAATGCAGCTGTTCAACGACAGTCTTTATGACTTCGTCAACAGAGAATTCATCAGTCGCGAAGCCGCCTTCGAAGTGTCACCGAACATCGAAGAACTCAAGATGCGACTGAAGGGTATCGAAGTCAAAGGTCCATCGATTCTGTAACTGTGGTGGCTCGGTGGCACACGAAGTTCAGCCAGGTAGGGTCCTTGCCTGCACGCAGCCTACTGCTTTTCCGTCGGAAACAACGGATAACGCTGATTGGGCGTGTGAGCGTTCTTTAACAAACGCGCCATGCTGCGGACAATATCCGGGTGCTGGCCCGCCACGTTGTGTTCTTCGGCAACGTCGTCACTCACGTTGTAGAGTTCGAATTCTGACGGATTGTCCGTGGCCACACGCAGCTGCACCAGTTTCCAGTCGCCTTTCAATACTGCCCGCTTGCCTTTTTGCTCGCTGAATTCCCAGTACAGAAAATCGTGCGTATTCTGCGTGCCCGTGCCAGTCAGTTCCGGAACCAGCGAAATGCCATCAAGGTCGTTCGGTATGTCAGCGCCGGCGAACTCGGCAAGTGTCGGCAGTACGTCCTGAAACCCGCTGATGTGATTGCTGGTCGTGCCTGCAGCGACATAGCCGGGCCAGCATACAATCAGCGGAACTCGCACGCCGCCTTCGTACAGGTCTCGCTTCATGCCACGCAGGGCGCCATTGCTGTTGAAAAATTCCATCTGGTGGCCGCCTTCCTGATGCGGACCGTTATCGCTGCTGAACATGACGATCGTGTTGTCGTCCATGCCCAGCGACTTCAGTTCCTTCAGAATGCGGCCGACATCACGGTCGATGTTTCGCATGATGGCCGCAAATCCCTTTTCCGGTCCGGGCCAGTCTTTGCCCGCGTACGGCCCGAAGCCAGGAACTTCCATGCCGCGTTCAGCAGCCGGATTGTGACGCCCGCCTTCGTTGTTGGCATGGGGAACGTTCAGCGCGTAATACAGAAAGAAAGGCTTTTTCGTGTTGCCGCGAATGAAATCCAACACCTCTTCTGTCAGCAGATCCGGCACGTAGTCGACTTTTTTTGTCGCCACACCGCGACCGTCTTGGCCCTTCCACTGATCCTGGCTCACATTGCCCAGCGCTTCCTGTTTGCCATTTCGGATCAGAAATTCCGGGTAGAAGTTGTGGGCATGCCACATGCTGATATAGCCATAAAATTCGTCGAAGCCCTGATCATTAGGGTCAGACAATGGAGGCGGAGCTCCTAGGCCCCACTTGCCGATGCAGGCCGTCCGATAACCGGCCGTCTTCAGAACTTCAGCTACTGTGACGTCTTCGTCCAGCAACAGCCCCGGACTATTACCGCGAACGCGGCAATGCCCGGAGTGCAGTCCTGTCATCAGCACGCAGCGTGACGGAGCACACACGGTGCAGCCGGCATAGTGGCGAGTAAACTTCATGCCTTCGCTGGCCATGCGGTCGATGTTGGGCGTAGGCAGGTGTGTTCCGCCGTAACACCCGAAATCACCGTAACCGGCGTCGTCTGCAAGTATGTAGACAATGTTGGGCTTTTCGGCCGTCGCAGAACAAGCCGCAAGGACAAACGTCGTCAGTGTTATCGCAAGACATCTCATCAGGAATCTCCGCAGGGAAAAACGACATCCTAACGGCGGAGTAATGGATGACAAAACCGTCAGTTTTGATCAACAGGGCCATCATGTGCCTGGAGAGCCGCAGCCGCTGGAACGCCCTACCGGCACTCCACATTCTGTCAGTCGAATACGGAACGCGAAACTGCTATTCTCCGCCTGCACACACAACCCTTTCTCAATGAAATTCGGACTCTCTCAAAATGGAAAAGCGTCATCTGCAGAATACGGACATGGACCTGACGGCTCTGTCGTTTGGAGCATCGTCCCTGGGTGCCGAGTTCCGAAAAGTGGACATTGCCGAAGCCCTCAAAAGTGTACACGTAGCCATAGATCGTGGCATGAACTTCATCGACACGTCACCGTTTTACGGTCGCGGCATGAGTGAAGTGCTGCTGGGTCAGGTGCTGCCTGATATTCCTCGTGACAGCTACTACTTGGGAACGAAGCTGGGTCGATATGCTGGCCAGCACTTTGATTTCAGTGCTAAACGAGTGGAAGAAAGCGTTGACATATCGCTTGAACGCATGCGGCAGGATCATCTGGACATTGTTCTGTGCCACGATCTTGAATTCGTGGAAATGTCTCAGATCGTTGAAGAGACTATTCCGGCACTTCGTAAACAGGTCGAAAAAGGCAAAGTGCGATACATCGGCGTCAGTGGTTATCCGATGAAGATGTTCAAATACATCCTGGCGAACGCCGACATCGACGTGCTGCTGACATACAATCACTACACGCTGCAGAACGACATGGCGCTGGAACTGGTACCGATCTGTAAAGAGAAGAGTGTTGGTCTGATGAACGCCGCGCCGTTTTCTGCTCGACTGCTGACCAGCGCACCGCTCCCGGAATGGCACAAAGCAACGCCCGAAGTGCGAGAGATCGCGAAGAAAGCTTCGGACCACTGCACGGCCGCCGGCATCGATATTGCTCAGCTGGCGCTGCAGTTTTCCATCGCTAATCCGGACATGACAACGTGTGTGACCGGGTCAGCGAACCCCGGCCGAGTCGCTCAGTGGGTCGACTGGGCGGAAACTCCGATGGACGAGCTGCTGCTTGCAGAAGTGCTGGAGATTCTGAAACCGATTCACAATTGGTTCTACATCGAAGGTCGTCCGGAAAACAACGACGAACCTGTCGTCTGACGGTCGTTCAGCAATAGGGCGAATGCCTCACGCAGAAATTCGTGCTACGGCACACGATGAATGGTGTTGTGAATCGTGCGTTCAAACTGTTCGCCGTCAGCGGATTTCAATCGACATTTGATTTCCATGCACCACGTCGGTCCGAGCTTTGGAATCTCGAGAGTGACAGTGTGGCCATCGGCGCCAAGTTGCGCTGCCGTCACAGGCAATTTGTGTTCGTCGTAGTGCTTCGAACCGTAATTGGCAGTGCGTTTCAAGGACCAAACTTTCACTGAATAGTTGGCTGGCGTCATCACAGCAGCGGCATCCAGTGCATCGGTGAAGCCGATTTCAAGCCGCCCTTCACGGGCCTTCAGGCTGACCGGCATGTTGGAAGCCTTACCGGTGTATCGCAGTCGGTAGAACCCGCCTTCCTGTGCCTGCTGGCTGCTGCCCCACGCAAACATGCCGGACAGGTAGAGTCCGTTGTCGTGCGGACTGATCCGACCGCGAGCTGTCCCCGTAGGAAACTGCGGGATCGGTAGCTGACACATACCGCCCTGCATCTGACCGTCAATTTCTTCGTGCGGCACAACATAGACTTTGCCGTAGCCGTAAGAAAGATTCAACAGCGACCCGTTCAGTGGACCCCAGGCCTCATTATCAATCCACATCAGCTCAGCCGGTGAACGGTCGAACGCGTTTGTGATCCAGCACAGTGGCTGCTCCATCGCGTCATCAGAATCGTCTGTGACGTCGTGGTAACCAAACATATTGCCGTAGAAGCCGCCCTCGCGAACCCAGTTGATGCGGTTCTTGGGATTCCAGTGGCCTTCCTGGTCCGTCACGATGAACGAACCATCAGGATTCAGACAAACGCCGTTGGCTGCCCGAAATCCGGTTGCCAGAATATCTGTGCGCGAACCGTTGGACGGGATTCGCAGCAGGGTACCATGGTGCGGAACGATGGCCTTCAGTGCATGGCGAGCGGATTTGGCATAGTAGAAGTTCCCAATTTCGTCGCGCTGCAACCCCATCGCGAATTCATGAAAGTGCTCGGTCACCTGGTGATCGTTGTTGAAGCACTCGTAGAAGTCCGTTTCGCCATCACCATTTCGGTCCCGCAGAATGACCAGCTGGTCGCGGCAGGTGACATAGATATCGTCGGCGACAATCTTCACACCAAGAGGCTGGAATAAACCTGAAGCGATCCGCTGCCATTTCAACTGAGGCGCAGAGGTTCCCTTTGGTTCCAGCGTTTTCAGGCCGCTGATCATCCACACGTCGCCGTCCCAGCTGCACACTGCCACACGATCACCGTCTGCCAGAAAATCATGGCCGGTCAGCCGAATCCGGGCAAACCAGGGGTTGGCAATCGGTGTGGACAGAATGTCGATTGCAAACGGACCAGTTTCCGGGCCGACGACAGGCGTCGTTGCAACAATTTCCGGCCACCGTCCCGGTCCGCTGTTACGAATCCGCTGTTCCAGATCGGCGACTTTCAGACGGTCCTCAATCCGGGCCGCCAGCTCTAGCATCACTTCATCCGTTGTGTCTGCTGCAACTGCAACTGTCCAAACTGCGATATTGCGCTGCTGATCGCCGGGAGGAACGTTCAGGCAAATCTGATTTTCCTTTTGCAGTATCGCAAACCCATCGCGGTCACCGACAACTCCCGCCATGATCAACGAGCGATTTTGTTTAACGGCTCCCGTGATCTGGTCAGCATTGTGTTTGCTGCCTGTGACATCGGAAACAGTGTTCAGCGTTGCAGAAGACGTTAAGTCCCACGCCGCGACAGCATTATGGGCAGCGTTGTCCAGCGGTCTGCCCTGAAGCTCTTCTCCTTTCAGTTCTCTGCTCAAGAATGCCACGGATTCTATATCACCCGTGAAATAGGAGGTGCCTGGAAAGTTACCCGATGTAAATCCGATTTTTGCTACGTGTCCCGAAACACCGGCCTTCGGCTTCAATGTGCCGCCGCCGTTCTTTTTTCCGTCCACATACATGCTGACTCGGCCGGTGTCGTGATTCCAGGTCAAAGCCACATCATGCCACTTTCCGTCGTCCACTTTTTTCTTTGACTGCACGGCACCGACCCAGCCAATGTCGTAGCACAGACGCCCGCCCCGCACGAAGAACGTTTTGCCATTGGGTACCCACGGGCCCTGGTCATTCGATTTGCAGAAGATGGTGCCGTCCGTCGTTGTCCGAATGCGAGCCGTGATACTGAAATCACCGGACGTCATGTTGAAGGCGGCACCGTCCTTAACTACCAGATGTGAAGCGCCGTTGAATTCAGAGGCTGCTGATGTCCGCGGTATTGCAGCGTCTGCAGCCAGCACTACCGAATGTTCAGTCAGCGGCCGAAGCACGGCGCCTTCCTCGGGGTGAGTTGCCACAAGCGCCAGCAGGTTGTTGCGGACTGATCCCAGCGTCATGTTTCTGGAAAACACGCTGGTCGTCAGTTGATCGTCGATTGAAATGACATCATGGCCCATACGCTCCAGCACTTTGCTATCAGCGACGGTGTACTCCACGATCGTCTGATCACCCACCTGATGCAGCCCGCGATACTTAGCCCAGTCCCGTGGCAGCGGTCCGTAATTTCGGCCATCGCGTCCGACGACCCGCTGGTCGTCATCAAAGGATCCGGTTGCCGGGTTGGCCCATCCGGGACCTGTCGGGTTCTCGAACAGCAGATCACCCGCGATGCGTGGATGGGCGTTGTGACGACCATCAAAGTGAATTCCCTGCCAGCTGATAAAGCCGGATGCCTTTGACTTCGGCGTGCGCGACCATGCAGCCGCCAGCCGCATTGTGTCATGGTCAAAGACGGCCCAGTGATTGCCCTTCGAAATACCGCCTGGCCCCTGATCCAGCCGAACGGCGATGCCCTTGTAAGCGAAATTATGCCCGTCCGAACCGACTTCGAACGTGTTGATCATCGACGGTCCGTAGTTCATGTCCGACCACGGCGAGTATTCGACGGGTTCCGGGCCGAACGTGTCGCCCTGCGGCAGCGCGGCCAGATACTCGTCTGTCACGTCGCGGTACTGACTCGCATTCGCCTTGCGTACGTAGCTTTCGCGAATGTAGTGAATCACGTCGTATTTCTGCCGCGGCACCATCCACATCTGCGGCACCATCAGGCCAAAGCCATGAGTCAGCGTCTTATACATCGCGTGGGGGTCGCCGCCGCTGCGGAATTTGCCTTCGGCAAATCGCAGCGCCGTGGGTAGTGAACCGGGCTTTTCCTTGGTGCCGTGACAATTGATGCACAGCCGATTGTAAATCGCCTGACCTCGTTCGAATGCCGAGTCGTTCAGGCCGCGAATCAGGCCGACATGATCAACGTGACTCTCGTATTCCGGCAGGTTGAATGCAATCAGTCCGGGAGGCGGCTGCAGCCTGCGAGCTGTGTCGAGTCCGCCATCGCGCATGTCCAGCAGATATCTCAGCAGATCCAGGAACTGCTGCTGACCACCCAGCTGGTTCACAATGCCCGCCGGCATGATCGACAGTTTGCTCGGTACAACTTCGTCGATGTCTTTTGCGGCAATCGTGACGCGATCTCCGTTCCTGGCCGGGTCTCGCAGCACGACGCTTTGATCGCTGCGATTGACCAGCAGACCTGTCAGTGTCCGCCCGTCGACGGTCACAACGGTGACGGATTCATAGCCCTTGCGAATTTCCGCGGAAGGCTTCAGCAGCGACATCACGACGTACTCGTCCGTCGACGGCTTCTGCTGCCCCAGCTTCGTCAGATCGGGTCCCAGCGAGTTGCTGGTACCGTCCACCGCATGGCATTTCACGCAGCCAATATGTACCTGATGGAACAGAATCGCGCCGCGCCTGGCATCACCGGATTCGCGGGCTGCGGCTGCAAGGTCCGCTGGGGGCTGGTTCAGAAGCTGCCGCTCGAGAGTCTGAGCCAGCACGGCGCGGTTGCAGAAGATCAGCAGAATCAGGAAGAAATAGCGGGGCATAATGTGGCTCGTCGGAAAGAAATGATGGTCGGTAATCCGAAGCCGACCAGCGGGACACTGTTCGGTCAGGGTTACAGGGTACTCAGCTTAGCCAGCCTAATCAGAGCACACCCAGCAGTTTCAGAAACTCGCGGCAGAAGGCAGGGTGAGCGGGCCATGCGGGCGCCGACACAAGGTTGCCGTCCACATGGGCTCCATCGATCGCAATTTCTTCATATGTAGCGCCGGCCAGGGTTACTTCCGGACCACAGGCAGGATACGCCGTGCAGGTTCGCCCCGCCAGAATACCGGCCGCCGCCAGAATCTGCAGACCATGGCAAATCGCCGCGATCGGTTTTTTCGCTTCGTCGAAAGCTTTCACAAGATCCAGCACTGCGGGATTCAGACGAAGGTATTCCGGTGCGCGACCGCCGGGAATCAGCAATCCGTCGTAGTTGCCGGCATCAGCATTCGCAAAGTCAGCGTTAAGCGTGAAATTGTGGCCGGGTTTTTCGCTGTAAGTCTGATCGCCCTCAAAATCGTGAATGGCCGTACGGATCTGATCGCCGGATTTCTTTTCGGGACACACGGCGTCGACACCGACACCGACCGTCAGCAGTGTCTGGAAGGGGACCATGATCTCGTAGTCTTCCACAAAATCACCGGCCAGCAGCAGAACTCGTTTATTGGACATGTGTACCGAATCAGAAGAATGGTTGAGTCGAAATGAACACCCGAAGCAAATCGTAATCACGGCTGACGTTATTCGCCATGAATCGCTAGACTTTGAGGCGTTCTTTCTGCTTTTGGCGTCGTCCCATGTCCCGTCCGATACGCGCATCAGACGTTGTTGCAGCAAAAAACCAATGCGATTGCCAACACAATACAGTCAGCGAACTCAACTGCGGTTCAATATTACGCCGCTGATTGACGTGGTGTTTCTGTTGATTATCTTCTTTCTGGTGGCCAGCCACTTTGTCAGAAGCGAACAGGCAGAACCTGTCAACCTGCCCATCGCGACCGGCGGTGACAACCAGCATGGTGAGGCGTTGCATCGGCTGACGGTCACGATCGACCGCGACGGCCAGATGTTCATCAGTGCGGAAGCTCAGTCGCAGCAAGACGTCTTTCAGCGGATAGAGGGCCTGCAAATCGCTGCCACTGCCGCTGGTGTAGATCCGGAGG
Organism: Fuerstiella sp.; assembly: GCA_029247265.1. Taxonomy (GTDB): domain Bacteria; phylum Planctomycetota; class Planctomycetia; order Planctomycetales; family Planctomycetaceae; genus Fuerstiella. Next base: position 21,274 of record JAQWLN010000192.1, read on the forward strand.
TTCGTTTACGAGCTGACCGGGACGCCCAGTGTGGCTCGGTGCGAGAAGTGATCGAACATTGTGCGGCGCGAAATATTCGCAGTATTCAGTTTGCCGTTTCCGTAAACGGAAGTAACTGATCGTGCGCATACCCACCCATCGAGATCGACGTACGTCACTGGACAACGACAGCATGACGCCAATGATTGACGTCGTCTTTCTGTTGCTGGTGTTCTTTGTGTGTGCGTCGGTGGGGCAGGTGCCCGATTCACTGTTACCTGCCGAATTATCAGCGGGACAAACCGAAGCACAGGTCGATCTGCCGCAGCAGGAACCCGAGGAATGGAAATCACCGGAAGTCCGCATTTATCTGGACCGTGACGCACAGGGACAGTTGTTGATTCAGCTCAATGAGCGGCCCGTCAGCAGCGCCGCGGAGCTCGATAGTCGCCTGACACGACTCGCAGAACTCGATCCCGCTTCCAGGATTATTATTGGATTCGACGATGCCGTGGCGTTTCAGCATTTCATCGATACCTATGATCGTTGCCAGGCGCTGGGGTTTCTGTCGATATCACTGGCGGTCAAGGCTGAATAACGGAGAGGGGCCGACCCTTTACCACACCCAAAGTAACCGTATTCAATGAGCAAATCGTTCAACAGGCTGGCAGCGCTGAGTGTCGATCAGCGGTGGTTTGTCATTCTGCTGGTAAGCATCATCACCGTCGTCGCCGTTATCGGTTATCGCGATCCTCACCTGCTGTTGCAGCTGTTTGAAACAGCGGACGAACAGGAAGACGCAGCGACCGCAGCCACCCCTGATGACGACAGACCGCAGCGTCAGGTTCCGAACGTCAGCCCGTTCAGTTTGTCCGGTGGCGATGTTGTCGTCGTTGTCCAGGGAGACAACTTTTTCAATGCCAACTGTGCCACGGCGCTGCGGCAGGTGGTGGAGGACCTGGAAGATCTGGACCAGGTTGCCAGCGTCTTATGGCTTGACCGTGTGCCGACGCTCAACATCTTCGGCCTGCCGGAGCCTCTGTTTCCTCGATCAACAGCGTCGGCGAATCGCTTCGCGGCCGCTAAGGAAAAGGCGTTGCAGCATCCGTTAGTGGGCGGTCAGTTGCTCAGCGGTGATGGCAAAACATTGCTGCTGCTGTTGGGGCTCAATTATGACCACGTCCTTGATGACGCAGAAGCCACAACATTGCTGCGAGAAACGGCCGAAGCTACGGCGGCTCGCTTCCCTGACGTGGATCTGAAATTTCAGAGCACCGGACGTGTCCCCGCGGCGCTGGCGGCGATTGAAGCCCACGAAGCGAATCAGTTGAAGTATCAGCTGATCGGCTATGGCATGATCTTTGTCATGACGCTGATTTTGTTCCGCGGCATCCGGGCCGTCATGATTGTTGCTGCTGCCCCGGCTTTGGGTGTTTTCTGGACCATCGGCATGGTTCAATATCTGGGCTACGAACACAATCCGCTGATCGACGTGATACTGCCGGTTCTGGTCAGTCTTGTCGGACTGACCGACGGCGTGCACCTGATGGTTCAGATTCGCAAACTGCGAGCAGGCGGGCTGCCGGAAAAAGTCGCTGCGCGGCTGGGCATCCAGCAGGTGGGCATGGCCTGCTTTCTGACGTCGCTGACCACCGCTATCGGATTCGGCTCTTTGACTCAGGCCGAATCGGAAATGGTGAATGAATTCGGCATGTGTTGTGTGTTCGGTGTGACACTGACATTCGTTTCTGTCGTCACCATCATTCCTTTTGCCTGTTCCACCTGGCTGGGCCGGAAAATACACGTCGGTCTGGACAGCAGCCTGATCGACCGCAACCTCGGGCGTATATCGGGTGTTGTGGACGCTGTCCTGCAACGACGTTCACTGGTCAGCAAGCTGGCGATAGCGGCGACGCTGATGTTTTTCGCTATTTCGCTGACATTGAAACCGGATCAACGACAAAGCGACGGCCTGCCGGAAAAGGCCGAAGCCACCATCGCACTTCATCATCTGGACAAAGCATTCGGAGGCCTTGAATTTTCACGTGTCGAAGTGAGATGGACAGATGATGTACCGTCCGATTCGGCGGAGCTGCTGATCGTTATTTCTGCCGTCGATGATCTGCTGCGCGCCGAAGAACTGATTGGTCATCCGCTGTCGATCCGCAATCTCATTGATGCTCAGCCGGGTAGCGGTCCGCCGGAAGAACGCATGTCACTGATGGAGCTGCTGCCTCCTCCGCTGAAACGAGCGTTCTTTACGCCGGAACGCAACGAGGCCAAGGTCACCTTTCGCGTTCAGGACCTGGGAATCGCCGCCTACGGTCCGGTATTCGAACGAATCGAGGCCGGGTGTGCAGCGATAAGAAAAGAGCACCCCGACTTTCGTTTTGAACTGCGTGGCAACGCCGTCTGGCGGTGGCAGCACCTTTACCAGGTTGTTGTTGATCTGGCGGCCAGTCTGGGTACAGCGTCCGTGGTGATCTTCTTCGTATTGGCGATTGTTTATCGTTCTATCCGAATCGGATTGATTTCGATCATCCCCAACATGTTTCCGCTGGTGCTGACAGGAGCCTATCTGGCAATGACCGGGTACAACCTTGAAATTGTCATGGTCTGTAATTTCACTGTGTGCCTGGGTATTGCCGTTGATGACACCATCCATTTTCTGACCAGGTATCAGGAAGAAAACGCAAAGACAGATGACCAGGATGAGGCCATTCGCAAAGCGTTTACGGGTGTCGGAACAGCTCTGATCATGACCACAACCGTGCTGATCGCGGGATTCGGAACAGTGATTCTCAGCGAATCCCGCGACCACAAGATTTTCGCCACCATGGGAGTGCTGACGATTGGTTCGGCTCTGTTCGGAGATCTCGTGTTTCTACCCGCCTTGCTCGGTCGTTTTGCCGCGAAGAAAGACAGAACCAGTGACCAGGAATAGGGCGCGTGCGAGCACGCACCCTACTTTCCGATGATCGGAGCTGTTGTGGACTCGTCCGCCATTCCTCCGGGCAGTTCCATGATGCGGATGTTTCTCATGTGGACTTCGCGGCCTTCAGATTCAAGGCAGATGTAACCCTTCTTCCACGAAGCGTCGCGGATGCTGTTTACAAAACGCCCATTGATGGCCAGCTTCACCGTGCCATCAACGGCCACGACCGTGTACTTGTTCCACTGTCCGACGCCCTTGCAGCGTTGCTCCACTGACTTGCTGCGTGAACCTCGCGGATTCGCCGGAACGGCCGTCATGCCACCCGCTCCAAACAGTTCGCCGTGAACATATGCGACCGGCGGATACGAGCCGTCCTTTTTCCGGTGCTGACGCACCCAATCCAGTTCCAGCATCTGCACTTCCATTCCTCGGGGAAGCCGATTCCTTTCAGGCTTGGCGTCGCTCCACAGGAAAACCCCCGAGTTGCCGCCGGGCTCCATGTGCCGCCACTCGATTTCCAGCACGAAATTTTCATATTGCCGATCCGTTCGCATCACCCCGATCGGCAGTCCGGTGCAGACAATCATGCCGTCTTTAGCCGACCATGTATCGGGATCCGTATTGACGTTGGTCCAGCCGTCCAGGTTCTTTCCATTGAACAGATCCCGGAAGGTCGGTTCCGGCAGAATCGCGAGGTCCGTTGCTGTGGGAGCAACGTTCGGCGGCAAACTGTCCTGGGCAACAACTGACGCACCGGCAAGTCCGGCAACAAGAATAATTCGTGCAAGCATAGTGTGGCCTTTCTGAAGCGTAAGGAGATCTGCTCACGCTTCTGGTTTCCGGACGTCGTGCAGGAGTGCAGCTGGGGTTGGGGCGACCGACTACTTTTTGTTCTTCTTTGCGGATATTGGCTTCGTCGGCATTTTGTTTACTTCGGGAAGGTGAGCGGCAAGCTTCTTTTTGACGGCGGCCATGTTGGCGCTGGCAGCAAGATTGGCGAACTCGTAATCATCGTTCCTGTGATCGTATAGCTCTTCAGTGCCGTCGGCATAACGAATGTAACGGTAACGCTCGTCGCGGATAGCGTGATTGAGGTAACCGTGGGTCGTGAGTGCAACGCCGTCCCAGTTAGACTTCGGGTTTTGCAGCAGCGGGACGATGCTCCTGCCTTCGAGGTGTCCGGGAGGCTCAAGCCCGGCCAGCTGGCAGAGCGTGGGGTAGATACTCATGAAGTCGACAGGCCGGTCACAGATCGTGCCGGGTCTCGTGATGCCCGGCGCAACCCAGATGAACGGCGTGCGGGTCGCTTCTTCCCAGAGTGCAAATTTGCGCCAGTGCTGTTTCTCGCCCAGGTGCCAGCCGTGGTCGCCCCAGAAAACGATGATCGTGTTGTCGCGTTCGGGGCTTGCTTCGTAGGCGTCCAGCAGTCGGCCAACGTTCATATCGACATAGGCGATCGTCGCGAGATAGGACTGGACAGCGTCTTTCCAGCGACCGGACTTGAGGAACTTAGCATGGTCCTTCTCAGGACCCGCCATCCGCACTCCGGCTCTGGGCAGATCGTCCAGGTCGTCCGTGCGGTGGGGCGGCAGCCGGATGTTTTCGCGGGGGTACATCTCATAATATTTGCGAGGTACAGCCCAGGGGAGATGAGGCTTGATGAGGCCGCAGGCGATGAAGAATGGCTTGTCACGTTTCTGGTTCATGCGGTCGATGCAGAAGTCGACCGTGTGCCAGTCAGGGAGATCCTTGTCCTGCAGGTCGAGAGGCAGCGGTTCGTGGTAGCCTTCAAATTTCGTGGGCGCACGACCGGCACTGTTCTCTCTCCGCGTGGGTGGATATTCGTCCCATTCGGAAGCGTAGACGCTTTTCAGGCCACTGGCACTGGAATGGTACGTCTTGCCCATCGCGGCGGTGTAGTAGCCGTTTTTTCTGAAGTGGGCGTTAAGGTTAAGCCCTTCTTTGATGTGTTGCTTCCAGGGGTCGCCGTTGACGTAGCAGCCCGAACTATGTGGACGGATGCCGGACCAGAGAGCGGCGCGGGACGGGCCACAGGCGGGTGCCGCGCAGTGGGCGTTGGTGAATGACACGCCCATCGCGGCGAGACGATCGATGTTGGGAGTCTTGCACTGCGGATTACGGCCGGTGTAGCCGACCCAGTGGTTGAGATCATCGACGGGAATGAAAAGGACGTTGGGAGCCTTCGCTGTAGCTGATAGCCCCGAGTTCCAGGTCAAAAGCAGAATGACGAGCAGTAAGGCTCTTCGGTTGTCGGAGCGAATGGAATTCATGAGTTATATCCTTTGAGCATCTTCGGACTGAACCAGCCGATGTATGAAAGCTGGCAACGCCTGGTCTCGGTCTTTGGCTCGGGCAACGAAGCGTTCGGAGAACTCTCGGCCGCCAATAATGTGGGGCCTCCGAAGTCTGTATTCTATCATTTTGAGCTGGCCGTACGAAGCGTGGCACAGGGTTTATTGTTGCACGGATGTGCGCCATTGGCATTTACCAATGTGCCTCGCAACAACACTGGCAGAGCCAGTGGTACCCATACCACCTGTTGCTGGCCGTTGATTCAGTCGCCTGTATGCCATGCGTCAACCAGCTGGCCAACCACAACATCTTCGACCCGTGGATGATCGTCCAGCCATTCATGAACAACCTGCCGATGCTGCTCGGTTGCCGTGCCGCGGGAATCGAGGTTTACAAAGCCTTCCCAGTCGTTCAGTCCGCCTCCACCGAACTGCAGACCGTTCTGTTCGATCATGTCAATGAATGCGTCGAGCAGGGCATCGCAGTCATTCGTGGAAAGCGTCGAGGACATTCGGAACGCGATGGAGAAACCAAACTCCTGGAATTCGCCCAGTCGCAGTTTTTTCCTCAGTCGTTTCTTCATGACGTGTTGAGTGGACCAATTGGCATGGTTCGAGTGGGTGGCACTGGCTTTGCCGGTGATTGCAACGTTGAGCCAACACTGGCGGAGCCAGTGGCACACCGGGCCCCTCAGTCTGCCCTGAGTGGCGAAAGTGCACCTATTGATTTCCGCCGCCGTTTTGCTGAATGAATGCCAGCAGGTCCAGGATTTCCTCTTTCGAAAACGTCATCAGCAGGCCATCCGGCATCGTTGATAGTTTTGACGGAATCAATTCGTCGATTTGTTCTTTATTGATCGTGACGACCTGGTCAGGTTTCAACGGGTTTGGCAGCAGAGTGATCGATGTTTCGTTCTGCTTCGTCATTAAGCCGCTCAGCACCGTGCCGTCGTCACGCACGGCAATCCAGGTCTGGTACTGTTTATTGATCTCAGACGACGGGGCCAGGACCTGTTGCACGAGTTTTGCACCTTTGAAACGCTTATTGACATCAGACAATTCCGGCCCCAGTTTGGCTCCTTTGTCCTTAATCCGGTGGCATTTGATGCAGCCAGCCTGATTGAAGACGGTTTCACCGTTTGTCGCAGATCGTCCGATGAGTTGTTCTGCTGTGAGAGCCTGAAAATCCGGCATCGTCCAGCGTTTCACAAATTGGCGAGTGATTTCATCGGCGGCTGGTGGAGGTAATGGCTGGTCGTCCGGCAGCACATACAGGCTGCCGCGCATGACCCTCCAGTGTCCGGGATAGGTACACAGAAATCGGTACCGTCCTGTTTCCTTTGGCGCTTCGAAATAGACGGTGTATTGGTCGCCGGGATTCAGGATTGGCGAGAAACAAATCTCTGCCGGGTCATTTGGAACGTAGTGAGTCGCGATGGCTCGAGGATTACTGGCCAGGACCATGGACTGCCCACCGAATTCCTCCATCGCATCGGCTTTGATGACCACGACGTTGTGCGGCATGCTGGGGTCCGTGTTGTGGAACGTCAGAGCAACTCGTGTTCCCGGTGCCACCTTCAGTCTCTTGGGTTCGTACTGCAGACCAGTGACGGCAGTCAGTGTTATCTTCTTTGCACTGGAGACCCAACCGAAGTTGGTGCCAAAGGCATCCTGTGCGATGAGCCGAGGATCCTGTTCGTACTTTTCGGCATGAGGAAAGCCCGGCCAGCGGCGTTTGGCGATCAGCTGATAGCCGGGGAATTCGGTAAAGGTTTCGCCCATTGCGTAGATGGATGAGTAGGCGTCCGGAGTAAACGCCGCACCGTCAACAGTCACCAGCTTCATGTGCAGGTGGAACTGCATGACGGGATGCAGCTGAGGGATTTCGATGAAGACGCTGCGTTTGTCCTGCAGCAGATGCACAGACCGCACGGGAACGTAATCGTGTCCCTGTCGTCCTTCATCCTTAACGCTGTATTCCGGAGAACCGTAAGCCCCGCTGTACAGATAATTCCACTGCTGACAGAAAACGTTTTCTTTTCGGACGGACTCTGCAGAGATCTCTGTATTGCAGTGGACGATCAGTCCGTTTTGCCGTGTCTCGATTTGTGTGGGCAGATGCAGTGGCTTGCCGGTGAAACGGAGTCGCTGCAGACAGCCGTTTTCTGCGGCATAGCTTTGCCAGCCCTCGGTACCGGCGACATAGATGTGGCCATCATGTTCGTTAAACGTCAGCCGGCACGCTCCGCTCAGGAATTCACCAAGCAGTGGTACCAGTCCGCCCTGAACATAGCCGTCAATTTCTTCTCGCAGAATCATGTAGTGATCACAGTATCCGTAGGACGACCCAATCACCTTTCCGGCCAGCGGCCCGAGGCGTTTGTCATCAGGCAGAAAGCGAATTTCTCCCGCTGAGTTATCGATACCACGAGGAACAAAACACTGCGGCAGGTCGTAGCCGAATTCGCCAATGCCTTCGCGCGGACCACGATGCCCGTGGAAGCTGCCTCCGCCGACGTTGAAGATGGCAGTGCCTGGTGCCCAACTGCCTTCCTGAATCGTCGCCAGTATGATGCTGCCGTCCGGTGACACGCCGATGCCGTTGGAATTTCTGAGGCCGGACCCCATGGATTCCGGCTTCTGCCCTTCTGTCAGGCGAGTCAGCCCGAAGTCACCGGAGGCCGTTGCCCAGTACAGCCGACCCTCTTTGTCCTGCTGAAGCGAGGTGGCAAAGTCATGGCCTCCGGTCGTGGGGTATTCGTTGGTGACGCATTCATAAAAGTCGGCCTCACCATCGCCGTTCAGATCGTGCAGACGGGTGATCTGATCATTGCCGCCCAGAATGATCTTTCCGTCTTTGATTGTCAGCCCCAATGGTTGATACAGCCCCGCGGCGACTCGTTGCCATTTCAGTTCCTGCAGGTCGTCATTAACTCCGCTGACCACCCAGACGTCTCCCAGAAGTGTAGACACAGCTATTCGCCCACCGTCCATCGCTGCTACGCCGGCCAGACGCATGGGCGTGCCGAACGGATTAGCCGTCGCGTAGGGAATGGTGAGTGTGTCGATGGCGAAGGATTTGGACCCGTCGCCATGTTGACCGGACGTGGTGACGACATTCTGCGCCCACTGACCCGGGCCACCGGCGATCAGCAGTGAAGGCGCGTGAGGTGATTCACCGTCCACGGCTCGTAGTACAGCCTCCCCTTCTGATGACTGTCGTCGGAACTGCAAATGCAGCGTCGTGTCCGGAGTGCCATCGTTGAAATTCAGAACGGCGGCGGCATTCTGCCCCGCGCCGGCAACCAGCCGTGGACCGCTGACGTCAAAGAAACCGACGGATGTAGCCTTGTCCTTCTGGTCTGCAACGAGATTTTGGTACTGACTGGACTGTGTCTGTTGGGGCGTACCGTTGAATCGAAACAACGACAGCCGAGCTTCTGTCGGCAGCTGGCCCTCAAACTGCAGCGACCGGACCAGCACACCGTCCAGCAGCCACATTCGATCGTAAACTGTGGCATTGCCGATGGTGTAGGTGAACACGACGTCCGTGCCGTTGCGATAAAAGCCCAGATATCCTGTCTTCGTATCCTTCGGAACGTTCCAGCGACTGGTGCCGAAGTCGAACAATTGCTGTCCGACTGCTCTTGCGCCGTCGTGAACTCCGTATCGACCGGAGCCTCGGGAAACAAATCCTCCCTGCCACGAATCGATGAACGACAGCGACAACGGGTCGAAAACGACGCTGACGGCATCAGCACCATCGCTCAGGCGGACGGCCACTCCTTTTTGTGTGTTCGTTCCGAAGTGGATGACGCGACTGCAGATGACGTTGCCGCTGTCCACTTGGTTCAGCGTGGTGTCAATGCTTCGTTGGGGAGGGTCCTGTCCCCAGTGCCCGAACGCGCCTCCGTCCAGGCCTGGGAACTGCGGCAGCAATTCCGGAATCGGTTTGCCCGATGTCAGATGTTTTTCCGCCTGGCGAAAGTAATAGTCGCGGACACGATTTTGGGGATAGGGAGCATGACCGTCCTGTGCCGTTGTCCCACTTGTTGCGAGGCAAAACAGAACCAGGATGACGACGGATTTCATAAGCATGGCGAAGGATCGGCGGGAACAGACGGGTGGGAAAAGCATTCAACAGGCACTGGGATTGTAGAGACAATTCCAGCAAACGTCGCGAAGAAGCTCGATGTCGGTGCCGCATTTCGGACACGTCCAGCCAATGACCGTCTCGGGGGGCGTGCTGGTGTCCGGGTTCTTCGGCAGATCGGCGTCGTTCGTATAGCTTTTCGCGTTCGAAATACTGTTGTCGCTGTGTTCATGGTTGCTGGTCATGAGTATTGTTTTCGTGGACGGGCAGGATCAAACCTGACCGGCAACTTCATAGCCGGGGTGCATGGAAATATTCATCAGCAGGCCCATTGCGATACATGTCGAGAGCAGGCTGGAACCGCCATAGCTGCACATCGGCAATGTGATGCCGGTAATCGGCATCAGGCCCACCGTCATGCTGGCGTTGATCAGCGCCTGAGTGGCAATCATCGTGACAATTCCCACCGCCGCAAGTCGGCCGAACGGCTCTTTCGTCCGTTTCGCAATTGCCAGTCCTCGTACGACAATGACTCCGTACAACAGTAACAGAACAGCCGCGCTGGCCAATCCGTAGCGTTCGGCAATGATCGACAGGATGAAATCAGTTCTGGCGGCGGGCAGCATGTACGCCGACGGATCATCAATAGTCGGTTCATCATGGCTGATACTGCCCCACAGCCCTCCCAGCGCAAATACCTGTTTTGACTGGTGCAGATGATACCCGTCGCCCGTCGGTGCAAGGCCGCCATCCTTCTGATTGAAAACCATCACCACTCGGGATTTCTGCTCGCGGCTCATCTGCTGCCACATTACCGGCAGCATCGCCATGCCGATCAAAGCGGCCACCACCAGGTGTGCTGGACGGGCTCCGGCTACGAACAGCATGGCGTATAGAATCGGCAGAAACAACATGGCTGTTCCTAGGTCCGGTTCTCGCAGAATCAACAGCAGCGGCAGCATTGTCATGATGAACGGCGGAAGCAGTCCACGGATTGTTTTTTGTGAATCGCGGTACATCAGGTAATGCGCGAGCGCCAGAATAAACGCCAGTCGAGCCGGTTCACTGGGCTGAAAGTCAAACAGCCCCAATGGGATCCAGCGTCGCGAACCGTTAATCGGCGGCATGAACAGGACCACAATCAACAGCACCAGACTGCCAATGTACAGCCACGGACTGAGATGTCGCAGAGGCCGATACGAGAACACCGTGACGGCCAGCATCGCCGGCCACGCCAAGCCGATCCAGATCAGCTGTCGTTCGAACAGCCGGGACGCTCCGTACAGTTCGTCCGCTCGCTGCAGGCCAAACAGGCCGATCACGGAGATCAGCATGCAGGCGCCAAGTATGCTGAAAGGAACGTTGCGAAGCCAGTGAATCACGGATTGGTGTGTTTTCAGGGCAGGGTACGAGCCGAAACCGAGCAGGTCATTTCTTACCCGATCGTACCGCTAGTGCCAAGGTCTGAACGGAGCGAGCACCAGACAACGGAATCGCCTGGTTAGCCAACGAATAATTCATGAGCATGTTGTCAGGGGGTTACGGCAGCACAGGCTTCGCGGGTGTGGAGCCATTCTTCGTGGTGACAGGATACAGAGCATTGTGCTGTTCCAGGCTGGCAGTCAATTCCTGCATCATGCTGCGCAGTCGGTCAGGCTTTGATGAAGCGAGGTTGGTGGATTCAAACGGATCGTCAGCAAGATTATAGAGTTGGTAGTGTGAGTCGTCGGAGACTTTTGTCGGGAAGTAATGGTAAATGATTTTCCAGTCACCGTTTCGATAAGTAGTGAAGTAGTCACTGCGATGCGGAGCGTGCGGATAGTGCATCAGGAATTTCTCTTCGCGAGACGAATCTTGATTTCCCGTCAGCAATGTCGTCAGGGTGGAGCCGTCAACCCTGTGACTTTTCGGCGTCTCCGCATCAGCAATACCGGTGATGGTTGGAAACAGGTCCTGGACGGCCCCCAGCTGAGAATTGATTGTTCCGGCCGGTATGGACAGCTTCTGCTGATGAACATTCGTGCCCTTCGGTTTTGCCCATGCTGTAATAAACGGGACCCGCATGCCACCTTCGTAGTGAGCTCCTTTTTTGCCGCGCAGCGGAGCCGCGCAGGCAACTTCATGCTGATGACCGAGCGGCGCGTCAGATCCGTTGTCACCCAGAAAGAAAACGAGCGTGTTTTCCGCAACACCCAGCACTTCCAGATGGTCTAGGATATCTCCCAGCGACTTGTCCATCCCTTCAATCAGAGTGGCGAATGCCTGGGCGTTTTTCGACTTGCCGGAGTCCGCGTAGTTTGCCGCGAAACGCGGGTCAGAATGAAACGGAGCGTGCACGGCGTAATGAGACATGTACAGATAAAATGGTTCGTCGGCCTTGACCGTTTCACTCAGCCGCTGCTTTGCCTCGATGGTCAGCGCTTCGGTCAGAAACATCTCCGTGCCATGATACTTCTTTAGGTGTGGAACGGCATGGTGCTCTCTTTTTGTGCCAAGCCCGAAATTTTCCTTACCGTAGTAACTGCCGGGTGCTCCGAATGAAGCACCGCCCACGTTAACGCTGAATCCCAGGTTCAGAGGTTCGGAGCCTGGCGAGTCATCCGGCCCGAAATGTGCCTTGCCCACATGAATCGTGCGATAGCCGGCATCCTGTAGAAGTCCTGGCAGCGTCAGACTGTCGTTCTTCAGCCCTTTCCAATTCCAGTCCGGCGGTCCCTGTGGCCCCCGATTATTGCTGCGCGGGTTGATCCAGTTGGTGGCCTGATGCCGAGCGGCATTCTGGCCGGTCATGATGGAAATCCGCGTCGGCGAACAGACGCTCATCGCATAGAAATTGTTGAAGCGAATTCCCAGCTCGGCCAGCCGCTGCATGTTCGGCGTGCGGTAATAATCGTTCAGCGGGTATTTCTTCGGTTGTTCAGCGTCGTCCGTCAGAAATGGCACGGACGTATCCATTACGCCCATGTCGTCGACCAGAAAGACGACGATGTTGGGTTGTGCCGGCGATGCCGCGTTTGTCATCGAAGTGCTGACCGTAAACAAAATCAGGACGGTTAGTACAACCTGGAGATGTTTCATTGTGCTGCCTGTTAGACGAGTGTGTCCGGTGTTCGAGATGTGGTTTCAAAATATATTCGGGTCATTCATTGTGGCAGAAAACAGAGTTGATCCCAACGCGGCTGCATTTTCTTTTTAAATTGCCGGTTTCGGATCAGGGCAGACCTCAGCCTGTTTGCGGTACCCTGCGGCAAGAAGATGTTGTTGAGTGCTGAATATCGGTTGAGTTTCCAGGTCGCAGGAGCTGCGACCAGATGAATACCAGCGACGACCTGGTCTGCGGCGCCAAGTGCGGCAGCAGGCCATCACAAAGGATGACTCATGACTACGATAGCAATCGTTGGTGGAGGGATCTCAGGCACAATGGCGGCAGTAAATCTGGCCCGCCTGAGTGACCATCCCGTGCGAGTGGTCGTCATCAACAGTAAACGGCCGCTGGGGCGAGGCACGGCCTACGGGACAGCCCGCGTCGAGCATCTGCTGAATGTTGCTGCGAGAAACATGTCCGCGCTGCCCGATATGCCGTCGCACTTCGCTGACTGGCTAAGATCGCGGAATGACTTTAGAAGCATGCCAGTTGCTGAACTGCGAGAGATGTTTGCGCCGCGCCGTGTTTACGGCGACTATGTCCGCGGCTTGCTGGAAACATGCCTGCATCCGATTGACGCGCGTTGCCAGGTCAGAGTGGAATCGATCGACGACGAAGCCGTTGACATAGCTGCCGCCGCCGACGGTCTGACCGTGTTGCTGAAGAATGGCACTGCTGTCGATGCCGAACAGGTCGTGCTGGCCACGGGGAATCAGCCACCAGGATCGTTTCCGTGCACGTCGCTGTTGCGACACGACCCGCGCTATCGATCCGACCCGTGGGATGACTGGCTCAGCCGACTGCCGCCTCCGGGCGGCAGAGTTGTACTGCTGGGTGCCGGTTTGACGATGGTGGACATTGTCCTGACGCTGGCAGAAATCGGGTGGGACGGAGAGATTGTCGCGGTGTCGAGACACGGGATGCTGCCAAAGTCACACTTCCGAGGGATCGCGGACGAAGACTACCTTCCGGTCGATGCCGATTCGCTGGGGCTGTCAGGCCTGCGCGCAATCGTGCAGCAGCATTGCGATCGCCTGAAGCAGATGAGTCAGAATTCCGCGATCGCCATCGACAAACTTCGGCCACACACACAGCGGTTGTGGCGAAATCTGTCGACAGAAGACAAGAAAGAATTTCTGACGAATGACGCCGCCGTATGGAACGTGACTCGGCACCGAATCGCCGTGTCGATTCACAACAAGGTCACAGACGCTCTTGATGCTGGCAGATTAAAGGTCGTTGCCGGAACGATCAAGAGACTGGTTCCGGGCGAGCAGCGCATTGACGTGATGATGCACGACGGGAGTGGAAACGAGTTGGTTCAGTCCGGTGATCTGGTGATCAACTGCACGGAGCCACAGTCACATTTCTCACAAACCGGTCTGCCACTGTTCGATAATCTATTGGCAAAGGGAATGGTCCGCAGCGATGAGATCGATCTGGGAATTCAGATTGATGACGATTTTGCCGTGATTGATAAAGAGGGCAATTCTTCGTCGGAGCTGCACGCGATCGGCCCGTTGCTCAAAGGTACGTTGTGGGAAACGACGGCTGTTCCTGAACTTCGAGGCCAGGCGATGCGGGTTGCCGAAATCCTGCTGCAGCGTGAGCCAGCGGCTGTTCCGGAAGAAGACGTCATTGAGTACTACATCTGAATGAAGCCGAAGCTGGGCGTTGAGACTGTGTGGAGCGGCGGGTAACATCGGGCTGGTGGTTCGAACGCCAGCGTACGGCGGCCGTCTGTTACGAATAAGTTCTTTTCCGCTCAGGGCATTCGCTATGTTCCGTTCTGTATCTGCAATTCTGGTCATCACAGTTGCTTCGGCGTTCGATCTGCCTGCAGCGGCCGCCGATAAAACTAACGTCGTGTACATCATGGCGGATGAGCTGGGTTACTACGAACTTTCGTGCATGGGGAATCCGAATATCAAGACCCCACGCATTGATGCGATGGCGGCGGAGGGCATTCGATTCACGCAGGCGCTCGCCGGTTCCGCTGTTTGCGCCCCGACCCGGTGCTGTTTGATGACGGGTAAGCACAGTGGCCACACTTCTGTTCGCGTCAACGGTGGAGGCACACCACTGCGAGCGGATGAAGCGACCGTTGCGTCCATGCTGAAGGACGTTGGTTACGCGACCGGGGGATTTGGAAAGTGGGGATGCGGCGGACGCGGATCAACGGGCGTGCCGGAAAAACATGGCTTCGACACATTCTTCGGTTACTACGATCAGGTTCACGCACACACGTACTATCCGCCGTACCTGGTCCGCAACAGCGAAGAGGTACCACTGAAGAATAATCACGGCGCCAGCGACGGCGAGACGTATTCGCAGTATGAAATTCACAATGCGGCGAAGAAATTTATTCGAGACAACAGGGACCAGCCATTTTTCTGCTATATGCCGATCACGCCGCCTCATGGAATCTTTGATATTCCCGATGCTGATCCTGCGTGGCAGATCTACAAGGACAAAGACTGGCCGGAACAGGCAAAGCGTTACGCGGCCATGGTCACAATGGTCGATCGCGAGGTCGGAGAAGTCCTGGACCTATTGCGCGAACTGGACCTTGAGAAGAACACGGTTGTTTTTTTCTGTGGCGACAACGGCGGCAACGATTACTTCAGCAGCAAAGAACAGCCACGCGGTTTTCATGGAGCCAACAAACATCCGACGACCGGCGTCGAATTTCGCGGTCGAAAGGGACAGCTTTACGAAGGTGGTCTGCGCATCCCGATGATGGCTCGTTGGCCCGGCAAGATCGCACCGGGACAGGTCAGCGATCTGCTGTGGTATTTTCCTGATTTCATGCCCACGGTGGCCGAATTGTGCGGCGCCAAAACGCCTGCAGACAGCGACGGTATCTCGATCGTTCCCGAATTGCTGGGCGAATCCACGGCTGGCCGCAAGCAGGAACAGCACCAGTATTTGTACTGGGAAATCGGCGGACAGACGGCCGTACGCATGGGCCACTGGAAAGCGATTCAACCGCGGGGCAAGGCGTGGGAACTATATGACCTGGAATCGGACGTCAGCGAGACCATTGATCTGTCCGCGAAAAAGAAAGAAGTGCTGGCCACGATGATTGGTTTTGCGAAACAGGCTCACACGCCAGCCGTAGAAGGTACGTTCTTTGATCGCGATATCCACGAGCGTGACCGACGGGCCAAATTTGGCGGTAAACGTAAACGGTCATCGCAGGCCAATGTGTTGCCAAAGGAAGGCCTGCTTCCCAACGATGATTTCCGCCTGTTGCTATTCAGCAGTCAGACAGCGTCTCACAAGGCTGTCGACGTCATTGACGGCAATCCGAAGACTCATTGGCACACCAGCTTCACTCCCAAGCCACTTGCGCATCCGCATGAACTGGTGATTGATCTGGGTAAGCGATACGAAGTTCGCGGTTTCCGTTATCTCGCTCGACAGGACGGCGGCTGGAATGGAGCGATCGGCAAGTGTGAATTCTTTGTATCGACGTCGTCCGATGATTTTGGCGACGCGGTCGTGACTGCAACATTCGGGAAAACCAAAGGCGCCCAGGAAGTATTGTGTGAACCGGTCAGAGGACGCTTCGTTCGCATCCGCGCCCTTTCCGAAGTGAACGGAGGTCCCTGGGCGTCCATCTCAGAACTTGGAGTCGTCGGACAACCGTAGGCGTGGCCACCCGTCGACAACCGCAAACCAGATGTGTTGTCGTTTAACCGCGTTGCCCAGCGGGCAGTGCTCTGTTGACGAACGTTCCATCGTGACGCCAGACGGGAACGCGGGGCGATGCCCACACGGTTAAACGATGAAACAGAACAGAAGATCAGATTCGTCTATCCACGTGCCCAACGTGTGCTGGCGCCCAACTCCCACGCTAGTCGTCCTGGAACGACGTTACGACCAGGAGAATCAAATCGGAAATTGACAGCGGCATCGTTGCGACCAGGTCCGCCGAGCCATCGGCAAGCGTTTCAACACCGAGGCTCGTGTTCAGTAATGCCGTAGATACGAATTCTGCCTGATGCTGCTCTGCCGGGTCGGACGATTCCCAGCCGCCGTCATTTCGCGCCAGCTTTATGATTTCACGAGCTTCGTCAGCGGACTGACGTGCACCGGACTCTGCCACATGTGTCAGATGCGTCTGCAATACGAATCCGGATCCGGAGTTGTCTGTGTCGATGGCACAGGCATACGTCGAACATCGTTGAGTCAACGCAGAAGAGAAATGAGCCATCGCGTTGGCCAGCTCGGTACCATGATCACGGACATCCACGATGTTCGTAATCTGGCGGTCAGTTAACGCGATTCCGATCAGCCCACCGGCTACGTTGCCCCATGACCGCCCCCAGCCAGGCACGGGCGCCTTGATCCATTCATTTCTGTTGCCGAAGATGGAGTCGACGGTCGTATCGCCTGTCACCTCGTGCTTGGGGCCTTCCAGCGCAACTGAGATGATCCCGCTGTCCCGTTCTGTGAGCCAGATCGAAAACGGGGCAAAGGCTGGAGGCACAGGCAATTTAAAAACGTCATGTCCGTCGATCTCGTGACTTACTGTGTCGGGTACGTTCTGTTTCAACCATGCCACCATATCTACCTCACGGCTGAGTTTTACAGTCATACCGCTCCCGCTGGTGCCGAACTGCAGATTGTGTTGACTGCCTTCTGGTGCGTCCGCGTCATAGTCCACGGAAACAAACGCCTTGCCGGCAATCCATTCGATTGCGGTTAAATCAATAACCGGAGCGTCGGCATGCGGGAATACTGACTGAAACCATGCGGTGAATCCGCCGATAATCAGTGGTTCGAACGCCCGAACGGCGGGGCGTTCCATCAGCTCACGGACGCGAAGCATGACCATGCCGGAATCATTCGGACTGATCTCAGAAAGCAACACCGGCTCTCGTCCAAACAGACGATGGTCTGCTATGACTGACGACGACTCGATTCTGGTACGAGACACCGTCGTAACGTTTGGAACGGGCTTCTCTTGCAGTAACTTCGTGTGCTCTTTTGAAACAATGTCATTCGGAGGCTGAGCAATGCCTCGAACGGCAATGGTCGACGCTCCTACCATCGCGATCGCCACAATTGGCATTGCCAGCCAGCGTTTGCGGCCCCGGGCTGATGACGTCTCACTTCCATCCATGGAACGTAACATCTTGATTCTCCTGATGAGTTGACCCGTGAAGACAGGCATCACGTGAGGCCATCCCTGCCTGCTGATTTCGTGATCCCGTCGAATTGCAAGTGCCGAAAGAGACCGCAGATAGCTGCGACGACCGACGGCATCCGCTGCCATGCCGTCTGCCGCCAGTTCGTGAGCGACCACCGCTTTCTGTTCGCCTGCAGTCCAGGCTCGCCAGTTGCCGGGTAACACCAGCACCGGTCGCCAGAACCCAGCAACCGCAGCGCTCGTCAGGACGTGGCTCTCACGAACTGACGGAACAGTTTGGCAGTCCAGCTGTGAGGCCAGCTGCTGCACCAACGTGATCAGCTGTGAATCACGAACCAGGATCCCCAGCCGCTTCGTCCGCGCGACGAAGATCAAGCTGAACAGTAGCCGTACCAAACCAATGGTTGCCAGCACGGCACAACAGCAGCCGACAATCACGAACGACGTCGGGTTTTCACGAGGTGGTCGTTCGGCATTGGATGCCAGAAAACGAGCTGCGGACAGTACCTGGCTTAAACTGATTCCAGCCGGTTCAGTATTCGACACAGGCTGACCAGCGGATTGAGGAAACTCTCTATTCAGCGTTTGGTGTAAATCAGCGGAGATCATTTCGCCAGCAGAGGAATCCAGAAAATCGACAGGCGCCGTGATCCAGCCGTGAATCGGCAGTGGACTCACCATAGTCAACAAAGTGGCGGCCACGACTGTGACGCAGACGATAGAACATGCTCTGGCAGAACTGCGCCAGGCCGCCAGTGAAGACCAGGCCAGACCGAAAATGGTGACCAGCGTCACCTGCAAAGTACACCAGTAGGCAGATTCGAAAAATCCGTTCAATGTTGCTCCTCCAGAACCTGTTCCAGCAACCGCCGTTCAGCGGCTGTCAGGCGGCGTTTTCCGCTGAGCAGCTGGGCCAACATCTTTTCCCGAGATCCCCCGAAAACGCGCTTCATGACGTCGACAATGAATGATCCGGATACGTCATCGAAGGAACGAATCGCCTCGTAGGAAAACGGTCGCGCGTCGTTCGTGGCTCGCAGAAATCCTTTTTCAACAAGGATCCGCACAAGATTCGCGACGGTCACGTAGGCGCGGTCAACTCCACCTGTCGCCAGCTTTTCCCGGGCGTCAGCGGCCGTCATGTGATCGCTTCGCCAAAACACGTGCATCAGTTCGAGCTCGCGTTCTGTCAGCTCTTTCACGACCGGTCTGTTCATCAGATCTTCCCCGAATCCCGAATTTCCGACTCCCAAATTTGGTTAAGCAAATTTGGTTGTCGGGAATTATCGACAAGCTTAAATCGCTGCAATAGCAATTCTCTCAGAATCGATCTCTCGCAATTGTGTGCGGAACGAAATCGGGCCTGCAGGGCCCGATACGCTGTCGCCACCTGATGAACGATCGATCATCGATCATCATTCCCTGGGAACCGGGTGGTGAACGGCTTCCATGAGTGGCATCGCAGCGAACAGGCATTATTGTCGATCACAGACCGTTCGTTCCCTGACTCGTAAACCGGTTGTTGCCGAATCCAGCCCGGCATTGAAATCAATTCGCAATGAAAACAGTCGCAGTGATCGGTGGTGGACCGGCTGGCCTGATGGCGGCTGAAGTGCTGTCTCAGCATGGCGTTCACGTTGACCTGTACGAGGCAAAGCCATCAATCGGTCGCAAGTTTCTGGTCGCCGGCAAAGGCGGTTTGAACCTGACTCACGCAGAACCGTTGGCGTCTCTGGCAGCGCGATATGGGTCTCGGCCGGAGCAGATTCAACCTTTGCTGGAAGCCTTCGGACCGGACGACGTGCGAACGTGGTGTCATGAGCTGGGCATAGAAACGATCGTCGGTGTATCGGGGCGAGTCTTCCCGAAAGACATGAAGGCATTTCCGCTGCTGCAGCGGTGGATACAGCGACTTCGTGACAGCGGTGTTAGTTTTCAGACGTGTCATCGCTGGCAGGGCTGGAATCCGGATGGCTCATTGCTGCTGGAAGCTCCGACGGGCCCTAAGAATATTCAACCGGACGCCGTCGTTCTGACGCTGGGCGGAGCCAGTTGGCCTAAACTGGGTTCCGACGGAACATGGGCTCCGATGCTTGAACAACAGGGATTCAATATCGCTCCCCTGCAACCTTCGAACTGTGGCTTTGATGTGAACTGGAGCGATCACTTTCGGGAACGGAACGCTGGCGAACCGCTCAAATCAGTCGTGCTGAAGTTTACGAACTCGGCCGGTGAAGTCTTCGAACGACAGGGTTCCTGCGTCATCGCCCAATCTGGACTCGAAGGCAGTGTGATCTACGCAGCCTCGGCGATGATACGTGACGAAATCGCAGCACACGGCTCGGCCGCCATAACACTCGATCTGGCTCCCGACCGTACGTTGGAAAAACTGATCGAACGATTATCGATTCCGCGTGGGTCGAAGACGACCTCCAGCCACTTACGCAGCAAGGCAAATATCAAAGGAGTGCAGACCGGACTGTTGCGCGAGTTCGCGGCAGAATCGTTGACCGATCCCGCTCAGTTGGCACATGCCATCAAGAATCTGCCGATACCAGTCACGGCAGCTCGTCCGATCGCAGAATCCATCAGCACGGCCGGCGGTGTTCGCTTTGAATCACTTAACGAATGCCTGATGATTAAGTCGCGCCCCGGCCTGTTCTGTGCGGGCGAGATGCTGGACTGGGAAGCTCCCACCGGCGGTTACCTGCTGACGGCCTGTTTCGCCAGTGGCCGAATTGCAGGGCAGGGGGCTTTGGCCTGGGTCAACGAGTGATCCGCTGCTTTGCGGCTGGCTTCTTGGGGCGGCGAACGCGGGGAGCCGGTACCGGCGGTCGCGTGGGCCGCTCGTCACCGGCATCGAAGAACCGCATGTTCCTGCCAACCCGATCATAGTCGCCCAGGTCCCCTCGCATTTCTTCAGCAAGCGCCAGCAATCGTTGGACGACAATGGGGTTCTGGTCCGCGACGTTGGTTGTTCCTGTCCTTTGTCCACGTCCTGCCGTTGTCGTTACTGAAGGCCAGATTCTGAACCTGCCTGCCGTGCCCGTGCCCGGTGTAGATCGCAACCATTGGTGGTTTATCTGATTTTCCAAACCCCGACGTATTGTTGTGGTCGACGACACAACAACCGCTGAACGCCATGATTCCCTTTTCTTCAGCAATCGCCAGCGGCAGATGTTTCCAGTGTGTCAGGTCCGGGCTGACCGCATGTCCCCAGCTCATGTGTCCCCATGAATTGCCTGCCGGGTTGTACTGGTAGAACAGGTGATACTCGCCATCATGGAAGACCAGACCGTTCGGATCGTTCATCCAGTTGATTTCCGGACTGAAGTGCGTCTGCGGCCGAAATGGTTCATCCATGTATGCGGTGGACGTTCGATATTCCGCAAGCTTGTGTTCCAGATCAAAGCGTTGCGGTGGCGTGTTGGTCTGCATAATGTGATCAACGTTGATGTGTCCCCAGCCGCCTGTGGCTTTGTCGAATATCCGAAGCCGGGCCTGCCTGCCTGAGAACTCTGTGACGTTCCACGACGTCCATTCCAGCTCTTCCGACTCAGGGCCGGTGGCTGAGCGGACCGACTTTCCATCAATAAGCAATTCCATGCCAACGGTTTGCCTGTGCGGACCGCCTCCGATCAGGAACGCGATGTGCGACCGCTGTACAGTAAAAACGTCGCTGATGGCTGTACCGACAGAAGCGTCACCATTTCGAAACGTATTCACCAGGCGCTTCCCGCGAAAACCAGATACGGCCATCTGATTTGACAAGGTGCCAGAGGCAGGCTGATCGCCGAAAGTATCTCCCGTGATCTCCCACTGCTCATACGTTCCGGATTCGAAGTCCTCGATCACAAGATCTTCCGCAGCGGCGCTGACAAGCGTGAGCAGGCTCAACCAGACTGAGCAGCTCGGCAGCAAAAATCCAGGTGTTCTCATGGCGTGTTCCGGCGATGAAACGAATTGATCTGTTGACTCAGTTGCGAGCATTCTTCGCGGGAAACGTGGGCGTGGCTCCGTCTTGTGAGCAAACCCAGGATGCCGCGGCGATCGCACTTTGGTTGACCTGTTCAACATTCCGTCCAGCCAGCAGGTCCAGTGTCATCGCAGCGGTGAACGTATCTCCCGCGCCTACAGTATCAGCAATTTCAACAGACATTCCAGGCATGTCGCTCACATCATCGCCGCAGACGATGACCGCACCGTCCGGACCGCGAGTCAGTGCGATGCATTGAAGCTGATACTGTGCCGCGATTTGGCGAAGGATTTCGACGTCGTTCCCGGCAGCGTTGCACAGACTCGCCAATCGTGGAAGTTCTTCATCGTTCAGCTTCAGCACGTTGGCTAGCGCCAGCGATTCAAGGACGATTTCATCGTCAAAATAGGGAGCGCGCAAATTGACGTCCAGAATACGAAGCGTGTCGTGGGATGTTGCTCTTACGAACTTCTGTATGGTGTTTCGGGAACGGGTACAGCGCTGGCCAAGTGTTCCAAAACAGACAGCATTGCAGTCGCTCGCCCGTTGCTGCAGAGCGTCGTGCCACGTTAGGTTGTCCCATGCCGTATCTTCTGCGAATCGGTAGGTGGCGACTCCGGCGGGATCGAGTTCCACCAATACCTGACCGGTTGGCTGTTCTGCGATCTGCACGCAGGTCGTATCAACACCATGTTCCTGCAGCGAGTCAACAGCTTTGCGGCCCAGATCATCGCCGCCGACCCCACTGACCATAAAGACCCCCGCAGCACCCTTTGCCAGCTCCGCAGCGCTGCATGAAAAATTGGACGGGGCACCGCCAAATCGTGGACCGTCAGGAAACACATCCCACAGGATTTCTCCGATGCCAACGATGATGGGACGCTTCGCGGTTCGTGGTTTTTGATTCAACATGGAGCAGTCTTCAGGAAAGAAATCTACTTTCGCTTGTGGACGTACGTTCGCCGCGGCCTTGAGCCAGAGCACCTGGTTTTAGTTGAGTGACACCGGCAGCGGACAACCGGAAACCTGAACATCATCTTCGCTGTATCGAATTCGTGTCCATTGACCTGCGATGGGCAGTCGGACCTCCATCCATTCCCATGATTTGGGCAGTGCTGAACGGACCGTGAATTGTTGATCGGGTACGGAGTACTTCAATCCGGCCAGTCCTTCCAGATAAAGCAGGATCTTTCCAGCGTTGAAATTAGAGTATTGATCGCCGAAAAGCGTGAGGTCTCGTCGGTAAGCTTCGGGTGCGACCGGTATCTGCCACTGTTCGTTGTAGTTGTAGTTGGCGAGATGGTTCAGAGTCAGCTCCGTCGCATCGTCAACAAGTCTCTGACGAAACATGCCATCCAGTGTGAAATAGGCGGTGTCGGGGGTGTAGCCGAAGGAATGATCGACGTTAGTCTTGAAAGTTTTCATCGACTGACGGGCCATCGCCAGCGGGAAAAAATGTCCGTAGAATCCCTTTTCTCGATCGACCGCCCAGGCATCGACCATGGCTTCGGCATATTCGTTCGGGAAGTACGGAGACCGCATGGCCCAGAAACCATTCGTCATGATCATGCCATTGTTTGGGGCAGCGAAATATTTGGCGATTCCGTTGACTTCCCAGCGTTGTTCAAACATTTCACGGATATGTTCCGGGTCTCGTCGGATCAATTTCTGCCAGTGCTTTACGTCAGCTTCGTTGCCGGTCAGACGAGCCATTTTCTCTAGCGTTTCGGCGACCTCGAACTGGTTCATGGAAAAGACCGTCAACTGTTTTCGGAACAGTTTTACGAAATGATTTTCGTAACACTCTTTCAGAAAACCAACGTCCCCAGTGTGTTCGTAGATCTGCCAGGCACCAAGCACGTGCTCAGAAGTTTCTCCGCCGTACGCGCCGCTGTGCCACGAGATTCCCTTGTTGTCGGCAATCATTCGCTGGCCGTTGGGCAGCTCACGGTAGCGATTGTTTTTCGTAAGGTGTTTCCACGTCAGAACGTTGCCGAAGGCGTATTTGGGTTTGTCGGTCGTCCATGCACCGACTTTGATTTGAAAGGCCGCGTCGTATCGGTGCATGCCGAGGAAATTATTGACGGCTGTCTGAGTATGATTTTCCCGCTCCCAGCCTTTGTCGACATCGATGTAATACATCAGATACAGGGACCACAGGTAGTAGTAGATATTGACGAACTTTTCATCCGGGCAGCGAAACCACGGAATCTCATCATTGAGCTGCCGATTCATTTCCGCCGTCTTTGCGGCAAGATGCGGTTTGTGACTTCGGATGACGTTCCGCGCGGACTCGATGGCGACGTTCGGGGCATCGTGCATCGCCCAGGACACGGTCGTTCCAGCGCTGTCGCACGGCACAGAAAACGAATAATGCTGAACGCCTTTCTGATCCTGCTCGGTGATAATCGACTCGACGAAATCACGCGAAGCACTCAAGACCGTCGTCATGCCCGTATAAGCACAGGGCCCGATTCGTTCGTCACCGTCAGGGTCAGGCCGAGATCTCACTGTCCCACCTTCTGATACAACGATCGCATTATTCCGTTGGTCAAACTTGATGGAAGCAGACGACGAAACGCTGTTTCGATGAAAGAAGCTGTGCCCGGAAAATCTGAGAGTTACGGGCTGCGACGCGGTGATGATGGAAGCCGCCGCGTCATTGGCGGCGATGAATTTTTCTTCTTTCAGCGTAACGCCGCCGACTTCGTATTCGCATATCAACCTGTCCGGCCGCCAGATCATGCTTTTCGGACTGGGGTGTTCGTGGGTATCGCCATCGACAATGACGCTGCCATACAGAACTCGAGTATCCTTGTAGAACTCCCACCCGTGGTAGTCGTTGCCAGTGCCGGTATGTTCCGTTCCGGCGAGTTCGCTTGTCAGCAGGCCGACTCCTCGACTTCGCAGATCATGATGAAACGGGTGAGTCAGACCGATCGTTTCATCTTCGAGCAATTTCCAGCTGGCGTGAAAACCGCCCACATAATAAGTGACATTTCCGGCCAGAAAGCCGTGCTTTCTACCCTGGATTTCCTGTTCCAGTCGCTGGCAGTAGTCAGTGAACGCCGGTTTTTCGTTTGCGTCAACATCACCGTTCGTGAACCACGCAAGCAGGAACATCAGCTTCGTGTATTCGGAGATCTCACCGCCGACGATGTTTTTGAAGACGGCAAAAATATATTTGCCGAGATGTCGGGCGCGTATTGTGTTGCCTCGAACCAGCCCCACCGTCGTTGTGATGTTCTGTCCCGGAATCGTATCTGTTGTCACAATTATCATCGTTCGATGTCCTTGTAAGGATCCACCTTGTGTGTTTCCATTCGTTCGCGAATGAAACTGAATAGGAGCGCTACGACGCCCAGAATGATGGCAACGCCAGCCAGACTTGGAATCACAGGTCCGTCCTCCATAAGCGACTCGTACACGGCGTAAAGAATTAAAACAATGTATCCGCCAACAATCATCCAGACTCCGTTGTTTCGCAGGAAACGGTGAGAGGGGCTCTTCCAGAGCCTGCGGGCAATTTCGTCAGACGGTTCGAGCAGTGAAAGTGCATCCAGTTTTCCGGTCCCCTCACGGATCTTTTCATACTCCGCACGCAGGTCGGCAGAGCGGTTCAGCGCCTCGTTGACATCGACGGCTTCTTCGGACGAGAGTTCGCCATCCATGAGTCCCATCAATAGTGGACGGTATTTTTTCAGGTCTTCGTTCTTCATTGTTAGTCGCCCTGTTCGTGCCTTAAGGTTGATCCTGGAACTTTTCGCGGAACGCCTGCCGCGCCGCGTAGAGCCGACTCATGACCGTACCGCGCGGGATCTCGAGCGTGTCAGAGATTTCGT
>JAQWLN010000194.1 GCA_029247265.1 Fuerstiella sp.
CCTGGACTTGGGCACATCCATCCATTTTTCCGCTTTGCTCAGCCGGGTTTCGATGTCGCGGATGCTTTGAAAATACTCGTCCAGCTTGTCGGTATCACTCTTTGTTAACCCTCTCTGCATGTCCTTTGCCTCGATCATCACGGAATCCAGGACACTGCGTTCCTCCGCCAGCATCGCCCGGCGCTGAGCAACGGGTATGTCATCTGCCGCAAAGAGCTTGAGGTAGGTTTCCAACGGGGAGTTCCACGCCGAAAGAGGTTTCCCTCGCTGGTCCCATGCCAGGGAATTTCCAGGGCCATGGCCATTCCTGTCGTTTGCGTCAGTACCCAGTTGGATTGAGGTATAGCGGGTATGCTCGCCAAACTGGGCCGCGGCAACCTGATCGGCGGAGATGGTATTGGAAAAGGACTGTCCCGGAGTTCCGTATTGATTCGCACCCGTCAGCCAATACGTGCTTCCCCAATGCGCTTGACGGCTGAATTGATGTTTGCAGCCCTGGACAATGGTAAAGTCCTTTTTGTGACGAGCCAAAGGCTTCAGCCCCTCGGGTAGCTTGTAGCCCGCTCCTTTGTCATTGAGATCGGGAAACCAGCTTTCAGAGGTAACACCATAGCCAATGCCCAGGAAGACACAGCGTTTTGGTGGCGCGGCGGGCGCGTTCTCTGCGGCCGGAGCGAAGCGACGAAAACCAATGGATTCCAACGCAGGAAGGGCGATCAGTGCTCCCGTGCCGCGAAGAACATGACGGCGATTCAGTTGTGTATTCATTGTGAGGTCTCAAGTGAGGTTCTAATCATGGCACGGTAAGTGAAGTTTGGGTGGCTGCGACCATATGACCGCTACCGCTGGCCGCAGGATTTAACGCGGATATTCAGAATTGTTTTTTTTCCTGTGTGACGGGAGGGTTTCGCCGGGACGCCTGTTGGGAGTGAATCCTTACTGTGATGTCGTGAGCGTGATGAAGCAGCTGTAACGAGCGGCATCAAAACCGCCCGTGTCGGTCGCGGGCCACGTATGTGGCCACGGTTCGTCCGGGCGATGGCTGATCGCTTTGCTGTCCCAGCGGCCGCGCTCGCGCTGGAAGTCGTCGCGGGAGGGCTCGTCTTCGAAGTACATCACGTTGGCGTCGCCCGCTCCTTTCCACGCGATCCAGATTGGTGTGTTGGCGGAAATGCGTACGCCAGTCGGATGTTTGAGCGTCACCCATCCGGTTTTACCTTGCGCTGTGGCGCCGAAGTCGAATAGCAGTTTCGCGGGAGAACCCGAATGGGGACCTTTATCCAGACTGCCTCCGGCATAAATAGCCAGGCGCGCCGAGGCGTCTTTGTTGTTCGGGATCAGGATGGAAACGGATTTGAGCAGGCAGTCGCGGTCGCGCGGCGACAGTCCGCCCATGGCGCGGGCATGGGCAAGCCCGGTGGTGTCTCCGTCGGAATGTGAATTCCCCCAGCGGGTGTGCTCGGCGGCGAGTGCTGGTAACGCGACCGCCTCGTATTGCAGAGCCAAGTTGTCGAACGTCACTTCACGATGGCTTGTGCGGATGGTGATTCGCCCGCTTCCGAACTCAGAGGACATCAGCGGCGAATCGTGCAGCATCCTCAGGAGCGACGGCCGGGCGACGCTATTGATTTGAATCGCCATAGTTCCCAGGTTCACCCGAATGCGATCGCCGTTGAGCGCCGCGCCGAGTGCATGGCCATCGCGAATTTTTGGTTCCTGCAACGCCGAAACAAAGGAGCGCTCGTCGCTGAACCTGTCGAGGTCCGCCACCTGGAAAACATGCCAGCCGCCCGGCAGTTCCATGTGCGCGCACAGACCGTGGCCCACGCGATAGAGATCCCATGGCCCCAGCTTGCGCGACGTGAGTCCATGGCTGGCCTAGAGGTTGCCGGCGGCAATCAGCCAGTCGCGATGCTGAACGACCCGATCAGCCGTGTAACCGTAACTCCTGGCGCCGGCCTCGAGATCCGCGTCGCTCAGCCGCGTTCGCAACACCTGTTCCGGCTTCTCCGGAAACATAACACTGAAGAATCGCGGGCGAGAATTGTACGATACGCTCATCTTGCCAGCCTCGGGAAGGTACTGCAGTGACCCCAGCGAGACGTGCGGTGTGTTGTAATATACCACTGCCTGCTGCGAACGTGGATTGCGGGGATGGGCATTCTGAAAGGGATGACCCGCCGACGCCCGCCGGCCCGTGTAGACCAGTTCCGGCCTCGTCGCGACCTCGTCCAGCAGTTCCTTAACGATCGGATGCGGAGTCAGGTGAGTCGTTGCGAGGAACATGCCTTCATCCTGATTCAGTCGAGGATCGCGACCATTGCCATAGCCATCGCCTGCGGGCTCAAGTCCGCCGGACTGGCTGAAGTCGAAATGCGGCTCACCCACGCCGAAGGCCAGCCACACGGTTGGTAGAAACGAGTCGTAACGATTGTTATCCAGGTAATCGCATCCCCGATTTCGGTCGTAGGAACGCATCCCCGGCCCGCCGAGAAATCCACCGACGCTCATCAACGCCCGCTCGGACAGGATGACGCTCAATTGGTCGGCCGCGCCGCGCCGAATGTCAGGATCGGGTGCATGGATCGCCAGCACGACCAGCGGATTGAAGTAATGGAGTTGGTATCGATGCGAGCCCCATTCGTAGAACCCTCGTTCGAATCTCCAGGACAGGAACTTCTTCAACTCGTTGAGCTGCGATTCGATGGGCTGGCCACGCAACTGCTCTGAGAACAGCCCGATCGTCAAGTGCATCAGATCGTGATTCTCCGTGAACCCCGGTGGCCAGCGGGCCGTACGACTGATGCCGCCTTTGCGGTCCATAGGCCAGTCGCGGATGAGGTCTCGCAAATGCTCTTTCGCCCGGTCGGAAAGTCGATCGGTCTCGCGATAGTCCAGCCAGGTCTTCAGCAGCCGAATGCCCATAAAGTCGGCATCGAACGTCTGTTTGACATTCTCGAAGTAGCGGTTGGTCTTGTCCGTGTCACGATTCAGAAAGAGACGCGCCTGATTCAGCGACCAGGCCCGCCCATCAAGCGGCTTCATGCCCGGCTCAAGCTTCCCGAATCTCTCAACAATCCATTCGAGATATTCGGTCCGCCGAGCGGAAATCTCTCGTTCCCACTCGCCCACCTTGACTGCAATCGTCCCACCGCGCCTGGGCAGATCTTCGGCAACGGCGACAGACAGGAACGCAAAACCCAACAGAAGAGCCGCAATTGCCTTGCTCATTCTCAGAATGCAAATCACGACGTCTTCTCCTTCGGGATCACTGGCTTCAGCTTCTTACCGTCTTTCACCGGATAGACCGCATTCCGCGATTCCAGCTCCCGGACCATGCCCAGCATCGGGGTTACATGAGTCGCTTCTGCCCCGATGACGCAATGATCTCCTGCACGACTTTCCCGGCCACGTCGGTCAGGCGGAACGGCCGGCCGTGGTGCTCGAAGCTGAGCCGTTCGTGGTCGAGCCCCATGAGATGCAGCATCGTGGCGTGCAGGTCGTTGATGTGGACCTGGTCCTCCACGCCGTAGTACCCAAAGTCGTCGGTGACTCCGTGTGTGATGCCACCTTTCACGCCGCCTCCGGCCATCCACATCGTGAAACCATGATGATTGTGCTCCCGACCAGGTGCTTCACTTGCGCCGTTGTTCTGTTGTGTGTGCGGAGTACGACCAAATTCTCCTCCCCAAAGAACCAGCGTGTCTTCAAGCAGGCCGCGCGCCTTCAGGTCGCTGAGCAGCCCTGCGACCGGCTTGTCAGACACTGAGCACTCTTTCCTGAGACCCTCAGAGATTTTGCCGTGATGGTCCCAGCCGCCCAGCGACACCTGCACAAATCGCACGCCAGCTTCAGCAAATCTGCGTGCCAGCAGACACTGGCGACCAAACCCATCGGTTGGTTTCTCGCCAATGCCGTACAGGTTCAGCGTCTCCTTCGACTCATCGGCTAAGTCGACCAACCGCGGAGTTTCGGTCTGCATACGAAAGGCAAGTTCGAAGGATTCGATGACACCTTCCATCTGTTGATCTGACTTAAGTCGCTCCAGTTGCCGACGATTCATATTCTGAATCAGGTCAATGCGGCGGCGCTGAACGTCTTCAGGAACTGACGAGTCGGTCAGGTGGCGGATCGGCGCCTTGTCGGGAGAGGATCCCACATGCTGGATGGCGGTGCCCTGATGAATGGCGGGCAGAAAAGCGCTGCTGTAGTTGCGCTCACCTTCGGCCGGCAGGATTGTGATGTACGAAGGCAGTTGCTGATTCTCTGTGCCCAGACCGTACGACAACCACGACCCCATCGAAGGCACAGTGTCGAACAGATTACCGGTGTGAAGCTGCCGAATCGCTACCGGATGATTCGGGCTGTCGGCCTGTACCGCTCGCAGAACGCACATGTCGTCCGCATGTTTTGCCGTGTGCGGCAGCAGGTCGCTCATATACAGGCCGCAGTCGCCCTGATGTTTGAAACCGGATACGGGTCCCAGCAGCCGCGTGTTTTCAAGGCCCACGGTGGCCTCGGTTTCCGGCAGCTTGTAGGGAATCGGCTTGCCTGAACCTTTCACGAGTTCGGGCTTATTATCAAAGAGGTCCATCTGCGATGGGCCACCGGACATGAACAGAAAGATGATGCGTTTCGCCCGCGCCGGAAAGTGCGTTTGCCGTACGGCCAGGGGTGACTTACCGTTATCCCCGCTCGTTTCTGCAGCGGCCTGATGCTGCAGCATAGCGCTCAGTGCGAGCGAACCAAACCCGTTACTCGTCGAACGTAAAAAGTCTCGCCGGGATGCAGATGATCTGTTGGGGATTTTCATGGTTGTATAATCTTAACTGTGATTAGTGGCGTAAGCTTCCAGCTTGCGATCGCAGACGCCTTCGCCCGCAGGAAATTCACGCCACTTTGGGAATTGCATTGCCGGGCTTCAGTCCCAGTTGCACGCGTATTCGCGCTGACGACCTGTGATAGTTTTCCGCATACGCCACTAAGCCGGCCCTAACCGGATTATTTTCGATGTAGGCAATGATCCGCATTGTCTCGGCTTCATTCCTCGCCCAGTGATCGAAGGTCTCATGTTGCCAATACGGTCCCGTCTTGCCTCGGATGCGATTACACATTACTGCCGTATAACTTTGAATACTGTGTGAGATAATCTCGCGAGGGGTCTTCTGCTTTGCACCAGTTGCATTCGCCTTCTTGACCGCGGCGATGGACCAATCTTCGTCCGGCAGAAAAAGCCAATGGTGATGGCTGGGCATCACAACAAATGCCAGCAAACGATACCGCTCGTTCGCAAAGTGAAGGAAGGCGTTCTGAACGATCGTGGCTTGTTGTTCATCCTCCAGATGAGTCACCGGCGAATGGCCATCAAGCAAGTTGTCAACAAAGGCGAATAGCAGTTTCCGTTTGTGGTGTTCCCAGTTGAGTGGCGTCATTTTTTCCGGACGTGGACGGGATTCGATTTCTTCGCGGTATGTACGAATGCCTGACAAGCCTGATGCTGACAAACTTCCCTCAAGGCAGGCTGTAATGAAAAGTGGATGACCCTCGACATCCTGATGCGGCAGTCGCCGTCGTCTAAATATGATGTTGGTCATGCGTCGCTCTGTGGAATAAGAATTCAGCTTGCCGTTCTGGTGTGATAGTCGGGTAATATGTTCACTTACGACCGCAAGCTGGAAGCTTACGCCACTTTTACTCGCGAAACAGAAAACCGTTGGAGCCGAGAATGGCATGGCATAATTGTGCCCACGCCGCCGGCCGGTTTCCCTGCAGGTCCTCAGTACATTGATCCAGAAAGGCCAGTGCGGTTGCGATTTCATCCGTCGTGGCAGGTCGGCTGATCGTTACGAGGTAAAGCTGATTCACCCTTGCCCGCTCGTCTTCGGGCTGGTTTTTGTTTAAACGGTCGGCCAGCCTGGCAGACTGTTTCTTTACAAACGGTGCATTCAGCAGAAATAACGCCTGCGTCGCGACGGTGGTATTGGGACGTGCTCCGGTGATGTCATTGGGATGTGGAAAGTCGAAAACGCTCAGAATCTCAAGCTCGCCAACAGGCCGTTCGCGTTTGAATGGAAGGTATACCGACCGGCGGTTCCTGACGTCTTCAGATATTTTACCGCCCCAGTTGGCAGGATTTACATTTCCGCCAGCGCCCCTGATATTGTCTTTCAGCTCAAGCCCCAGCGGTGATCCCCCGCGACGCGGATCAAGCTCACCACTTGCCGCCAGCATGGCATCGCGAACTGATTCGGCAGCCAGCCGACGCCTGGGCATTTGCCAGACCAATCGGTTGTCGGGATCAATGTCCGCTGCGCCGGCATTGTGTGTTGACGCCATCTGATAAGTGCGAGACAGCACCATGTCACGGACTGTTTTCTTCAACGACCACTGATTCTGCTCACGCAATCGGACCGCGAGGAAGTCCAGCAATTCCGGATGACTTGGTGTTTCGCCGTGAACACCGAAGTAATCTACGGTGCGGACAAGCCCCGTGCCAAATACGTGGTGCCAGATTCGATTCACAAGCACTCGCGAAGTCAGCGGGTTGTCGCCATCGGTCAGCCACCGCGCAAGTTGTAGTCGACCGCTGGTCCCCGGCGAGATGTCGTAGTTCTGTGAGACAGAAACTGCGTCCACAAAACCGCGCGGAACGATATCGCCGAGTGACTGAAAATCACCGCGGCGATAGATTGGGCTGTCACGCGGTGTTTCAACATCCTTAACGGCAAGTGCCTGAGCATCGCCGGGCCGGGCGGCTTCCAGACGTTTGGTCAGACGTTCCAGCTTTCGGTTGATGTCTGTGATGCGAGGATCGTTAGCGGCGACAGCAGGACCGCTGTAAAGCTGCAGCGCAAACTTCGGTTTGCCTGCCTGACCGGTATCGACCACGTGTGCATGATTAATTCCTGCGCCTGTCCATCCTGGAATCGAACACTTTGCGTACACCGGCAATCCCGTACCCGCCTGTTGGCCGGTGATGGTGCCGAGCTGGCACGTGTCGAAATTTTCCGCAAAGACAACCCGCGACGTGGCTGATTCCACGATCGACAAATCATCCAGCGCTCCGCCGAAGCGTCCGGTGTAATCGCTGGACGTGATGTGCAATGTCACGTCACCGGTACCGTCTCCGGTATAGATAAACGATGCGGCATTGAACTTCTGAGCGTCGGCCTTCCCGGACCATGCATGCGGTCGATGTACGTGGTACGCCAGTACTGTCCCGTCTTTGCGCAACACCTGCAGCAGCAAACCGTCCTGGTCAGTGGTTGCCTGGCTGGCCCCGGCCCAGACGGATGGCCCTGCGGCGAACGAGATCTGATATTTGCTGCCGTCATCATTCGCGCTGATTCCTGAATTCAGCGTGAGTGCATTTGCCTGATCGTTGACTGCCTTTTTTGTGAACCTGAGTTTCTCACTGTGTTGCTGAAGTTCTGCCAGTTCTACCCGCAGTTGCTGCTGTTGCTGATTGATCTGTCCGGAAAGTTGCTCGAACTCTGCGGCAGCACCTGGCAGCTTTGGCAGCGCTACGTGAGTAATTTGACTCCACACACCGGGACCGTCGTAGCTGGTTGTGCGAGTACTGTGAAAAATCCCCGCCAGAGCGTAGTAGTTTGCGGTGGGCACCGGGTCGAACTTGTGATCATGACATCGAGCACAGGACAGTGTCAGCCCAAGAAACGTGCGTCCGATGCGATCGATCTGGTGATCCACGACGTCGGCGTCCAGCTGTCCCTTGATGTAGTTCTGAAGTGTCCACGGCCCGATCGCCAGGTAGCCCGTCGCGACGATTTGCTCGCGCTGCTGTTCCACGCTGTCGTAAGGCAACAGATCACCAGCAATCTGCTCGTGGACAAATCGGTCCAGCGGCTTATCCGAATTCAATGCTGAGATGACGTAGTCACGATAACGCCATGCATCACGGATCAACACGTTGCCCTGAATGTCAGCGAGATCTGCGTAACACGACAGATCAAACCAGTGCCGAGCCCAGTGGTCTCCGAAGGCTGGAGCAGCAAGCAATCGGTCAACGGCCGTTTCGAATGCGCGATCGGATGGATCACTGACGAAGGTTTCGATTTCTTCAGGCGTGGGCGGCAGACCAGTGAGGTCGAAGGTGACGCGTCGCAACAGTGTGTAGCGGTCGGCATCGCTGGCTGGGCTGATTCCTACCGCCTCAAGTTTCGACAGAATGAAAGCATCGATGTCGTCTCGCCCCCACTTCGCGTTCTTCACGTCTGGAACTTCAGGTCTTGTGATCGGCTGCAGAGCCCAAAGCTTTGCGGGGTCGATCTTCGGTGCTTTCGACTTGCGAGGATCAGGGGCTCCCATAGCCACCCACTTTTTCAGCAAAGCAATTTCGTTGGCCGGAAGTTTTTCGTCCGGCGGCATTTCGTAGCTCTCGTACCGAACCGCCTGGATCAAAAGGCTCTCCCCAGGCTTGCCGGGAACGATCGCCGCTCCTTCACTGCCTCCCTGTTCCCAGCCATGTCGGGAATCCAGCACCAGTCCGCCTTTCGCCTTACCGGACTCATGACTGTGACACTGGTAACAACGGCGTTTAAGAATTGGAGCGATCTGTTTTTCAAAGAACTGGAGGTTGCCCGCGCTGACCGTTCTGTCCGCATTCTCGTCAATAGCAACGTCCTGCGCGCAGGTGACCGCGCAGACCAGAACGGCTATTACGAACGAAATGCAGATTGCTGGCTTGCAGGTCACGAGTGGCTCCCATTGGGCCGACCACCGTTCATCGCAGGCGGCTGTCGCATCTCATCAAGAAGACTGTTGTAGGCTGTGCGAATGTGATCACGCATTTCGCTCTGTGCCAGCTCGACATCACCTGCTGCCAGTGCCGAGTAGATCCGCGCGTGCGATTCATTCGTTTCAGCGCGGCGATTGCCAGACCAGCGAATTCGATCCAGGTGCGGCCTGACTTCGACCAGAAGAATCCTGAGCAACGACGTCATGACTGAGTTTCCCGCCAGCCGTCCAATCTCCAGATGAAACTCGACGTCCAGTTTGGCGTACTCAGGCGATTCCATTTCCAATGGAATGGCGGCCATGTCGGTGAGAATCTGTCTGAGCCGAAACAGTTCCGACAACTCTCGCCGCTGAGCTGCCCGCGCGACCATCGTCAACTCCAGCGCTTCACGGGTTTCCAGAGTATGAAATAAGTTCTGCTCCGGCTGCCCGACCACTTCATCAAATGAGTGACTGAAAGTTGCGGTTACGGACTCAGGCTCCGAAGTATCGTCGTCGGATTGCACGATCGCTCCGACACGAGGCAGCACTTTCACCAGCCCCTTGGCCTGTGCCGTTAACAGCGCATCCCGAACAGTTCCCGCCTTCACGCCAAACTGAACAGCCAGCTCACGGATCGGAGGCAATCGGTCCCCGGGTGCCAGATCGTTGTTTGCAATCAAGTCACGAAGCTGGCCAATAACATCGGTTGTGTCAGGGCCTGCCACTGTTGGGTTTGCAGCACTCATTCCGTCTCTCGCCTTTATTGATAATCACGAAACCCTTTTTAAGGAGATCTGATCATCAATAAGGGCGAATGCGAAAACAAGCGACGTTGACGTAATTCATTGTGAATTACGGCGTCGCGGAACAGCGCACCCTGTATTGGAGCGAAGTTTCTGTCCGCAGAGGCCCATGTGATCATCACCGGCGTACCGTTGATATTCACGGCAAGAGATCACGGTGAATATCGCGAATCCCAACGATCTGGCCTGTATTTGCCGTGGAGCAAATGCCCCGGCACGCAATCCCCTACAAGAGCTCTAGGCGAGAACGTCCTGGACGACGTGTCCGTGGACATTGGTCAAACGTCGCTCCAAACCGTTGTGGTAGAACGTCAGTCGTTCGTGGTCCAGCCCCATCAGGTGCAGCAGGGTGGCGTTGAAATCATAAACTGTCGTTTTGTCGACGGCGGCTTTGAATCCGAATTCATCGCTTTCGCCGTAGCTGAACCCGGATTTGACACCGGCACCTGTCAGGAAGCAGGTGAAAGCGCTTGGATTGTGGTCACGACCTGTCCCGTTTGCCTGCAGGAACGGCATCCGCCCAAACTCGGTCGCCCAGACAACGAGTGTGTGCTCCAGCAGACCGCGCTGTTTCATATCAGCGATTAATGCCGCCGTTGGCTGATCCATAATTTCGGCCTGCATGGCGTGCGTTTTCAAAATGTTCGAGTGCGAATCCCAGTTGGTGACTCCATTGCCGCCGGACGGATCGCTGCCGTTGAACAGATGAACGACTCGTACACCTTTTTCGATCAAACGCCGAGCCAGCAGACAGTTTTGCGCGTACTGTCCGCGAAGTTCGCTGCCGCCTTCGACGCCATACGCCTTCAGCGTTGATTCTGTTTCACCGGACAGATCTGTGACCTCCGGAACTGATGTCTGCATCCGGCCAGCCAGTTCATAGCTGGCGATGCGACCGGCGAGATTGGCATCGTCGGGGTATCTGTTGAGATGTTTTGCGTTCAGCCTTGCCAGCAGATCGACAGTTCTGCGATCCGCCTGCGCAGACAATGACTGTGGCCGCTGCAGGTTGTTCGGTGGGTTCTTCGCATTGAAATCCGTTCCCTGAAAAGCGGCGGGAAGAAATCCGTTGCCGAAATTGTTCTTGCCGCTTCTGGCAAGTCCTCGAGGGTCATTGATCGCGACGAATGCCGGCAGCTCTTCGTTCTCCGTGCCGAGAGCATACGTCGCCCACGCACCGAAGGACGGGAAGCCTTCCATCGTAAAGCCCGTGTTCATGAAGTTCTCACCCTGCGGATGTGCACTCGTGTCTGTGGTCATCGCATGCAGAAAGCAGAAGTCGTCGACCTGTTGTGCCAGATGTGGCAGCAGTTCAGAAACCATCTTGCCGGTCTGGCCGCGCGGTTTGAAGTCCCAGAATGGCTTTGCGATGTTTCCTGTTGGTCCCTCAAAGGTGACGTCAGGAATGCCGGGCGGTTTCTGTCCGTGCAGCTTTGTCAACGCCGGTTTGTAATCGAAAGTGTCTACCTGGCTGACGGCACCGGGCAGGTAGATCACCAGGACCTGTTTTGCGGGCACATCGAAATGAGACCCGCGACGGGCATAGGGATTGTTGGGATCGATATCAGGGCGCACGGGTGCTTTGTCACTGACCGTTCGGGCCTCGTCCGCCAGCAGACCATCGGCGTTCAACAGACTGGCAAGAGCAAGTCCGGTCGTTGACAGCCCCGCGGTTCCGAGAAAGTGACGTCGGTCGAGAAGACGACGACCGTGTATCGATAGTTGTTCGGGAATTGTCATGGCTGAGCCTATGGCAGGAACGCAAATTCGTTGGAATTGATGATGGCCCGACAGACAAGAGAAAGATCTTCTTCCTGAGCCAGTGTCAGACAATCGGTGAGTTCGTCTGCGTCGGGTGAACGCCCGACAAGCAGCTGGAAGCAACGATGAACGGCCGCCTGTTCGTCCCCGGCCGAGTCCTGTGCTGCTCGATCTGCAATTCGTTTCGATTGCTCGATCACAAAGGGGCTGTTCATCAGGTTGAGCGCCTGAAGCGGTGTTGTTGAAACGGGTCGTTTGGCTCTTACCTGCCCGCAGTCGGGAAAGTCAAACGCGGTGAACATCAGGTCGTCCACGCGCCGCATCCGTTCCTGATACAGCATCCTTCGCCATGTTTCAGGGCCGTGATTGTTGACCACCTGCCACTGAGCGTAAGTCTTTTTTACGTTGTGAATGCGGTAACCGCGACCGCCGAGACTTCTATCGAGCGATCCTGACGCCTGCAGAATTGAATCACGGATCACTTCTGCTTCCACTCTCTGCGGCGGGAAGCGCCACAGCAGTTGTGACCCAGCATCAGCCACCAAACCGTCCGGATTCGGTGTACTCGCCTGGCGAAACGCGTCCGACATCACCATCAGGCGGATCATCGCTTTCATGGACCACGGTTGTTTCTTCGACACAGTGGGATCAACAAACTCTGCTGCCAGCCAATCCAGCAGTTTAGGATTCGTTGGAGGCGCACCGGCTTTGCCAAAGTCGCTGGTTGTGGGGACGATGCCGCTGCCGAAGACGTGATGCCAGATGCGATTCACTATGACTCGCCTGGTCAACGGGCTGTCGGAACTCGTCACCCATTTCGCGAACTCGGCCCGGCGTTTCGCTCCGGGAGCTTCTGACGTCAGTTGAAGGTCGCCGTTAAGGATGGCCGGCCCGGCGGGCATGACTTCGTCGCGTGGAGTTTCCGGACTTCCTCGAAGCAACACGCGAGTCACCTGTGGCTGAACAAAGCGACCAACAAAGCTCGGTCGCGGACCTTCTTCAGCGAGCAGCGAAATCAGACGCTGAATCTCCGCAATTATCGGCTGCCGATCGGAGTGCTTCTCGTTCAGCTTCTTATTGACAAACCAAGTGCCGACCCACGGTTTCCATGTTCCGTCTTCGGCCAGAACGTCCATGTCGTATTCATACTTCGGCAGATACGGTTTCCTGTCAAGGTAGTCTGTGTCATAGAAGTACTCTCGATTACTGCTCAGCCGCAGGCGGCTGATCTTCTCAGGCTGCTCGAAATCAAATTGAAGGGTGGGGCGTTCTTCGGAATCTTTGTCGGCCCTGGCGCGCCATGCCATCGTTCCATACTCACCGTCATTGACTCGGTGAATTGGATTTCGGCCGTCTGTTCCCTTCTCAGGAAAGCCGGAAAGCTTTGTGCCCCTCCGACGGTCAGCAAGGTTCTCGCCCTGGCCGGCCGGACTAAGAATCTCCAGTTCATCCAGCCCTACGTTCTTCATCTTAAACCGAAAGCGAACAGCTTTGGTCGTCGCCGTTTGAAAGTGTAGTTCACGGTACGCGCCCCAATCCTCTTCCCAGCCTCCGAATTCTCGAAGCTTTGCCCGCTGTGTGGCGATTTGACGCCACAGTTCTGCGCCGCGCTGTCGAAGCGGGTGAGATTTGGAGTATTCCGGATGGCGACCGCCGAATTCAACGTCCTGAAAGACTGCTGTCATCGCGTAATAATCTTTGATCGTAATCGGGTCGAACTTGTGATTGTGACAGCGCGCACAACCGATCGTGACACCCATGAC
This sequence comes from Fuerstiella sp., assembly GCA_029247265.1. Lineage (GTDB taxonomy): Bacteria > Planctomycetota > Planctomycetia > Planctomycetales > Planctomycetaceae > Fuerstiella. Next base: position 13,067 of record JAQWLN010000194.1, read on the forward strand.
CGAAGCACCGACAGTTTGCATGATCTCGTCCATACGATCCGCTCGCGCCTGTCGAATCGCAGTTGGTTCACGTCCCACAGTCGCTGCGGGCACGTGAGGACCGGCGACAAGGAAACCCGTCGCCTCACCAACTCCCATCGAGTCACCTGCAATCTGTTCCTGAACGAAGCGATCGTACGGTTTGTCTTCGTTGAACGATCGAACCAGGTAGTCGCGATAGACCCACGCGTTTTTGCGATAGAGATTGGCTTCTGAACCGTTTGTTTCGGCCCAGCGAATCACGTCCAGCCAGTGCTGCGCCCACCGTTCACCAAAGTGTGGTGACGCCAGCAGTCGGTCGACGAGTGCTTCGTAGGCGGCGTCCTCGTCCTGAGCCCAGGCATTGACGAAAGTTTTCATTTCGCTGGGGGTTGGTGGAAGCCCCGTCAGGACAATCGAAACACGTCTGTTGAGTGAACGAGGATCGGCCGGTGCGGAGAAACTCAGCTCACGTTTTGCGAGTGCCCCAAGAAGAAACGCATCCACGAGGTTGGACGAATCCGTCACGATATCAGGGACAGCCGGACGCACAACTGGCTGGAATGACCAGTGATCAGTCTTGTCTTCCGCGACGGAATCCATCTGTCCCGGCCAGGTCGCTCCCTGCTGGATCCAGCGAGTCAGCAGTTCGATTTCACTGTCCGGCATCCTGTCTTCGTCGGGCGGCATTTTGACATCTGCGTCGAGATGCTTGATGACGTCGACCAGGTAACTCTTCTTCGGCTTGCCGGGGACGACAGCGGCCAGACCTGAATCGCCACCTCGCAGCATTCGAGGGCGCAAATCCAGCCGCAGGCCGGATTCCTGTTCGTCCTCGCCATGGCAGAACCAGCAGCGTTCTTTCAGAATCGGCGCGACGTCGCGTTTGAAGTTGACTTCCTGTGCGTGCAGCTGCTGTGGCAGTTGCAACGCGGCGATACACAGGCCCAGGCAGCACTGTAGTCTGAGCGTTGTTAACGACATTCTTAAGCCTTTTACAGTGCAGCCTGCCAGCCAGCGTTCATCTGTGCAATCAACTGTTTCACGACCTGCGGATACGCGGCCGCAACGTTCTTTGTTTCGTGTGGATCTGTCTTGTGGTCGAACAACTCGATAAAGACCGGTTCTGCCTGCGGATTGCGATGGTCGCGCCAGACGACCAGGCGGTATCGGTCGGTTCGCATGGTGTAGCCCATCAAGTGTCGCTCGAAAAGCTCTCGGTCCCATTTGTCCCGCTGCTGATCAATGATTCTCTGTTCCACCCGTTCAATCAACGGACCAAAAAAAGTTTGCCGCATTCCCGGAGACAGTGGATTCGCAGCCCACTCGCGCAAGGCGGGATTGGGGTACTGGCTGAAGGCAGCCTTCTTCCACGATCGCTGGGGATTGTCCAGCAGCGGAACAAAGCTGTGCCCTTCCAGATGGGCGGGTTTTGGAAGACCGGTTAGTTCGCACAAGGTCGGATACATGTCGACCAGTTCAACCAGTGCGTTCGTTTTCGCCCCACGAGTCTTCATGTCGGGCGTCCATATTATCATCGGGACGCGCGTCGCGATTTCATAATCTGTGGCCTTACCCCACACACCCATGTCGCCGAGGTGCCAGCCATGATCGCCCCAGACGATGACGATGGTGTTCTCGCGTATTCCCGCTTCTTCCAACGCGTCAAGCATCATTCCAATCTGAGCATCAACATAACTGACACACGCATAGTAACCATGCAGCAACGTGCGTGCGAGTTCGTCGCCCATAGGACCGGATTTTGGGATGCCGTGACGTGTACGCAATTCAAAGGAGGCATGCATTCCCATCGCTGCACCATCCTTCGGCGCTGCTGTTTGAGTGGCCAGCTCGATTTCATCACGATCATACATGTCCCAGTACTTCTTTGGGGCAATGAAATCAAGATGCGGTTTGGTGAACCCGAGTGCCAGGAAGAGGGGAACGTCTGCTTTTCTGGCCAGGTGGTCTTTCAAAGTTGCGATCGCCAGTTGTGTATTGAAACCATCTCTGTACGCGTGGTCCGGCACATCTGCAGATTCGTAGGCCGGGCCGTGAACCAGTCCCCCGGAATTCTCCGCACCATATTTGGCCAGCATGAGTTCTTTGTTTTTCGCCCAGGTCTTCTGATTCTCCGGCAATGCATAACCGCCCTGATACTTGCCGGCTTTGACGGGACATTTGCCCCAGGCTGGCTTGCGACTCCACGAATGATCCTCATCTGTCATCCTGGCATGATAAATCTTGCCACAGAAAACGGTTTCGTATCCGTGCTGAATGAAATGTTGCGGCAGTGTGACGATCTCCGGATTCAATTCACGAAAGTATGCCGTGTTTTCGATCACACGAATCGTATCCGGTCGAGCTCCCGTCATCAGGCTGGCTCGCGACGGGCTGCAAATCGCCTGTTGGCAATAAGCGCGATTGAACATGAGTCCGTTCGCCGCCAGCTTGTCGAGGTTCGGGCTCTTGGCAATCGGCGAACCATAGCAGCCAAGTTCCGGCCGCAGATCGTCAATGGCGACAAACAGGACGTTTGGCCTGTCGGCCGCCACCGCGCTGCGGATCATCAGCAACAGTGTCGAAACAATCACTAAAAGGAAACGTGCTCTTGTCATAGCCTGTTCTAAGTAAATGGTGCAACGTCGTAGCTGACGTATTGTGTTGTTGTGGCGTCTATAGCGACATTGGCTGACTTGTGGCCGTGGTTGACGTGTTTCAATAGCAGAACGGCTGCCCCCACGAGCCAGAACTGGCTCCGTTAATTGGTAAATTGCTTCTATCGGTCGTTTCTGAACCCATGGTAACCTCGACGCGTGAGTTTTGCAGTTTCTCTATTTGGGTCTCCTCTCCCCAGGAATTCAGAAAAATATGTGTTGTCGAAGGGATTGAACCTGATCCGAATTTGTGTGGAGAGGGTCAATTAAGAGCGCAACTTCAAAACGTTTGAGTGAGGGAATGCCGTTGAAACTGCTGCGGCCAGACTAAGCGACGGTCAGCGGCGATGCCCGGATGTCATACGAGTGGGGTTTTGAAACGGCTTCTATTCATGCCGGACCCTGGCCCGTATAGTGCCCGTTCGCTGTCGCTCAGCAGTGGCAACGACGTTTTCGTCTTAAATAGAAAGTCCATTCTCCGTGAGTCCATCCAATCTGGAAATCCTGGCGTACGAGGACACGCCGCTTGGCCCACTGTGTCTACGTCGACGTGAACTGCTGTCTGAACCAGGAACGGTCGTTACGGAGGTAACGCTGAACCATGAGTTCCTGATGAGCAGTTACAACACCGATTCGGAACGTGCCATTTCGAATCGATCGATTGAAATTCATGGCGGCAGTAAGCTGAAGACACTGGTCGGAGGTCTGGGCCTGGGTTATACGGCTCGCGAATTAGTGGCACACGGAAACATCGCATCCGTAGAAGTTGTCGAATATCTGCCACAGGTCATCGATTGGCTGCGGAGCGATCTGGTTCCGCTGTCAGTGGAACTGAACGCGTGTGAACATCTTAAGATTACCGCAGGTGACGTGTATCAGCGACTTCTGGCAGAACCGACGGAGCAATTTGATCTGATTGTGATCGACGTTGATCATTCACCCGGCGATCAGCTGGGCGAAGACGATCACGCGTTCTATACCGAGGCCGGCCTGCTGAAAGCCAAAGCGCATCTGCGCAAAGGGGGCGTTCTGGCAGTCTGGTCCTACGCGGAAAGCAGTGACTTTTCCGAAGCCCTGCGGAGCACGTTTGACACAGTCCATGTGGAACCGATTACGACAATCAACACACTGGTTGACCATGAACAGACTGACTGGCTGTTCTTTGGCGTTAAGTAATCGCCGCAATTTTCGGAACCGAACATCAAACCGGGTTACTGTCGGTCACCATCACGTCTGTGTCATTCTGTACTAATTCCAGTCCAACGCCGTCGCCACGATCCGGAGTCAACTGATAAACGCGGTCGGCGTGACGCAGGAAGTTCGACACGTCGTGATGACTGATCATCAACACCTGAAACCCAAGTGCTGTGCCCGCTTCGTGGACGATTCTCACAAGCCGGGGCACCAGGTCCGGGTGCAGCCAGCAGTCCTGCTCGTCCAGCACCAGAAACTTTCGATGCCGACGTTCGTCCAGTGTTGTGATCGCAAACATCCGCAAGCCAACAGACACAACGTTGGCCACGGATCCACCCTGACCGCGCATGATGTCTTCCGGGTTACCATCCCGCTCAATTGAGAATTCAACACTGGCGGCGTCACGTTTGAACGAAGCCGTGGCCTTAAAGACGACCGGCTGATCCAGCACTTCCTGTAGCGCCTTCGTTAACGTCGATTCGATTACCGACAGTTCACGCTGAAAAACGTCGTTGCTCAGTTGCTCCAGCGCGTCAGTTACCGAATCAGCGATTGCAAGATACGAATCGATGCTGTTCAATCGGAAATCCAGGTCGTGCTGCTGCGAGACAAGTTCGTCTCGCTTGCCCTGCAGACGTTCGATCCGTCCGCGAACTTCCGTCAGCAGGTCTGTTGGTGCTTCCCGTTCAGGCATCATCACTATTCCCGGATTGCGTCGATGTCGCTGCTTCCTGCTCCACTTTCGCCAGCTCGCCCGAGATTCCTTCCAAGAGTTGCTGATAGTCGCTGCGCCGCTTTTCGTTCTCGGTCTCCATCTGCTTAAGCTTGCTTTTCAGTTCGTCGATATCGCTGGTCTCGAATTCAGCGATTGCTTCGTTCTGCAGAGCTTCCAGCTGCTTCGTGGCTTCCTCAAGCTGGGTCTGGGCCTGAATCTTCCGCTCGTTCAGACGTTCGTATTCTCCCTTGAGATCTTCAATCGACCGTACGGTTTTCTTTTTATCTTTTGCCATTGCTGACACCATCCGTTTCGTTTCAGGAATCGCGGTTGTAATTGTCTGGCTGCTCGGAAGTCACCTCGGCCGCCAATCGCATGATCTCGTCGGCGACGGGTGCATCAAACTGATCCAGATGTTTCTTCAGGAATTCGTTCAGTCCGGCACCAGAGTCGGTGCGACGGGCGGTCAATTGACGCAGATCCGCAATGAATCCGGAACCGTGTTCTTCATCCGGCTCTTCAGATTCGACTTCCGGATGAAAAACGGCGTCAAATGGTTCGTGCGGCACGGTGACCCAGCGAATCTGCCATGAGTCACCACCTTGTGACTTGAACGCGAATGCATCTGAAGCATCGTCAGCGGATGTGCTGTCGGCCGGCAGCAGACATGGCACGGCCGGAATGTGTTCACGCGATGCATCGCTGCGGGCTCGCCGAGTAATATTTCCTGCTGTGACCCAGTGCGTACCACCTTTGCTTACCGGTTGCAGACGCCGATGAATGTGTCCGTTGACGACCAGGTCGATGCCAGGTAATTCACCCGGCCGAACTTGCCCGGACTCTTCATATCCGGGAATAAGAATGTCGTGATGAGTGACCCAGACGACAACGTCTGCTGTGACGGAGTCGGCGACAAACTCTTTCGGAATCCGGTCACCCCACGCTGTTCCGCCCACGACCGTCTGCCGTCCGCTGACAGTACCCGTCCACGGTGATTCAGCGGAGATCCGTTTCAGGTGCCCGCCGGCGAACAGAATGTGAATGGAATCGTGCGGTTTCAGCGAATTCTCTCGAACGTCGTGGTTGCCGTAGATCGCCGGCAAGGGCTCATCGATTGATTCAATGATCGCCGACAGCAACCAGTTCGGATTATCCTGAGGCAGTTGGAACAGGTCTCCCAGCAGGATCGGCTGCAGTTGATTCTCACGGGCAAATCGCAGGCACCAGCGAAACTTGTTAAGAGCAACCTGAGGGTAGTCGTCTTTGCGAAACCCGGGGATACGAGCTTCAAGATGCGGGTCGCCGATAAACAACAATCCCCGCACGTCGGTTGATGTGCTGCGCTCAGTCATGACTACGCGTCCCTGTCGACATGATCTGCATCCGTTGCCGAAACCAGAGAATGATCATGAATGGTGGGAACAGTCGACATTAGAGTTTCGGGATCGATACTTGCTCCGCAGGTGACACACGTGGGATTCGATTTTACAAACTGCCGAATTTGTATTTCACATTCCGACGTTTCTCTCTTTGTGTCGTCGGCAGTGCTGTCGGCTTTCGCAACAGAACTTCGTAATTGATTCAGTTTTTCGATCGTTGACGTCAGACAGTCTACGTCCAGTTGTTCCGCCGGTGCGGTGAGCCTTGCCAGAGTTGCCGCACCAGCGTTTGCCCTGGACACGACGGCTTGCTGGTCAGTGAGCGCAGCGATGAGATGTCGTAATCCGTCGGTTGGAGTTTCTTCTGCCGGCTTTTGCAATGACTTGAACGCCGCCTGCAAAGAATTCGCCGCTCGATTCCGTTGCCGAACATCAGTCAATTGCATGATGATTGTCTGCAACGTCTTTGTATCGTTCATTTCCGGAACTGATTCGAGCGCTGACAGCGACTCAGTGATCCGGTCGACGTGCACCTGTTGAGCGGAGGCCGTCCCCAGCTGATCATGCATGTTGCGACACGCATCAGCTGGTTCCAGGTCAGGTGCCGGTGTCAGGGAAGCCAGCGTTGCTGCCTGAAGTCCACAGTCTCGTCGGTGCTGCTGCAGACCGGACACCCGGTCCACGACATGACGCAAACGCGTTGCCGTCTGATTCGCACGGTCCAGATCGGTGGTGGTCGTCGTGGCCTGGTCAAGTTGTTCCAGCACGCAGCGCTGTGTCTGCAGCCGTTGGCACTCGCTGCGACTGCGATCCAGTTCGCCAGTGAGCCGTTTCAGGAGATGGATGCGCTGTTCAGCGGCCTGGGTCGCTTTTTGAGACACTTCCGCCTGAGCGATACGCTCGGCGATTTCGTCGACCGGTTCGAATGACTTCAGGCGAGAGGCATTGTTATCGATTTCCGCCCTTAGACGTTTTGCTTCGCCTTTGTTGTCTCGCAGGTTCAACCGATGTCGGTGCTGCATCTCAACCAATCGAGATGCGTCGGAGGAGGACGCGAAGAACGAAGCAGCCCGGCTGCCGGATTCACCCAGCAGGAAGACAGGCGATTTTTGCTCACCGAAATGGATGTCGTATTCGTGTTTGCTTTTTCCTGTTTCGGCCTCGACTCGGTCCAGTCGCAGAAGATCATGCAGTGAATCAGGAATCGAGGTGCCAACACGATGGACATCTTCACCATCAAGCGTGTACTTGACAGTCGTCTTCTTTCGTTCCCAGCAAATCGTGTGGACGTCGTCGGTCTCAACTGTGATCCGACAGCGCTTTGCTCCGTGGCGCATCACATGCGTCGAACGCCCGTTGGTCGCCAGAATCTGTAGTGCTGCCACGACGGCAGATTTGCCACAGTTATTCGGACCGGTCAATACCGTCAGGCCGTCCGCCAGATCAATTTCGGTCCGAGCGTGCGACATGAAGTTTTCGAGAATGATTCGTCGCAGCATGACGTGTGAAGAGCTGTTCTTTGCCGAGGCCGGGGCTAAGTACTGATGAATCTGAAGGAATCGTCACTGTCGCGATCCACGACGAAGAATAGCTGTCCGCATGCCAGATGACACGTCACTCGGCCCGATCAAATTCAGGCAGGGATCCTGCGGTAGAAATTACTTCAGAAGTGGCGGGGAGACCGCTTACAGCACGGGAATCGGACTTTAGTCAACCAACTCCGAGATCTCACGACAACAGTTCGGACCTGCCGCGTCGGTTTGTCGTCTCGGTGCGCGAAGTCCGGATGGGGCGCATGTCCCCTGTGATTCCACACACTTCACGGGGCAGACTGCGACGTACTTCGAATATCACCACTGATCACGCAGCACTGGATGCGAGCGGCGTATCGACGATGGTGCCGTCCACGAGACTCAGCGAACGCTGTGCGTGCTGTGCTGCGAATTGGTCGTGGGTGACCATGATGATCGAGCGGCCTTCGCTGTGGAAATCCGACAGCAGACTCATGACCTGTTCTCGGGAATCCGGGTCCAGGTTGCCCGTCGGTTCATCGGCGAGGATCACCTGAGGATCGTTGGTCAGCGTTCGAGCGAGAGCGACTCGTTGCTGCTGGCCCTGACTGAGTTCTGAGGGCAGATGATGCAGGCGGTCCGCAAGTCCCACACGGCTGAGCAGTTCGCTGGCTCTTTCCTGTTGCGCGGATGGGGATGCGCCAGCCAGACTCAATGGTATCTGCACGTTTTCAATGGCTGAAAGCCACGACACCAGGTTGAACGACTGAAAGACGAAACCCAGGCTCCGCAACCGCAGATTTGTGCGTTGGGCCAATGACATGTCGTACAGCGATTCACCGCGGAACAGCACCTCACCCGATGTCGGAGCCATCATGCCTCCCAGCAGCGACAACAGCGTCGTCTTACCGCTGCCGCTGGGACCGACAACCGCAATAAACTCGTTGTCGCCGATGGCCAGCGATGTTTCGTTCAGAGCGTTCACTGCCTGGCCGCGACATTCGTAAGTCTTGATGATGTTGTTGAGCTGAAACACGATGTCATTCCTTTGAACTGCGTGCTATTCGTTGTGAGGTTGACGGACCGGAAGGCCACTCTGCGAGCACATTGCGTCAGCCTTCACTAAAGCACAGACATGGATCGAGTCCTGCGGCTCGGCGTGCGGGCAGGTAACTGGCACCAACAGCGATCAGTGTGGCGGTCGCGATTCCGACTCCGCACAGATAGGGCATCGGCAGAACACTTACTCCGACAAGCTGCGGTCCCAGCACCATGGCCAGAACGGTACCCGCAACAAATCCGAGACTTCCGCCCGCGATGCCCAGGATTGTGGCCTTACCCAGAAACATCTTTGTCACGTAACCGGGAGTGGCTCCGAGTGCCATCAGCGTGCCGATTTCCCGTCGCCGTTCAGAGACGTTGGCGTACATCACGCTGGCGATGCTGGCCCCGGCGACCAGCAACAGAATGCCGAAAAAGACCCAGGACAATCGCGACATCAGGCCATTCACCGCGACCTGAGCTTCCACGACCTGAGCGATTGTGACGATACGGGTGTTCGGCAGTTCGTTCGACAGGTCTGTGATCAGACTCCCCGCTGCGTCTTCGCAGCAGGCCATGATTTCGATCACGTTCACAACAGGTCCGGAATCGCTTAGGCGCTGGACGCTGTGCAGATGGGTGAATAAACGACCATCGTCGATCGTTCCTGTAGGCGGCAACACAGACAGCACCTGAAATGATTCACCCAGCAGTGACAGTTTATCGCCCGTCTCGGCCTCTAGTTGCTCGGCAATGTCAGCTCCCAGAATCAATTCGTCTTTGCCGAGGTCCTGAACGGTTCGCTGCGTCGCCAGAGACGTAAGATCTGTTTCTCCGCTGGTGTCTGTCACCGGCTTTGTGCAGCAGCCTCGATCGGTGCCTACAGGATTTGACAGGAAACTCATGCCCTGCCACGCTGACTTTGCTTCGAATTCGGAACGGGGAAGAATCCCGGTCAGTGTCACAGGAATAGAATCGACTTCCGCAGCCACACACAGCTTGGGAGCCAGATTTTCAACACCCGCCATTCGAGCAAAGGCCAGCTGCGTGACGTATTCTTCGGGCATGGTCTGCCCGTGCATGTCCGCAGAATAATAATCCTGCAGAGTTACGCCCGGCGGCAGCACCAGCACGTTGGCCCCCAGTGAGCGCATGTCACCGGCAATCTTCTCTTCCGAAAACACTGTGATGCTTTGAATAGCCACCAAAGCGGTCACACCCAGAGCAACGGCTGCCAGGCTGGTCATCAGCGACGTGGGGCGCTGCCACAATTCTTTCCAGATGAGATGACGAATTTTCATGGAGTCCGTTCCTTCAAAGGAAATTCTGCTTCAACGCCGAAGTGCGGCACCCGAACCAGTGATACGTCCGCCGTTGGATGCACTACATTCTTAACGGCGAGTCGTCGGCTTAGCGGCGGTTGCTGCTTTGCGGTGTTTGCAGTTTGGATCTGCACAGCACTGTCCGGCTGCAGCTAATCGGTTCATCAGGATCGTCGGCGTCACTTTGTCATTATAAGTGCCCAGCAGAACACCAGGAGGAGCCATAAACGCCGTGACTGCGCTCCGGGTATCCGGTCGCACCTTCAGTTGCTGCAGAAATTTCACTTCCGCAGGATCACTCGCCTGAATGCTGACAAGCTGAGTTCGATTCACGTTCAGCTTGTCGGACCTGAACTGTTGAATGCCAGCTGGCACGTTCTGTGCTCCGGCGGGCTGAACACAAAGCAGAACAAGCTTCTTGTCCTGCAGAGCTCGCATGCACTTAGTCTGCCCGGGAGTCACAATGGCCGATGCCACGTGTGCCGGCAGCAGCCTCTGAGCGAATACTCCGGTGATGGCGCCGTTCGGTGCGATCGCCATTACGGCAGGCATCGGGGTGCGGCTGGCGTCGTACTGTTCAACGACCGCACGTTCCTGCGCATCGGTGATATTGATCGGGACGAGCGCTGCGTTGTCACGGCGTTGCAGTTCCGTGTTCAACACCTTGTGCATCGCCTGAGTCGCTGCGTTATTTGTGCGATAGAACAGAATGAAGGCGAATTTCTGCTGGCTGGCGGCGGTCGCGAGAGAACTTTGACCGGCCGAATCTGCCAGTGCTGCCGAGGTCTGGGAAAAGCATATAGCAGCAAGGGCAGGAATGAGCATGGTGGCCCTGCCGCGTCGACCCAAAATAGTCATTGCGGGAACTCCTTTTCTGAGGTCACTTTTGTTCGATGAAACAGTCTGAGAAGACTGAAAGCGGCGCCGCGTCCGTGCAGATTCGCGTTTCCATCACTTTCGTCAGGATTGCCCGCCGGAATCAACAGTTCCGGCGGCCCTTCATGAGAAATGCTGCCGGTCAGTTCGGTTGTGTCGATCACGTTCTGCGTAATGGCCCGGTCGTGGACAATCACGATTTCAACGATCGACTTGAATCCTCGAGAGCATGCAGCGTGGCAGGCCGGAATACAGTCGCAGACAAGACAAAGCGGTCTGCCGTCTTCGGCCAAAAGAACTCAGCGAAGCTGTTTCAACAATCGCAGCAACTCGTTCCTGATCTTGGATTCTGCGGCGACTTCAAGATGACTGCTGCGAGCCGGCCAGGTTTCATAGCCGCCCCAGCGATGCTGCTGCTCCGACGGCAGGTAGCCGCTGTAACCGTTCGCGAGTTCCATTGTCATGGTATGCTTGAATGGACTCCCCGCTTTGATTGCGAGTCCCGTTTCAGAAAAGACTTCGCACGGTGCGGCGGCGATTCCGATTTCACCAAGTCGGATGGCCTGCAACGGAACGTCGTACCGGCCTGGATATTCCCGCAGCTGCATGGCTTCCTGAGCATAAATGCGACTCCAGCGATGAGTGCCATTGTTGTCCGGCTGATTCAGCAGTCGGGTGGCCCATTCAATGCGTTCCTCATTCGGCTTGCGAACGTTCAGCGGAAGTTCTGCCATGACAACGTCCAGCGATTTTGGGATTTTGTGTGTGATCTTCGACAGAAGATCAATACTTTCATCAGCCAGCATACTGCCGAAGTGTTCCATGCGGGACCACGGTGGATTTGGTCCCTCGGTCCGTCGAAATGAACCAATGTCTCCACTGGTCGCGTTGCTCATGATGCCGACGAATGGTGCATTGTCATCTCTCGAAGATAGTTTTTCTTCCAGTCGTCTGGCATAGCAGCCAAAGTAATCGGCGCTGACCAGGCCGCCGGCGTACCCGCCGCAGTAATGCACGCTGAGATTTCCCAGCAGCGCCAGCGGCCGACCGTCAGCATGTTGAATCGACAGCACGGAAAAATCCGGATCAACAGCACCGGCGGGACCGATGACAGCATCGCTCCTGCCAGCAACGGACTTGATGACTTCCCCTGCCTCTCCGAATGGATTAGCGCCGACCGATCCTGGCTTGCACAGTGACCGGCGACACGCTGCCAGAGCCGGTTTGGAAAACGTGCCAAATCCAACCTTTGCCGGAACAAGATTCTCGAAGGCTTTCACAGCGGCCTGGGCGATCCGCTCGGCAACCAGAGAACGATACGCTTCGTCCGGTGGTCGAGTACTGATTCGAACGACTCGTGGCGTGGCGTGCGAATGTGTCGCCGCCATCAGCTGGTGATTGACCGGGATCCCCGTCTTCGCAAACACGAGTTTCTTCGCCGCGTCATAGACTTCGCGATCAATCAGGCACATGTCGTTGACGACGATCAGAACGGATGTTTCGCCGATTTTCAGCACCAGAGCCCGCGACGTCAGTGGATCATGCACTCCACGTACGGGACCGGGTTTACTGATGGGGCCATCCAGGGAAACACCATCGCCGGGCGTCAGGTCGGCTGTCGCGGCTCCCGCGTAAAACGTTTCTGCGTATGCAAACCCCGCATTCAGTGACAGCAAAATTCCGAATGTCAGAAGTCGCGTAATGGATCGCTTCAGGGTCATGACTGGTCACTCCTGCCGTGTTGGATCTCAAACGACGAAAACACGCGGCATCCGGTGTTACGTGGAAACAACAGCGTTTTACGATTTGTTTGCTTCGGTGTACGAATCATCCTGAAGTGACTGTGTCCGGGAATGCTGGACCCGGAACAGTATCAGATCACGATGGATGACTCCCTGTTACGTTGCTTCACAAGTCACACGGCATCGTCAATGTCCGGGGTCAAGGTGGGTAAAATCCCGTAGGTTTTTAGATACGAAAGATCCACACAGCGCTAGTGCCGATGGTACCTAAAGAGGACAAAAACATGCCCGCACGGGATGCGTGCATCCGATGAGCAGGAGCAAATCATGGCATCCATCGCGATTCGTAACAAGCTGCAGGAAACTGAAAATCGCTACCTGGCCGGTGATATTGCCCGAGCATCCGCACTTGGTCCGGAGGTGATTGATGCGGATCCCGGCAATGCAGAGGCGTGGCACCTGAGCGGGCTGATTCACTTCACCGCTGGTCAGCCACAGGAAAGTGAAAGCCGCATACGACGGGCTATCCGCCTGGATTCGTCGGCCGTCCATTTCAAGGCCAACCTTGCGGTCGTGCTGCTCAACCGCCAGCAGCCGGCAGAAGCAGAGAACCTCTGCCGCGAAATGCTGCGAGTTGATTCGAAGCACACCAAAACCCTGGCAAGTCTGGGCACGGCGCTTCGACAGCAACAGCGCCGCGCGGAATCATTGTCAGTCTTCGAAAAGGCCGTTGATCTTGAACGAGATGCCCACGCCCTCTGCAATCTCGCCACCATACTAACCGACCTGGGTCGTCTGGACGAAGCCCACGAACTGCTGCTTGAGGCTCGTGAACTCAACCCAGAGCTTTCAGAGGTGCATAAAAATCTGGCGATTGTCCATCGCGAACGCGGAGAGGCGATGGAAGCGCAGCGAAGCCTTGCCGTTATGGAGCAGCAGCAGCCTGATTCGGAATACACGCATCTCACTTGTGCAAATCTGCTTCTGGATGAAGGTAACGCCGTCGAAGCTATGGAACGATATCAGGCGGCCATCAGTATCAATCCTCGCTAGCCGAACGCCCTCTACGGACTGGGCTGCGCCCTGTTGCAAATCGGAGCCTGGGAAGAATCGGTTGAAGCGTATCGCCTTGCATCGTTGCTTGATCCGGACAATGCGCGCCGGGCGAGCGGCTGGCTTTACGCGGCCTCACTGAGTCCGACGATCAGTTTTGAAGACGTTGTGAGACTGCATCGGGAATGGGGTCGGAAAATCGAAGCCAGCACTCCGGTCGAAACGCTGCAACCGGACCTTTCTGTCGACCGGGCTCTGCGAATTGGTTACGTCTCACCCGATCTTCGCGGTCATGCCACGATGCAGTTTCTTTATCCTTTGCTGAAGGCACATGACCGATCCGCATTTCAGCTCGTGATGTACTCTGAGACTGTTCAAGAAGATGAAACGACAAATGTCGTCAGAATTCTTGGCGATGAGTGGTGCTGCACAAAGGCCCTTTCGAATGAACAACTGGCCGCTCAGATCCAGGCAGACCGTGTCGACATTCTGATCGACGTGGCCGGGCACACTGCTGACAATCGACTTCCGGTCTTTGCTCGCAAGCCGGCACCTGTTCAGGTTTCATTTCTCGGTTACCCGACAACAACGGGACTCAGCCGCATCGACTACTTCCTGACCGATGTGATCCGCGAACCGGGCGATACCAAATCACACTTTTCCGAACAGGCCGTCCTGCTTCCTCATGGCGCTTGTTGCTTCCATGCAATTGACGCACCGGACGTCGCCCCGCCGCCACGGCTGACAAACGGACACATCACGCTGGGGTCAACTCACCGGCCGGAAAAAATTTCGACGGAATCGTTAAACGCGTGGGTACAGATTTTGGCGGAGTTGCCGAACGCGAGACTGTTAATTTTCCGTGATAGTCTGAAAAGCGACTCACTGCGCATGGGGATGACGCGCCGACTGCAGAACGCGGGAGCCGATCTGTCTCGAATCGATTTCGGCTGGGATCTGCCCCAGGCTCATCTGGATGTGTATTCCCGATTTGACATTCTGCTGAATGTCTTTCCATGGGGCAGTGGCACGGTGGCGTATGACGCCATGTGGATGGGCGTTCCGATTCCCACTATCGCCGGTGACCGCGGCGGCTGCCGGGCCACGGCATCCATGATGTACAACAGTGGCTTTCCTGAACTCATCGCTGACACCATCACAGACTACGTCGCGCTGGTGACGAACCTTGCATCAGACCATGATCGACTTGATTCGCTGCGGCAGGAAATTCGACCAGCCATGTCCAACACAGTATGTGACGGCGCACGCTTCGCGCAGGATATCGAACGAATGCTGAAGCAGTTCTGGAAAACGTACGTGGAATCTCATACAACGTTACCATGATCGCGCGGATTTCCTGCAATCGCGGCTGGACACGATGGCGACAGAAACAGCCATTGAATTCAGCGACGGCGTCCGCTGACACTATTGTCAGCCGTACCGAGATCCGCAAATCTGTCCATCCCGGAATACGGATCTGCCATTACTCGCTCCGCTGAGTGCGGCCTGCTGTTCGGACGTCGATTTCCTCATCCCTTCAGCGGCAAAGGAACGGCCTGACCACCGGCTGCGCTTCGTGCGACAGCTTCGGTGAATTCCATGTAACGCACGCCTGTCGCAAAGTCTGTGAATTCGATCGACCTGTTTCCGCGAATGGCATCGATGAAATCTGCTTCGACTCGCCAGCCGCTCTCCTTTTCCGCCGGTACATGAATCGCTGTCAGTTCGCTTTCGTCTTTGCGAGCACCCACCAGCTGATCGTCGGCGCACAGGTACTGCAGCGTACCTTCACTGCCGAAGATGCGAATCTGTAACGGCGGTGCGTGATGAGTGACGCTGCTCAGGTGATAGATACCGCGGGCTCCGCCCGGCAGTTCGGTCAGAACGTGAACAGTGTCTGGTGTGCCAACGCTGACTGGTTCACCCGTTTCCGCGTTTGGTCGTTGCGCAGTGAAGGTCTGTGTTTGGGCGAGCACACGCACAGGATCGGGAACCCAGCGGATCAGTGTTTCGTGAAGGATTCCCATGGCCAGCATGTTTAGCCCGCTCAGTTCTTCAGATTGCCGCCAGTGCAGCGGTGTTGCAGGATCAGCATTCGCGGCGCTGCAGCCCAGGACAACAACTTCACGCAGCTGGCCCACATATCCGTCGGCCAGGAAATCCTTCACCGTCTGGTGGACTCGCAGACCAAATGGACTGGGCACGATTTGAGCGACAAGGTTGTCATTTTGCCGGCTCGCATTAAGCATCTGATGCGCTTCTGCGGCGTTGCGAGCCATGCGGGCTTCCACCAGCACGTGTTTGCCGGCCTGCAACGCAGCGACTGTAATTTCGCAGTGCAGATACGGCCAGGTACCGATCACCACGGCATCGATTTCGTCATCAGCGACAAGGTCCTGCCACCTGTCGAAGATTCTCGGAATACTGAATTCGTCGGCTGCTTTTCTGGTCGACTCAGGCCGACGATTACAGACGCCCACGATTTCGACGTCATCACAGGCCTGCAGTCCCGGCACATGCCGTAGCCGTGTGTTCGCTCCCAGTCCCACAATTCCCACTCGAATCGTATTCATCGTTTACTCCTCTTGTCCCCGCCGTAGTTGCTGTCACCCGCGTCTTGGCTGTGGTATAAATTAAGCTTGCGGCTGTGGACTGACACCCACCGCCAGCTGATGTTCCATCGGGAATTCCTGAACTGTGCGGAGAAGGTAATCATGAGTCGAAACATTGCAACCGCATGTGGCCTGTTGTTCATGGCACTGTGCTTGGCCTCAACGCCGTCGATCGACGCTGCGGACTGGCCAACATGGCGATCTGACGCACGTCGAAGTGCCACCACATCCGAGCAATTGGCGGAACAGCTGCACCCGCAGTGGACGCTGGAACTGGCAGACCTGAAACCCGCGTGGCCGGAAGATCCACGTCTGCACTTCGATGCGACATATGAGCCGGTGATCGCCGGATCGACGTTGTATTATGGGTCGTCCCGAAACGACTCAGTGACAGCGGTTGACCTTGTCACCGGCGAAGACCGGTGGCGTTTCTTTACGGATGGCCCGGTTAGATTTGCGCCGGTACTATCTGCCGGTAAAGTCTACTTTGGTGCGGACGACGGATCTCTGTACTGCCTGACAGCTGACAACGGTGAACTTGTCTGGAGATTTCGCGCTGCTCCAAACGAGCGACGTGTCATCGGCAACGAGCGACTGATTTCCGTGTGGCCGGTCCGAGGTGGCCCGGTGCTTGTGGATAATCAAATTCACTTCACCGCGGGAGTCTGGCCGTTTGAAGGCACTTTTCTGTATGCCGTTGATGCGGCTACCGGAGAACTCGTCGATTCCAAACCGGCAACGGAATCGCCCCGGCACGACGTTGTCACTTTGAATGACATGACGCCGCAGGGGTATTTGGCTGCCAACGATGCCCGAGTGCTGATCCCACAGGGCAGGTCCGTTGTGGGTTCACGAAATCGAAAAAGCGGGGCATTTGAAAAATTCCAGTATTCGACCAGCGCGGTGACCAATTATCACGTGGCCACAACCGAGCAGTGGTTGTTTCACGGGACGGTGACCTATGACACGAAAGGCAGGCGACAGCTGGGCATGAGTCTCCGCACGCCCGTCCTGGGGGGCGACACGATCTACGCCGGCGCCAACGGAAAGGTGGTGGCGTACGATCTGAAAAATCCGAAGGAGATCGAACGCACTGATCGCCGCGGAAAAAAAACAAAGGTCTCAGTACTGACTCAGGCGTGGTCCGTGCCCAACGATCAGATCCGCGATCTTCCGAAAACAGATTACGACACATGGCTGGCAGCCAACCCGTTGCTGGTTGATGTCAAAGCGGGCAGTCGTTTGTACGGTCACCAGGGAAAAACGGTATTCGCGATCGACCTGCCCGCAGGTGACGCGGCCGCCGCTGTCTCATGGAAAACGGAAGTCAGTGGAACGCCGGCGTCCATGGTCGTTGCTAACGGACATCTGGTCGTTGTGACCAAAGAAGGTCGTATGCATTGTTTTGGAGCAGCGTCGGTTGAGCCGCGCCACAGAACGGAGCAACCGCAGCCGATCGAAAACGCGTCGGAGTGGTCTGAGCGCGTGGCGGTACTGCTTAGTCACGCGAATCCGAAAGACAGCTACTGTGTGGCCATGGGAATCGGTTCCGGCGGCCTGATCAGCGAACTCGTCCGGCAGTCAAACCTGCGAATCGTCGTGATCGATCCTGATGTGAAACGTGTGCAGCAATTGCGGCGGCAGTATGACGAAGTGGGACTGTACGGAACTCGTGTTGTGGCGCACGCCGGTGATCCGGCAAAATTCAATCTTCCACCCTACGTGGCGTCAGTCGTTGTGTCCGAACAACCACAACGTTATGGTTTCACGGAGAAGCCGGAGTCGCTGCATACGCTGTTTTCCTGCCTTCGTCCTTATGGTGGCACGGCGTTTCTGCCCGGCAACGACAGCCAGCATGCTCAGTTTGCCAGGCTGATCGATGAGACGAAGCCTGCCAAAGCTGACGTCGCACGGTTGGGCGACTATTCGCTGCTGACACGAAGCGGGGCTCTACCGGGTTCGGCTGACTGGACACATGAGTACGGCGACGAATCCAATACGCTGATGTCTCATGACCAGCTGGTGAAGGCACCTCTGGGAGTTCTGTGGTTCGGTGGGCCGGCGTCCGACGGCAGTCTGTTTTACAACCGCCATTTCTGGGGTCCCAGCATGGCGGTAATCGGCGGGAGAATGTTTATCCAGGGGCCTGGCAAAATGACGGCCGTCGATGTTTATACCGGTCGAATTCTGTGGCAGATACCTTTAAAGGACGATGACGATTATCGAGCTGGCCGCCGTGGTAACGACTTCGAAAAACACCTGTCGGGATTTCATTTTCTGGTCGTCGAAGATTCAATCTATCTTGTTCATGAGAAGAGCTGTCTGCGGCTGGATCCGGCCACCGGAAAGCAACTGGCGGAATTCAAACTGCCTGATGCGGCGGACGACTGGGGTCGTATTCGAGTGAAGGATGATCTGCTGATTGCCGTGGTCTTTCGCACGCTTGATGCTGACAAAGAGAAACTTCCCGATGCCCGCAAGCTGCTGGCCGGACAGAGATCGCCTGTTGAAATCGTGGCACTGAACCGCCACGACGGCAAACGTATCTGGTCTCATGAAGCGGAAGCCAGTTTTCCTGTGATTTCCGTCGGTGAAGATAAAATTTTCTGCTTCGATGGTGCACTGGAAAGCTTCTATCAGGACTGGAAACGTCGAGGGCTGATTCCAAAGGCTTCCGACATCCGGCATCTCAAAGCCATCGATCTGAAGACCGGCAAGGAAGTGTGGAAAGAGTACACCGACATTATTGGCACCTGGGTTTCGTATTCCGCCGAACATGACGTTCTGCTGTTGACCAACAAGAAACATGTGATGGCCTTTCGCGGCAAGTCCGGAGAGCTGTTGTGGAAGCAATATGCTGAAGGACAGGGTTTCAAAGGACATCCGGAAAGTTACTGGGACCGAGTCATCATCTGGAACGATCGCGTGCTGGATCAGCGGGGTCCCGGACTGTCGTGGGATCTTGAAACCGGCGACGCCGTACCTCGGCTCCATCCGTTGACGGATGAAGAAGTCGACTGGCAATTCACGAAGGCCGGACACCACTGCAACTATGCAATCGCCAGCCCGCACCTGATGACTTTTCGAGCGGCCTCGGCCGGGTTCTGCGATATTGAAACGGGAGAAACGTCTCGCCTGAACGGGTTCCGTTCCGGCTGTCGCAACAGTCTGATCCCTGCTAACGGCGTTCTGAATGCTCCGAATTTCGCCCACGGTTGTGTGTGTGGATACTCGCTGTTCACCTCGCTGTCGCTGGTTCATCTTCCGGAATCTGAAGTCTGGAGCTACAGCGCGTTGTCTCTGGATCCAAAACAGGACCGGATTCGCCGTGTTGGAATCAATCTGGCGGCCCCTGGCGACCGAATGGCCGACAACGGCACGATGTGGTTTGATGCACCCAGCGTGGGTGGTTCTTCGCCCAGCGTTCCCGTGGATGTCAAAGGAAGTCAACTGCGGAAGTTCCGCCAGCATTCGTCGCTGGTTAGTGGCGAAGGGAAAACCTGGGTCGCCGGTTCCGGCGTTGAGGGGCTGACGTCGGTGACGATTGGTCTGGGAAAAACAGATTCGAAATCGAATACGTATACCGTCCGCCTGCATTTCAGTGAGCCTGATCCTGTGGCTGTCGGCGATCGAGTCTTCAGCGTTGCTGTTCAGGGAAACACTGTGATCGATCAGCTTGATATTGCGAAGGAATCGGGCGGACGCAACCGTGCTCTCGTCCGGGAGGTCCGTGATATCGAAGCAGACGCAAGCGTGCGAATTGACCTCAATGCCGTTCACGGACGTGCAATCCTGTGTGGTGTGGAAGTCGTCGAGAACGGTTCAGAGAAGAACAACTGATCTCTCCTGTAACGGCGCTCACTGAACATATGCCGGGACGAATGAAAACTGAATGCCTTGCCCGCACGAATCGCCGGTGATCATTCGGCAGTCAATACGTCATTGTCAACGAAAGTCATTATTAATGGATCGTGCTCTCACAATGCTTTTCACTATCGCACTTTTAAACGGGGCGTTGCTCGATCGTGTCCGTGGTCAGCAGGAGAGCTATCCGGTTCCGCCCGAAGCCGTCGCAGACGACGATACTCCAAAGGGAAAAATCGACGGTCCGCACGAGTTCCGCAGCTCAATCTTTCCAGGGACCGTGCGACAGTATTGGGTTTACGTCCCCGCGCAGTATGACGAGGCGAACCCGCCCTGCCTGATGGTTGTGCAGGATGGTTACAACAAGGCCAAAGGATGGCGGCTGCCCACAGTGCTGGACAACATGATTCACAGCGGTGACGTGCCTGTGCAGCTTGGCGTATTTGTGACTCCAGGAATCGTTCCCGCCGCCAGCGATAGCTCGCAGGCTCGCTACAACCGCAGCTTTGAATACGACGCGATGGGCGATCGTTACGCTCGGTTTCTGGTCGAAGAGCTTCTGCCGGAAGTCGCGAAGACATACCGCTTCAGCGACGACCCGAATGACCGCTGCATCGCAGGCAGCAGCTCGGGAGCCATCTGTGCCTTTACCGCAGCGTGGGAACGCCCGGACGCATTCCGCCGCATTTTCAGCACCGTCGGTACTTATGTCGGATTGCGAGGCGGCAACGAATATCCGATTCTGGTGCGGAAGGCCGAACCCAAGCCGCTGCGAATTTTCATGCAGGATGGCAGCAATGACCTTGATATTTACGGTGGCAGCTGGTGGAACGCCAATCAGACGATGCTGTCCGCGTTGCAGTTTTCGGGATACGACGTGAAACACGTCTGGGGTGAAGGTGGACACAACGGCAAGCACGGTGCCGCTGTGATTCCGGAAGCCCTGCGGTGGTTGTGGCGAGACTATCCGAAACCGATTACCAACGTCGAAGGCAAGCCAAGACGCACAAATCTGCTGATTGACGGTGAAGACTGGCAGCTTGTCAGCAGCGGACACCGATTCACAGAAGGTCCGGCCGTCAGCGATGTCGGTGAAGTCTTCTTTACCGACATTCCCAACAATCGAATTCACAGGATTGACAATGAAGGAGAGGTGTCCGTCTTTGCAGAAAACAGCGGCGAGTCCAATGGACTGATGTTTGGCCCTGAGGGCAAACTCTATGCCTGCGAAGGTGCGACCGGACATGTGGTGCGTTACACACCGAACGGTCGCAAACAGGTCTTTTTGCGTGACATCAAGGGCAACGATATTGTCGTGCTGCCGGATGGCAGCGGGTATGTGACGGAACCATCGGCAAATAAAGTTTGGCACTTCACAGCAGAGGGCAACGCCACGGTCGTCGATACCGGAATTGAGTTTCCCAACGGTTTGATCACCTCACCGGATCAGACAGCGCTGACTGTGTCTGACACTCGCGGACGCTTCTGCTATTCGTTTCGTATCGCATCGGACGGGACACTGACTCATCGGCAGCAATATGGCTGGTTGCACGTCACCGATCAGCTGCAATCCGGCGCAGACGGAATGGCAGTTGATACAGAAGGGCGAACCTATGTCACGACCGCACTTGGGTTGCAGGTACTGGATCAGCCAGGTCGAGTGCACTTCATTATTCGCAAGCCGAAGAACGGGTGGCTCAGCAATGTCGTATTCGGAGGAGCGAATCGAGACACTTTGTTCGTCACGTGTGGGGACAGCGTCTATAAACGACGCATCCAGGCCACAGGAGTGGATACGTGGAAAAAACCTGTGAAAGCGCCAAAGCCGCGACTTTGAGTTGCGGACGGCTCACGTTACGTCTCAAATGTTAGTGCGATCTGAACGGAATTGCGGCAACGCGACCAGCGACTCTGTACTACCGTGCTCAACACAGTCGGAGGCTTTGTCCATGAAAATGCATCTCGTACTACCGCTGATACTGTTGCTGACATCGAGTCTGCCGGGGCAGAACAAGACCCGGGAACAGCAGGTCCGTGAGGACCGTGAACACGTCACAGCCGATGGATTCTGGCTGTACAACGATCTGCCGGCAGCGTTTGCTCAGGCTGAGAAAACAGGGAAGCCGATCCTGGTCGGATTGCGCTGTATTCCGTGCCACGAATGCGTCAAGCTGGATGACCATCTGGTCGACACTCATCCCGTGATTCGTCCCCTGCTGGAACAGTTCGTGTGCGTGCGAGTTGTATCGACCAACGGGCTTGACCTTTCGTTATTTCAGTACGATACGGATCAGTCGTTCGCCATGTTCATGCTGAATGCCGACCGCACGATCTACGGCCGGTTCGGCACGCGTTCTCACCGCACCGAATGGTTCGGGGATGTCAGTCTGGAGGGCCTGGCACAGGCGCTGCAGGCCGGGCTGAATCTGCACAAAGCGTATCCGTCCAACAAGGACGTGCTGGCGGCTAAGACTGGTGAACCACTGGAGTTTTCGTCTTCGGAAAAGTATCCGACGCTGCGAGACAGATTCACAGACAGATTGAATTATCAGGGTGAAGTCGCCAAGAGCTGCATTCACTGCCATCAAATCGGTGACGCCCGCCGTGATTTCTATCGTCAGCAGAAGAAACCTATTCCGGAGAAACTGCTGTATCCCTATCCTCACCCCAAATCGATTGGACTCATCCTCGATCCGGACCAGATGGCGACGGTCAAGAACGTGACTCCCGATTCCTCTGCGGCAGCAGCTGGGTTGCGTGCTGGTGACGCAATAGAATCGTTCGATGGTCAGCCATTGGTCTCGATTGCTGACGTGCAATGGGTGCTGAACGGCATCGATCCGGCGGGGGCATCGGTTTCGGCTGTCGTGGATCGTGGTGGAAGGAAGCTGCAATTGACGCTGTCTCTTTCCGATGGCTGGCGGCAGGCAGACGACATCGCATGGCGCGTGTCTTCGTGGGGACTGCGGCGCATGACGACTGGGGGATTAAAACTGGAACCGCTTTCTGATGAGCGTCAAAAAGAACTGAATATCGGTAGCCGATCGATGGCCTTGCGAGCCGAACACGTCGGGCAATACGGTAAACATGCCGTCGCCAAACGAGCCGGTTTTCAGAAGGGTGACGTTATCGTTGCATACGATGGTCAGACGGATTTGATGACACCCGGAGATCTGCTGGCGTATGGTGCGCGCAACACAAAACCCGGGCAGAAAGTTTCCGTAACCCTGTTGCGCGACGGAAAAAGAATGACTAAGCAGCTCACGATGCAGGACTAATTGCGGAATATGCACCAGATTCGATACATCATGGTCGGCGGATTTCTTGGCGCCGGTAAGACGACGACGCTGGCTCGGCTGGCGAAGCATTACATGGATCACGGACTGAACGTCGGTATCGTGACGAACGATCAGGCGGACGATCTTGTCGACACGAACATGCTGCGCTCACTGGGGTTCGATGTCGGCGAAGTTGCTGGCGCCTGTTTTTGCTGCAACTTTGATGAGCTGATGTCGACCGTTCAGCAGATCAGTCAGCAGAAGCGCCCCGACATAATTCTGGCCGAACCTGTCGGCAGTTGTACGGATCTGGTCGCCACAGTAATTCAGCCGATTAAAAAACTGTTCGACGCCGATTTCGTGATCGCTCCGTATGCGGTGATCCTGAAACCGTCTCATGGTCGTCGAGTTCTGCGGAATGAGGCGGGCACGGGATTCTCTCCCAAGGCCGCGTACATCCTGAAAAAGCAGATTGAAGAAGCCGATCTCGTGCTGATCAATCGGGCCGATGAGTTGACCGATGCTCAGAGTGAGGAACTTGAAGCACTGATTCATCAGCATATCCCCGAACGCCCGGTGCTGAAAATTTCGGCAAAGACGGGCCAGGGATTTGATGCGCTGACGGAATGGCTGGCACAGGACGGTGATTTCGGTCGTCGAATTCTGGACATCGACTACGACACTTACGCCGAAGGCGAAGCGGAACTGGGCTGGCTGAACAGCAGCGTTCGCGTGATTTCTGAGACGGAATTTGAATTGGACCAGCTGCTGCTGGACATCGTCGGACGACTGAAGAATGCGTTGGCTGAGCAATCTGCGGAGGCGGCACATCTAAAGACGATCGGGCTGTGGGAAGGATTCTTCGGAGTCGCCAACCTGGTCAGCAGCGAGAACGCCGCGGAGCTATCTCTGGCGTCCAATTGTCGTGTCAAAGCTGTGGACGTAATCGTGAACGCTCGGGTTGCCTGCGATCCGAAATTGCTGGAAAAGCTGGTCACAGAACAGGTTACAGCAGCGGGTGCCGCTGTTTTCGGCAAAGTCGAGTTTCGGAGGACTCAAAGCTTCAAACCGGGGCGGCCGGTGCCGACAC
Source organism: Fuerstiella sp. (assembly GCA_029247265.1). Lineage (GTDB taxonomy): Bacteria > Planctomycetota > Planctomycetia > Planctomycetales > Planctomycetaceae > Fuerstiella. The sequence continues at coordinate 37,419 of JAQWLN010000194.1, forward strand.
ATCGTGTGGAAGCACCGATTTCCGACGGGCGCTCTTCGGATTAAACCGTGAATTCCGTGGGGAAAGTTGTTTTTCAGCAGCACTCCGGCAAGGGTGCGGTGTTCTCTCGGCAGCACCTTTACGTCTTCGCACACCTTTCCAATCCATATCAGGAGTCACTCATGAGGACCGCACGTTTCCTTAGATTTTCTGCCGTTGTCTGCATGACGGCAATGTTTCTTTCCGCGGTCGCAGAAGCTCAGCCGCCGCAAGGTGGCCGTGGTGAGGGCGGCGGACGACAACGTGGCGGCCAACAAGGTGGTCGTGGTGGTCAACAACGTGGAGGTTTTGGCCAGCAACTTGGCCCAGGTGGGGGCGCGCCATCAGTCAGCAAAGCACATCTGCTGGGCGTGGAAGATGTAAAGGACGAACTGGACATCGACGAAGTTCAGCAAACGACGATCGCGGCGGCTCTGGAAATCTATCGACAGGAACGTGACGATGCGCGTCCTGAGCGCGGCCAGTTTGATCGCAGCCAGTTTGAAAACGCAACAGACGAAGAACGGCAAGCGTTGCGTGACAAGATGGAAAAAGAAAGAGATGAGCTCAACAAGAAAAGGGACGCTCTGAATAAGAAGACTGACCAGATGCTGGCCACACTGCTGGAACCTGAGCAGGTGAAACGGCTGGGTCAGATCGCATTTCAGGTGCGAATTCGCTTCGGACTGATTGCTGTGCTGAAGAGTGATGAGATGCGTGACAAGCTGAGCATTACAGACGAGCAGATTGCCAAGTTCGACAAAGTGGAAGAAGACGCATCAGCGGCTCGTAGAAAGATGTTCGAAGGATTGCGATCGGGTGGTGGCGGAGAACGGCCGGACTTTTCGAAAATCGGCGAAATGATGGCCGAGTCTCGCAAGGAAACAGAAAAGAATGTCCTGGCCGTCGTGACTGACGAGCAGAACGCCATCCTGGCCAGCATGAAGGGCGAAGCATTTGAATTTGACATGCGTGCTCTGCAGCGGGGCGGAGGCCGCGGCGGTTTCGGTGGTGGAGATCGTAGTCGAGGACGAGGTGAAGGTGGTGGCGATCGTCGTCGACCGGCAGCTGATTCAGACGACGCGATTTGAAGCCTGCGGTCGGTCGGCACACTCTTCTGTTGTGTGCCGAACCCAACCAGGTTAACAAAATAAAACGGCGGCTTTATGCCGCCGTTTTTTATGCGCCGCCACGACAGTTCAATCGTCGAGCAGTCCTTTGATGCACGTGACCATGCCAATGATGAACAGTATCGGCGGGTAGAAAAAGATCACGCCCCCGGCGAGTCCGACAAGAAACCAGGCCGCAGCCCCGGCCATGGTCAATAGTCCGGTAATCACGCCGCCATGCAAAAGTCGATCCGTGAAGCTTTGTCGAATGCGTTTGGGACCGGCAGGTGCTTCGTTGCCTGTGCCAACCAATCGGGGGCGGGCTGCCTGTTGTTCGATCCCACTGCCTGCTGCGATCGTTTGACGTCAGCGTCGCGTGCCGGTCGGACGGAAGGACCTGGCACCGCGACAACACCCTTGCACTTCGGGCAACGAACTTTTTTACCAGCCGCTGAGCCCGGCACTGCAAGACGGGTATCGCAATCCCCACAATGGACACGAATTCGATCGTTCATGAACACTCCCGATTAACGCACGACAGAGAATATTGTGCGGCTGGTCGGGAATCAATGCTGAGGTGGTTTCAGGAGATCTTCGGCACGACATTAGACGTGGCGATAGTTTTCGGTGACACTGTCTGTATCACATTTTCCTGGGCGGGAGCATGTCGTCGTTCAGTCCGGTTCAGCGACCTGCAGCAGCCGGTTCCAGGCTTCGAACGTCCGCCAATATGGTTTGACGCGCCGGCCACATCAAATTGCACCGATTCCAAACGATAGATGATTCATGACGGCCACGCGCATTCGCTTCCGCCTGTCGCTTTGGCTGGCCATTGCAGCCGCCCTTGCTTATGCCTGCCGAGTCAGCATTTCGGTGGCAGAGAAAGACATTCGCACTGATCTGGGAATATCGGAAGAGGCGATGGGGTTCATTCTGGGCCCTGCGTTTTTCTGGTCGTACGCGTTGGCTCAGATTCCTGGCGGCTGGCTGGGACAGCGTTTCGGCTCACGGCGAACTCTGCCGGGACTGGCAACCATATGGTCTGCTGCGACGATCCTGATGTGCTATGCCAGCGGGACAGCATCGCTGCTGATTGGTCGCGTGCTTGGAGGCATTGCGCAGGCGGGTTTATTTCCGTGTTCCGCGTTATGTCTTTCGCGATGGTATCCACAGGTCGAACGCGCCCTCGCGAGCGGGTTCCTGGGTGCCGCGATGTCCGTGGGGGCGGCGGTCAGCGGGGCGATTACCGGAGAGTTGCTGGGGATCATCAGTTGGCGCTGGATCTTTGCTGCGTTTGCCGTTCCCGGAGCGCTGTGGGCGGTTGGCTTCTATCGCTGGTTCCGGGAAACTCCTGAAGCACACCCGGACGTTGGCGAAGAAGAAAAGCAGTGGATCCGTCGTCAGCCGGATGCGAACGCCGAAATGTCGCCGTCGCCTGAACCTTCGTCGGACAGCAGGGCCGACGCCGACATTGACAAAGCGACTTCTCCGTACACTCCGCCGTCGCTTCAGGGAACAATCGTTGCACCGGTTTCGACGGCGGTTCCGTGGGGCGAGTTGTTTTCGACTCCGGCAATGTGGTTGATATGCAGTCAGCAGTTTTTTCGAGCGGCCGGATACGCGTTTTTTACCAGCTGGTTCGCCACGTATCTGCAGGAAACACGAGGTGTTTCGACAGCGGCGTCCGGATGGTTGCTGGCCGTGCCACTGATCGCGACAGTGGCGGCTGCTTTGATTGGCGGAACCGTATCGGACTGGCTTTTTCGCACGACCGGAAAACTGAACGTGGCCAGATCGGGCTTTGCGGCCATTAGCCTGCTGGCCTGCACTTCGCTGGTGTGTGCGGCATTTTTTGTGGAAGACGCAGCAATGGCCACCGTGATCATCGGAGCCGGCGCATTTTGTGCGGGAGTGGCCGGGCCTTGCGCTTACGCGATCACAATGGACTGGGGCGGCGCCCACGTGGCACCCGTGTTCAGCACGATGAATATGGTCGGCAACTTCGGTGCGGGACTGCTGCCGTGGCTGGTTCCCACGTTCCGCCGCTGGATTGCCAGCAGCCCGGCGTTGCTGAAATTGTCCGCTGACAACAGTTGGAACGCGGTACTGCTTCTGTTTGCAGCGATGTACCTGCTGGCCGCGTTGTGCTGGATGCTGCTGCGGCTGGATCGGCCGGGTGAACCGTCGCAATAGAATTCGTCAAACATTCTGTAACGATGCCGCTGTTCGATATGTCGGCGTACCAACGAGGCTAAGCTTCGTTTGTTTCCCGGACTGATTTTATTTGCAAAGGCAAAAATGACCACGATTGACTTCATTCGACGCAGTATCACAACCAGTCACATGCTCACAATGGGACTGATCGACGACATGGAAGATGCTGCCTTTCAGCAGCCGACATCAAAAGGCGGAAACCATCCCATGTGGGTCCTGGGGCATCTGGCGTACTCTGAGTCCAATATTGTTGAGCACATGATCAAGGGCAACGAAAACCCATTGATCGACTGGAAGTCAACCTTTGGGTCCAGCAGTGAACCCACGACAAACGCGGCAGACTACCCCGCGTGGGCCGACGTGCGAACGAAGGCTGACGAAGTCCAGAAAAACACACTCGCGTTCATCGACACACTGACGGATGCGGACCTGGACAATCCAAGTAAGAATTGCCCTCCTGGCAGAGAAGATTTCATGGGTACGGTTGGCGCCTGTCTTCTGGTGTTGACATTGCATCCGGTCATGCACCGTGGGCAGGTTGCAGACGCTCGTCGCATGACGGGGCGTGAGCCTCTCCTGGGCTAAAGTCGCGAAACGCCGGCAAACGTGGATAATCAGGAAGGGCGGCGGCATTCTGTCGTCGTCCTTTCGGTTTCGCCGTGATTTGACTGGTGTTTCGTCGTAGCGCAGACGTTTTGTGGCCGCACATCCTGTAGATTCCGAGGCTTGAGGGACGGGAATCCTCAATTTATTGAGGAGCTGTTTTCGGTGCCGGCGGTGATTCGGTATTATGGAGATTCTTGAACCTCCGCCAGCCTCCACGACGTCCTGTCCCATGAACTCATCCGTTTTCAGAGTCTGCCTTCTGCTGTTCGTGATTCCTCTGTCACGAGCGAGTGCCGATGACGTCGCGAAGCTGGAGTTCTTCGAGGCCAGGATTCGACCGGTTCTGGTTGAGCATTGCTACAAGTGTCATGCAGCCGACGCGAAAAATGTGCGAGGTGGTCTGCTGCTGGATTCGAAAGCAGCAGCGCTGGACGGTGGCGAATCGGGAGCGGCCGTTGTCCCGGGTGCGCCAGACGAAAGTCTGCTGCTGTTGGCGATGAAGCACGAATCTTACGAAATGCCGCCGGATCGCAAACTGCCTGACGCCATCATCGCTGATTTCGAGAAGTGGATCCGAGATGGAGCCGTTGATCCGCGTACTGGCGGAAAGACGATGAAGCGTTCCGCGATCGACCTGAAAGAAGGCCGTAATTTCTGGAGCTTTCGTCCGATTCGTCGGCCGGCTGTTCCTGCCCCGACGGATACCTGGGCAAAGACAGACATCGACCGTTTTGTAGCTGCCAGACAGGAAGCTGCCGGGTTGTCGCCCGTTGACGATGCTTCCGCAGAACAGCTTCTGCGTCGGATTAATTATGCACTGATCGGACTGCCACCTGCACCAGATCAAATTGCATCGTTCGCCACAGCATGGGCCGTCGATTCGGATGCAGCGATCGATGCGCTCGTCGACGAACTGCTGGCATCGCCTCGATTCGGAGAACGCTGGGGACGTCACTGGCTGGATGTCGCCCGATTTGCGGAATCCAGTGGCGGCGGGCGTAGTTTGATGTTTCCCGACGCATGGCGTTTTCGAGATTACGTGATCAAATCATTCAACGACGACAAGCCGTTCGATCAGTTCGTCCGGGAGCACATCGCCGGTGATCTGCTGCCCCATGACAGCGATGGACAGCATGACGATCAGGTGACTGGAGTCGGTTACCTGACGCTGGGGCCGACCAACTACGAACAGCAGGACAA
>JAQWLN010000212.1 GCA_029247265.1 Fuerstiella sp.
TCGAAACGACCGCCGAAGTCACCAGGGCGGTCGAAACCGGAAAGCATTTCGTGGCCCAGATATCCGTGACAGTGCTTCACATCGACCCACGAAAAACCGGCCTTTTGGGCACGCACACAGGCGGCGACAAAGTCGTCAATCAGTTGTTTCAGGTCGTTATCGGAGAGTACAGGACCGTCATCAATTACACCGACGCGAGTGTCCAGCACCGGGTGCCGATAGGAAATCCGTGGTTCCGCCTTCCTCTTTTCGTTGGGACGAGCAAAACGGCCGGAATGCGTCAGCTGCAGACCCACGCACAAATCGTCGGTCTTCGAAAAATGCTCGGCATGAGTACTCACCAGCAATTTTCGCAGCCCTTCGATTTCACTCAGGTTTGCTTCAGTCAGCAACAGCTGATTGGGATTTGCGCGCCCATCATGTCGTACGGCCACGGCTTCCCCGCCCCAGATCAGCTTCGCACCGCTCAGGCCGAAGTTCTGCCAGCGCCGTCGCGTGAGTTCAGTCGGCTTGCCGTCTGCTGTGCCGTCCCAGCCTTCCATAGGCAGTATGCAGAATCGGTTGCCAATCAGCCCGGCTCTACTGACCAGCGGCTGAGCCAGCGCCGCGTCAGTCTCGATGAGGCTGTCGAGTGGCAGTGTCAGATTCAGCTCTGTCAGTCTGTCTTGAAACTGATCAGCTGTTTTGAAAGTCGAAATCTTTGGATAGGACATTTACTCAGACAACTGAAGAGACTGGAGACCGACGCGAAATCGACAGCTTCGCTGCGATCGACATCCTACTGGGTTTCAGCTGGCGGCGAACCCTTGCGGGTTCGGCGTGCGGAAGGATTCCGCACAGGATCAATTATTCCCGCATGTCTTAACAGCGATGCGTCTGATTTACTCGTCAACATTACTGGAGCCGGACGCGTCGTCATTCTTCTTCGGAGACTTTTTCTTAGCCGACTTCTTCTTCGCGGTTTTCTTCTTGACTGTTTTCTTTTTTGCTGCGGCCTTCTTCGTAGTCGCCTTGGACTTTTGGGCTGTCTTGCCGCCTTCTGCCTTTTTCTTTGGCGGTGCGAATTCGAATCCGATTTTCCCTGTGGCTCGGTCAAGTGTCAGGTGAGCAGCGAATTTGCGGCCCTTCTTCTTGGACACGAAGTCCGGCATTAAGTCCGTCTTGCCCTCCATGAACAGTTTGAATGCCTGATCCGTCGGGATCTCCTTCTGCAGAATGGTCTTGCTCAACCGTACTCCGCGCTCATCCTTTTTCGTCGCCATTTTCGGCGCCAGGAAGGCACGTTCCGTTTCGTAGACTTTGACCAGTTCGTCTGCGCCGTCCAGAATTGGCACCTCACAAAGCAGCTGTTCCTCTGACAGGTTTTTCAGTTCGTCTTCTCGTTCGGAATCACCTTCGAAGACAAAATTCACCTTCCACGACCGTTTTGCTTTTTCAAGCTTCAGCTCAGCCGTGAATTGAGCTCCAAACCGATTTTTGAAGGTCTCAATCGGCCCGACCTGGCGATTCGTGATCAGTTCGCGGGCTTCGGTTTCTGTGATTTCGTGACTGGCGATGTGTTTCTTCAGGCGGAACGAACATTCCGGGTTCTTGCACTCGTACACACCGTCCGTTTGCTTCATCACCTTGCCACTGCATTCCGGACACGTTGCTTCGAGGTCCGGGAAGTCGCGGTTGACCAGTTCGTTGGTAAAGTCACGCGTCTGTTCAACGAGGTCGACAGTGAGTGACTTGATCTCGTCCATGAACGCTTCGCGTTCCAGCTCCCCCCGCTCCATCATTTTCAGCTTGTGTTCCCACTCTCCCGTCATTTCCGGAGATTGCAGTGTGTCGATGCCGATTTCCTGAAGCTGGTCAAACAGGGCCAGCCCCTTATTGGACACGACGACGTCGCGACGGTTGAGTTCATGGCGGAACAGATATTTTTGACGAATTAAACCTTCGATAATGTTCGCACGCGTCGCCGGAGTTCCCAACCCGCGTTCACTCATGGCTTCCCGAAGTTCTTCGTCGTCAACTCGCTTCCCCGCTGTTTCCATTGCGGACAGCAACGTGGAATCGTTGTATCGAGCCGGCGGTTTTGTTTCTTTTTGCTGCGATTCAACGGGGCTGGCGTTGGCGGGTTCGCCATCCTTCGCAGCGACCAGTTCGTCTTTGTCACCGGCCACACCCGGCTTGCGGCCATAAACCTCAAGCCAGCCAGGCACGACAAGTACGCGGCCATCTGTCTTGAAGCTGTCGTCGCCAATGCGCGTAACTCGGCTGGTCAGTTCGTATTCGGCATGCGGATAGAAGATCGCCAGAAAACGCCGCAGGACCAGTTCGTAGATTTTCTTTGCACCGTCGTCCAGTTTCGCGGTTGGCACTTTTCCGGTTGGAATAATCGCAAAGTGATCGCTGACTTTGGACGTGTCGAAGACACGCTTCGACGGCGTAATGCGATTGTTGTCTAGGATCCATTTGGAATACACGGGAAAGCCGGCATCAAAGGATTCGCCGGTCTTACCTTTGGAGAATCCCTTCACCGTGTCCACAACGGTGTCGACGTAGTCCTCCGGCAGATATCGGGAATCAGTACGAGGATACGTCAGCAGTTTGTATTTGTCGTAAAGCGCCTGAGCGACCTGCAAGGTTCGCTGAGCACTGAAGCCGTGCTTGCTGCTCGCTTCGCGTTGCAGACTGGTGAGGTCAAATAGACGTTCCGGAGCCTGTTTCTGGGGCTTCTTCGTTTCTTCGACAACTCCGGCCTGACCATCGCAGCGAGTGACAATGGCGTCGGCTTCTTCCTGCGTCCAGACCCGTTCCGCTTTCTTGTGATTGTCGTTTTCGTCCTTCTTGAAGTCTTCGCGAAACCACCGGCCAGCGTATTCGCCTTTTTCAACGCCAAAGGTTCCCTGGACTTCCCAATAGGTTCGAGGAACGAAAGCTCGGATGATTTTTTCACGCTCTGCCAGAATCGCCAGCGTCGGCGTCTGCACTCGCCCCGCCGTCGTCACGTTGAAGCCTCCGTGGCGAGAGTTGAATGCAGTCAGCACACGCGTGGCATTCAGTCCGATCAGCCAGTCACTTTCTGATCGACACATAGCCGCATCGGCCAGGTTTTTCATTTCATGGTCGGAACGCAAGTCGTTCCACGCCTGCAGAATCGAACCATCGGTCATGGACTGCATCCACATCCGCTGGATGGTCATTTTTTTGGACAGATTGGCCAGTTGCAGCACGTAGCTGAAAATAAGCTCGCCCTCGCGGCCTGCATCGCAGGCATTGACGACCGTATCAACATCCTTCTTTTTCAGCAGCCGCACCAGCAGTTTGTAACGTGCTTCGTTCCGCTCGATGGGCTGCAGGTCAAAACGGTCCGGAATGACGGGCAGGTGTTTCATGCTCCACGGAAGCTTCTTCCCTTCCGGAGTCAGCGGCATTTTCAACTCGACCAGATGCCCCACAGCAGAGGAAATGTAGGCATTGTCGTTTTCAAAGTAGTCCTTTTGTTTCTTGAATTTGCCGATCCCGGGAAGCTTGCCCAAAACCCGAGCAAGGTCGGTCGCTACGCTCGGTTTTTCTGCAATGATTAATGTCTTGGACATTACGGCTCCGGAAGTCTTGTCAGCGACGTAACCCTTTGTTCGGGTTGACCTTGTTTCATTGGCAGGGACGGCTAAAATCCGCGACTCGTCTGATGTTCGTCAGCTGAATGCACGAAGCCGACCGGACTGCGATCGTCAGTAAAAGTCACTAATTTTTTGGGTGGGATACGACTCCGCACCCCATCTGTCAAGCCAGGCTGGCAAATTGCTTCCGCCGGAACAAGGCGTTTTTCTCACATGGCCTCTCCATTTAAGTTCTTCCGAAAATACTCATCCGGCATGATGATCGTGATGGTCATCCTGTCGATGCTGCTGTTCACTCTCGACAGTCTTTTCAGCGATACATCAGCGAATCTCTGGTTATTGGGCCTCCTGGCCGGCGGCGCCATCTTTGGCATTGCGGGTGTTGGGCAGGGCCGCTGGCTGCAATGGGGCCTTGGCGGGGCGGCATTAGGAGCAGTCCTCGGATTTGTTTTGCCAGGATTTGTAGAAGATGGCGGCCTCAGCACCTCTCTGGGCGTCATTGACGAAGAAGAAATGTTCGATCTGGAGATGCGCCGGTCGATCGCCAACCAATTCGTCCTGCAGGCTTCGGAAGCCGTCTATGGCGAACAATTTGGACGTCAGTTCGCCAGGCTCTTCGGGTTTGGCCACCAGACCAACCGAGAGGACGTGATCTTCGGAAAATTGATGCGAGCCGAAGCGGATCGAATTGGCATTACGGTCAACAGGGACATGATCAATGACCATCTGAAGAAAATCACTTCAGAGATGTTGACCGAAGATCAATACGTCAATATTCGCAACAGCCTGTCATACAACCGCAAATCGATGAATGACAACACTCTGTTCGCCATTCTTGGTGACGAGGTGAAAGCTCAGCTGGCCTATCTGACTTTGAGTCCCAGAACCGCCGCATTGCCGCCAGGCCCCGAAGTGTACTGGCAATACTTTCGTCGGTTGAATGTGCGACAACAGCTTAACACGGTCGCCCTGGACGTTGGTCAGTTCGTCGATCAGGTCGGGGAGCCACCTTCCGATGAGGTGGACGCGCTGTTTGATCAGTTCCAAAGCAAATTCCCCAATCAGGATGGACCTGGAACGCCAGGTTTTCGGCTGGACTTTCGAGCAAAGCTGGCGTTCCTGGAGCTCGATTATGCGTCTATGGAAGCCTCCGCCGAAGAAATAACAGATGCCGACATCGAAGCCTATTACGAAGAGAATAAAGAGACACCGATGATTCGGACGCCCAAACTGCCGGACACGCCGGACGACACGGAGTCGGAGTTGGGCGAATCGACGGAAGCGGCAACACCACCATCTGCTGATGAGAAACCTGAAGCTGAAGAGACGGAAAAGCCAGCACCGGATCCGGCAGATACAAAAGACGATACTCCACAGGCTCCACCTGAAGAAGCAGAGCAGCCAAAGGAAGAAAAATCGGCGGCCACTCCTGAACAGACTCCGGCCGAGAAAGCTCCGGAAAAGGCGGACAGCGAGTCAGCAGCAGTTGAAGAACAAACTGAGGCTGACGATAGCTGCGGTCCGTTCGAAGCTGATGAATCGACGGCCGCTGCTAACGAGAAGACAGACCCGCCAGCAACCGAAAAACCTGCGAGTCCGCCAGAGAATGGAGCGGATGACAAGTCCACTGATTCGGCAAATGCTGAGCCAGCGAACGAACCAGCCGCGCCGCCGACTCAAGGCGATAGTCCGGTTGGCGATGCCACCGACACACAGCCAGGTCTGACGATTCCGGAAATTCCTGCTCTTCCAGAGAAGGCAGATTCTGAAGTCGAGGAAATCGAATATGAGTATCGGCCGCTGGACGACGACCTGAAGACAGAAATTCGTGAGGAGATTCTACGGCAGCGTGTGAGTGAAGCGATCGACACAAAGATGACAGCCGCCGTCGCCCAGATGGAGACGCTGGCACGGGAACGGTCGACGGAGCGTTTCTCACACATCGAAAAAGACCCGGCACGATTTGAAGGACGTGCAGAAGAACAGGTACAGGCGTTGAAAGAACTTCGTGAACAGATGAAGGCATTCGACGCAAAACTCAACGCTCGTCTGAAGAAGTACGCCGAAGACAATGGTTTCAAATACGTCGAGACGCAAGGCCCGGATGGCCTGGTCAGCTACCGGGAATTCCTGAACGAAGAAGATTATCCGATCAGTTCAGCAACAAGGCCGAACGACAACCCGATGCTGGCAGCACAGTCTCCTAACGTTGCGTCCACCGTGTTTCAGACATTTTCAAACGATGAACAGAGCAATGATGCTCAACTGTTTCTTGTACGTCGTGCCCAGCGACGGGCGCTGGACCTGAACGGAAGCGAAAGTCACTACGCCCATTGGGCTATCGATTTTTCTGTGTCACATGTTCCGGAAATTGACGAAAAGGGTGTTCGCGAGTCGGTTGAGCTGGCATGGAAGCGGATGAAAGCTCGGGAACTAGTCATCAAACGAGGTGAAGAGCTTGCCGAAATCGTTCGTAAAGGACTTGAGAAATTCGGTGAAGAAAAGCCGGACATGGAAGAGTGGGCGTGGCTGGAGGAGTGGCTGAAGGATGAAACAGCAACGGGAACAGAGGACGGTGCTGCACTGGCCGTTCGCAATACGTTGCCATTTTCATGGTTACGGACTTCATCTGCGCCACAAATGAACCTTCAGCGTCCGCAGGTCAGCATGTCACCAATTCAATATGCCGACGAAGCTGGAGGCTCACTTGAGATGGCCGGTGACAAGTTCATGAGTTCCGTCTTTGAAGACCTGACAGACGAGAAAGTGGGCGTCGTACCCAATGCCGACCTGTCGAAGTACTATGTTGTCCAGGTGACCAATCGATTTCCGACGCCGGACATCGGTGAAGATAACCTGCGTGAAAAATTTCTGACAGAAGGTAAACAGTTCGCCTTCTCTCAAAGCGCGATGATCGGAGTCATGCAGCAACAACTCGGCGGTCCTCCCAGCATTGCGTGGGAGAAGAAAGTCTGGTTACGATACGGCGTCGATCCGGACGGTGAACCTGAAGAATAATATACAGAGTGAACAGACGTTTCACGGTCACCCGCGTCGCCAGCGAGCGGGACTGCAACGGTCGCATCCGGGCTAACCCGTGGAATGTTCCTGCCGAAATCAATGCGTGCCTGCTGATCTTTGTGCATGCCGACGAAACGCATGGATGGAATAATCAGCTTCTACATGCTGGGCGTGGCTGCGCCGGCTGACATCGGAGCCGACATAAAACGTTGAAACCAGCCACTCGCTGAGCACCCTCCGTTTGCCGCCGCCGATTCGCTTCACGCTGCGAAAAAGGTTCCACGTTCCTCTGATCCATGGCGGAATCCCCGGTGTACTGTCACGACAACAACAGTACGACTCCCGTGCCGAATACGACTGGCTGCCAGCCTGCAGAAGCACGTGGTGAAGTTGGTGCAAGGCGGGCGGAATGCCACGGAGTTACAGCCCCCCCGAAGCATCCGACGCAACGTGAACGAACTCAATAATATTCAATTGTTATGTGCAACGACAGCAGGGCCGTGGTCGTTTACGATATGGTCGTCACAGTTTGCCGTCGCATTGGAAAGGACGTTGCAATGATTCGTTTGGTCGCCGTCAGTGTTTTTTTTCTGGGGGCTGGTGTACTGGCCGATGAGAACGGTTCTTTTGCACTGGCAGCGCCGAGTGGTTGGGGAGGAGAAACGATTTCACTGCCTCCGGGATTCGCGCCCAACATGAAGTTGAAGGGGGTGGAACACATTCGATTCGCTCCCGGTATGATGCAACCGGAATCAGATTCATTCTTCTGTTATGCGTTCGTGTTCGAACTGGCCGAAAAGCCCGGACTGACTAAGGCTGTTGTGCGCGACGAGTTTCGGGAGTACTACAGAGGACTGTGCACAGCAGTGTTGCGTGGTCAGGTGCCGGATGTTGATCCGTCGAAGTTCACGCTGCAGCTGAAGCAGGTGGAATCCGCAGCAACAGCCTCCGATGATCAAAAAACGGCGACCCGGTATCACGGGACGTTGAATTGGGTTGAACCGTTCGCCACGAAGAAGCCTCAGAAGCTGAATCTTGAGATTCGGACCTGGTCTCGAAAGGGACACAATTATCTTTTCGCCTGCGTCTCGCCCCAGAAGAAAGATGCTGTAATCTGGAAGCAGCTGCACACGATTCGCGATGGCTACCTGAAGAAGCAGAAGACAGATCAGACGCCATCAGAGTAAAAACAGACGGATTCTGAGCTGTAGTCTGAAGCCGTCGACAGTCCTTCCTCAAACAGACGTTCGCCAAAGAAGTGTTCTAACTATGAAAAGAATTCTGCCACTGTTTGTCGTGGTCGCATTTTGCGGATCCGTTGTTGCCGAGTTGCCCCGTGTCCTGATCATCGGCGACTCAATTTCGCTGGGCTACACACCTCACGTCGTACGGATGCTGCAGGCCGAAGCTGAAGTGGTGCACAATCGAGGCAACGCTCAGCATTCCGGTACAGGAATCAAGAAGCTCGAAAACTGGCTGGGCGACACCAATTGGGACGTGATTCACTTTAACTGGGGACTGTGGGATCTGTGCTACCGACATCCGGAATCAAAAGTGCAGGGCCGTCGGGACAAAGTTCGAGGGACACTGACAACGTCGCCGGACCAATACGAGAAAAATCTTGATATTCTGGTGTCCCGGCTCAGACAGACCGGTGCAAAATTGATCTGGGCCAATACGACCGTTGTTCCCGAAGGGGAAAGCGGACGCATGGTGAACGATGACCTGAAGTACAATGCCGCTGCCGCGCGAGTGATGAAAAAGTACGGCGTAGAGACCAACGACCTTAACAAGCTGACACGCACGTTCGCCCCCGACCTGTTCACAAAGCCTGGCGACGTTCATCTTAAACCGGAAGGTTATCAACAGCTGGCCGAGCAGGTTGTCGCCTCAATTCGCGCCGATCTGCCACAAAAGAAGCAAGCCGCTGTGGTCAGTCGCATCATGTTTGGTTCCTGCATCAAGCAGGATAAGCCAATGCCGATTCTGGGGACAATCGCTGACAGTCACCCCGAGGTGTTCATCTTTCTGGGCGACAATATCTACGGCGATACCGAGGACATGGGAGTGCTGAAAGCCAAGTACGAGAAACTAGGTGCCGACGCCGGTTTTCAACGGTTGCGAGCTGCATGCCCGACACTGGCGACTTGGGACGATCATGATTTCGGAGTCAACGACGGCGGTGCTGACTATCCCAAACGGAAACAGTCGGAACAGATTTTTGAAGACTTCTGGCTGAACGAAACCCATGTCGGTGCACGCGCCCATCCAGGTGTTTATGACTCACATGTGTTTGGACCAGCTGGCAAGCGAGTGCAGGTAATTCTGCTGGACACCCGTTTTTTTCGATCCCCGCTCAAGCGAGGCGACAGACGTGTGGGCGGGCCGTGGTTGCCCGACAACGATCCATCAAAAACAATGCTGGGCGACGCTCAGTGGAATTGGCTGGAAACGCAGCTTCGCCAGACTGCTGATGTGCGAATCATCGCCAGCAGCATTCAGTTCATTGCGGAAGACGCAGGCCAGGAGACATGGTCGAATCTTCCGCGTGAACGACAGAAAATGCTGGACCTGCTGGCTGCAACCAACGCCACCGGTGTCATCTTCATTAGCGGCGATCGCCACTGGTCCGAACTGTCGTCACTGGAACGGGAATCCTCCGGCCGTCTGCTCGACCTGACTTCCAGCAGCTTCAATCAGATTCACCCTCGCGGCACGCCAACCAGGAATCGCTTCCGCGAACTTCCAAAGACATACCATAAAGAAAACTTCGGCGTCATCAATATCGCATGGGAACAACCGTCTCCGCAGGTCACGCTGGAGATTCGAGACCTCGAAGATGAGGTACAACTGTCGCACAAAGTGCGACTTCCGTAGTGCGTTGGTTTCTACAAATCTTCACCCTGCCGTTTTTGCGGGAGGGGTCGCACGCGGTAGCGGCCGGAGAGGGCAACTCTCCCGGTGAATTGTCGGCGCTGTCGCCACGGAGTTTTAAGGCGACTCGGCGGATGCTTTCACGTAATTCCGGTAGGCCGCATCAATCGCAGGTGGTTCACCAGCAGCGCCGGAGTGAATCCAGACTGCGTATTGCAGCCGCAGGTCTTCACCGGGCCTAACGCCAACTTTGCTGGCCGCACCCTTTTTCATGGCCTCACGACCAAAAGGATTCGCCGCAACGAAGCCATAGTTGCGCGCGTGCATCCAGCTGTTCCGAAAATTATCAGGATGGCACATCAACGTCATTCCGACCGGTTTACCATCAACTTCACCGCTGTAGTCGCACCAATCGGCAGACTGGCTCCAGATTTGGCTGGCACCGACGCGGCCAGTTGAATCGCGAAGCGTGCCACCGTTCATCTGGTTGACGGGAGTTGCCACGCGAATGCCGATGCCCATCTCTTCCTGGTCACCAAAATAGAACTCATTGTCCGAACTGAAAGTCGAGTCCCATGTCAGCAGATAGCCCCCCTGTTGCACTCGGAAGGAGCAGCGAAAGGTTTCCTGGCAGACCACCGAATTGTCCGGGCGTACGTAGTGTTTGAGTTCAACAAACGAACCGATTCCGGATTCTGTTTTCGGTTGTTGCTCGAATTCTACGTGTTTGATTCGAGCTTTGTTTCGCCAAAAGTCAGTCCCATCCAGATCGCCGAAGGCCATCCAGATCCCGGGATGCATCGTGTCGTGATCAGTGCGGTCCTTTTCAGGAACTGGTGGATGATTGCGACTGACCTGAGTGCCACCGGGCGCCTTGACGTGGGCAAAATAGGGCCGTGGGATTTTCTTGTCGTGATAGACATACGATGTAATCGGCATGTCATTGACACTGATCACAAGTCTGCCGTCATCCTGCTGAAAGCTGACATTGTCTGCTGTGTCCTGAGCACTTGTAATCGCGGCCGACGCGGCCAACAGGGCGAATGAAAATGGCTGTAATCGCATGAATGTTTCCTGATGCGGGGCGGCCCGCGGCGATGCGAGCTGGCGATCGGAAGGGAATGGTCCGTTTTGTTTGAGCTTGCGTTGGATCGAAATTCACCCTGAATACAAACCTCGAAGAGCCGCTAGACAGCTCCTGCTGGTACTGACCAATGTCCACCGTCGCGGTAGTTTCGTGTGAGCATAGCGTTTGCGGCCTGGTCGTTCGCAATTGTTTGCTGCCCGGGATCAAGCTGCAGAGAACGGCCCGCCCGAATGGAGATGTTTGCCAGATGAATCAAAGCAGTGGAATCGTGACCGATGGCGATGTCTGCCGCCGGCTTTCGATTTTCGACGATAGCCTGCAGAAAATCGACCTGATGGTTTCTCGCCGGCGTTACCGGATTCCGCGGCTTCGGATCTGATACCGGTTGGTTCGAGTCATCCCACATCTGCAGCTTGCCTCGCTTACTGACGAACAGCATACCCTTCGTTCCGTAGAACTCGACGCCGGTGTCGCAGTTATAAGGGTAGCTCTTTGACCAGATTCGCATTTCAAAGATCAGCTGCTTACGCTGGCCGACGCTCCCGTCTCCAGGCCATTCAAACGCACAGGTTGCTGTATCCGGAAACTGCTGATTATCGTCGAAGTAGTACTTACCGCCGATCGCCATGACTGTTGACGGCAGGCCCTCCACACCAAGTCCCCAGCGAGCCATATCCATTTCATGAGTGCCGTCGTTGCCGATGTCTCCCGTGCCGAAGTTGTGCCACCAGTGCCAATTGTAGTGAAAGCGGTTTGTCTGAAATGGCATCATTTCGGCCGGCCCGATCCACGTATCGTAGTCGACATTCGGTGGGGGATCTGACGGTTCGGCCTGTCCGATGTTGGCGCGGCGCTGGATGTTCCAGCCCTTCGCCATCAGCACTTCACCGATCATACCTTCCTGCAGCATTTGAATAGCATTGCCGATGTATTCACTTGAACGGCTCTGTGTACCGTGCTGCACAACGACTTTGTTGCGCCGGGCGGCTTCAACGAGTAATTGACCTTCCCGCAGATTGTGACTGCACGGCTTTTCAACATAGACGTGCTTACCAGCTTCACAGGCCATGATGGCCGCTGGCGCATGCCAGTGGTCGGGAGTTGCCACAACGATTGCATCGACTGACTTGTCATCCAGGACTCTCCGCAGATCGTTTGTGGATTGCTTCGCCCCTGACTGTTCCTGCAACGACTTTGCCCGACCCTCGTCCGGGTCGCACGTCCACGCCACATCGGCATCCCCCGTAAATCCCTTAGACAAGCCCTTCGAACGACCACCGCAACCCACGAAAGCGACGACGGGGCGCGGAGCGCTGGTCGTGGCACGTGCCACTCGACTGTAGGCGGTCGCGGTGAGGCCGATTGCTGCGCCAGCCTTAACAAAGTTTCGACGTGTTGTTCTTGACATCAGGATTCCTTTTGAAGACACGTTTTTCGTCTGCACTTGAGTGGCCGGTCACCAAGTATGGTCCGCGCAACTCGGGTGTTCAAGTCGGCCCACCAGACACTCACTCTTATTTGGCAGGCGTCTTACGTGCGTCGCCAGATTTTCGGCCGCGAACTTTGATCAACAGGCGCCAGAACTCCGGATCAAACCTCGGTTCGCCGGTTCTGTCCGGCGAATCACCGAGTCTGACCATCACCAGTTGGCGAGACGGACTGATGCTGCAGCGGCGGCCGAGTGCTCCCTGTGCCGAAAACATATCTTTGGGCGCCGTTGGAACAAGCGAACCTGTTGCACGGCGAGTACCTCTCAGCGCGAACTTCTGACCGTTCAGCCACCACAGATAGCCGTAAGAAGGATTCAGTTTCTGCGAAGTCGACGTGGCGGCTTTCAGGAATTGCTGATCTGACAGAATGGCCTCATTTTGCCAATGTCCATTGGCCAGCATCATCAGCCCGAATCGGGCAAGGTCACGGGCCGATGTTGCAAACCCGTAACCATTTGCAACGATTGGCGAATCAGCAGGCAATCTGCGGTCCACCCATTTGGAATCGTCCATTCCCAGCGGACCGGTCAACCATTCTCTGGTGACATCATTGGCGGTCATCTGCGCGGCTTTTGCAACCACCGTCAGACTGCGTGAATATGCCGTGGTGTTGTACGCCCATTTTTTTCCTGCAGGCGCGACGTACTTTAGTTGGACGCTAAGCCCACTTGTCATGGTGATCAGATGACGCAGCGTGATCTCGGATTCCAATTCCGGCGTGGCCTGCGACCAGCCCGTTCCCAGATGTTTGTGGACGGGGTCGCTGAGCTTCAGCAGCCCCTTCTGCTGTGCTATTCCCACAAGCACACAAGTCACACTTTTCTGACAGGAAGCAACGTCTTCGATGACGTGCGACAACGATGTTTTCCCACGCACCATGCCTTGATATCGTCGTGACGGTGATGCCACGTCCTGATGACGTTCGGCCAGAATTCGTCCGCGGTGCAGAATTATCACGCTGGACGAATTCCGATCCATCGCGAAATCGAGCGCCCTGTCCAGCGCGGCTGTGTCCAGATTCAGTGATTCCGGCGAGACCGTTTCCCACTCGTCTGTTACGGGAAAATAAAGCGACGGCGTTGCCGTAGGTTGTTGTGCAATGACGAATTGCGGAAGTGCCACGCACAGTACTGTGAAAATGCGAATTCTCATGGCGTTCATTCTCACGGAAAAGTCAGCTGGCTGTATATGGAATCCGATTTTCTGTTGAGTGATATCAGCGACCAACGGGAGCGACCCATCACCTTCCGGGCGTCAGCCCGCATCGGCTCGCGGGCCGCCCCGCGTCTGAAGGTATCGGGCTGTTTGTGTTGCGGCTGCAACGGAGTGGTCACGACCGATCTCCGAGCCAGCCTGATGCACGGTGATCATGCCATCGTAACCGATTGAAGTCAGCCCCTCAAAAACAGCATCAAAATTGATGCCGCCGGTTTCGTGGATCTGAAGAATGTCAAAGGAAACAGGGCCCCGGCACCATGTCTGCAGAGTAATCTCGCCATTTTCTGACAGTCTCTGATTTTGCAGATAGACGTTAAAAATCCACGGTGCCAGTCGCGTGATGACATCAGGTCCATATTCCTGCCCACATTCATCCAGATTGGCGGCTTCGAAGATCAGGCCGAAATTCGGCCGATCGATTTTCTGCAGCGTCTCCACAATCTGATCGGGGGTTTCAAAGAGGCTTTCGGCATGGCACTGATGAGCCAGTCGAATGCCACGTTCGGCCGCTTCATCGGCAGCCTGCTGTGCAAACGAAATGTCGGCGGGTGTCTTGATGCAGGTCCGGATCAGCGGGGCGCCCAGACTTTCGGCAAGGTCGAGGTGTGGTGTGATGTTGCGCAGGCACTGAGGACCATTGTCATTGTTGTAAACAATGTCGAAGTCGCCAGTCACCATACTGACGCCCAGGTTTCGAGCATCCAGCAATTGTCGAGCCGCCGTGACTTCATCTTTTGACGAGTGAACTCCGATCTGCGATGCACGCATACAGACCGCGTCGTAGCCTGCCGTCACCGCCAGATCGGCCAGTTCCGTCAATGACAATGTGGCTTCTTCTTTGGAAAGAAACGACTCGGCAATGCGCGCTGAGATGGAGAGTTTCATGAAGAGCCGTTCGTCGCACAAGCGAGAGGATAATGCCGGATGCAGTTTAAAATTTCAGACAACCAGCGACGCGATGTTTCACACACCACGTATGTTACCAAACTGAGCGATGTGCAGCCGCGAAGAAAACTGAAAGCCCAGTGAGTCGGCCTTCGCCTTCACCCAGTCCGTCTTTTGCGCCAGCTCTTCGGCGGTTCTGGCCTGCGGCA
This sequence comes from Fuerstiella sp., assembly GCA_029247265.1. Lineage (GTDB taxonomy): Bacteria > Planctomycetota > Planctomycetia > Planctomycetales > Planctomycetaceae > Fuerstiella. Next base: position 14,396 of record JAQWLN010000212.1, read on the forward strand.
TCAACCAGACATCGCTGGCCGAAACATCCGAGAAGGCGCCGATATAATCACAGACCTCGGAGACGTCGTCCTGTGTATCGATCACAAATTTCAGAATACACTTGTAGCGTCGAAAAAGCGATTTGATTACGGCCGGCTGGAGGCGAGTCTGTTCGTGACGAGCCGCCCATTTTGGATCATCCGGCGTTGAATTGCCCAGCTTTGGGCTGATGGCCATCAGGTCGCATTCCACCGCGCGGTCCACCGTTCCGGCGGTCTCGATGGTGATGAATCGGTCTTCACGGCGACAAATGTCAGTCAGTTCGGTCAATTGAGGGGCGAGCATGGGCTCACCTCCTGTGATCACGACGTGAGGAGATTTGCTGCCGGCGATCTGCTGCGACAGTTGCTCCAGTGACTGCTGATCTCCCTGAGGGTCCCACGACGTGTACGGTGTGTCACAGAACCAGCAGCGCAGATTGCAGCCGGACGTCCTGATAAACAGAGACCCCGTGCCGGCCCAGGGCCCTTCACCCTGGAAGGAATCGTAGATTTCGGAGATGAACAATTTTATGACCAAGTCAGTATTGGGTGCCGAGGACAGCTCGGGCGAGTTTCAGCGTCGAGATCAAAGTTCGTTGACGAGATAATTGCGGACCTGTTGTTTCGTCGCGTCGTCGATCGGCCCGATGAAGGCGAGTTGCAATTGCCCATTCTTGTCAGTTCGACCACGAATCGTGACCTTACCTTCCACGAATCTGGTACGTTGAAACAGACTCAACAAACGACGCTGCTGCGGTGTCTTGATGCCAGCGTGTGATCTCACGCCCGTATTGTCAACGACGATTGTGAACGCCCACCGCATTCGCAGCAAACGCCACGTAATGAAACCCATGATTGCCAGAACAGCGAGACGTGCCCACATTGTCAGAATAGCTTTCACGGAGCAGCATCGGAAAGGGGGAGCAACCTTTAGCCGGAACGGCCCATCGCGCTAATTGTTCCTGCCCCCTTCTACCAACGTTCAACTCAGCTGAGAAATTTCTCAATCGCGTCCAGTCCGGCTTCAATGACGTCCATGCTGGTCGCGAATGACAGTCGTACATAACCGGGAGCGCCGAAGGCATCCCCGGTTACGAGAGCAACATGAGCATTCTCCAGTAGTGCTGTACAGAAATCACTGCTGTTGTCGACTGTTGTTCCGCCGGGCAATTCCTTGCCGAAGTGGCTGCTGACGTTGAAGAATGCATAAAACGCGCCGCCGGGGTCAGCGAAACTGACGCCGGGCATGGCACGCAGGCGCGCCAGGACGTATTCACGGCGTTTCTGAAATTGCTCCAGCATTTCGCCGATGCAGTCCTGCGGACCGTTGAGAGCTGCGATGGCGGCATGCTGACTGATGCTGCACGGATTCGATGTCTGTTGACTCTGCAATCGATTGATCGCGGCACTGACTTCCGGAGGTGCCAGCGTCCAGCCGATCCGCCAGCCGGTCATGGCGTACGCTTTACTGACACCATTTACAATGATCGTGCGTTCCTTTACGTCGTCACCGAATGACGCGAATGTTCTGAAGGTGTAGCCGTCGTAAATCAATTTGTCGTAGATTTCGTCGGACATGACAATCACATCCTTTTCCACTGCCACCTTGGCTAACGCTTCGAGTTCTTCGACAGGGTAGACAGCACCGGTCGGATTGCTGGGGCTGTTCAGCATCAGCAAACGTGTCTTGTCGGTAATCGCGCCACGAAACTGATCGGCCGTCATGCAGAAGCCGGCTTCTTCCGGTGTGTCCACCAAGACTGGAACGGCACCAACCAGCTCCACCAGGGCGCTGTAGCTGACCCAGAACGGTGTGGGAATGATGACTTCGTCACCCGGTTCACATACCGCCGCCAGCACGTTGTGAATAGCATGCTTCGCACCATTGCTCACGGTCACTTCGTTCGTCTTGTAAGTCACGCCATAGTCACGTTCGAAGGCACTGCAGATGGCTTCCTTCAACGCAGGAATCCCTGTGGCCGCTGTGTAGTGTGTGTGCCCGGATTCGATGGCCGCTTTCCCTGCTTCACAAATGTGAGCAGGGGTCGTGAAGTCTGGTTCTCCCAGAGTGAATTCGAGCACGTTCACGCCCTGTGCCCGCAGTTCACGAGCTTTGGCGGCGGCGGCAATAGTGGCAGACGGTGCGAGTTGATTGACGAGCTTCGATGTATACATGGATTTGGCGTGGCAGGAGCACGTTTACGAGGAATATTTCGGGCGAGAAACCGGAGGACGCCTCCGCTGTTGTCGGTGATTCTGATTTCATACTGCGTCGCGATTCTGCAGTCGGTTGTGCCGTTGGTCAACCATCGAGAACCCACCTGCCTAAACTTCTGTTTAACGTCTCAGGAATGGTGATGTCCGCCCCCCCGTCAGCCGGACCGTTGGGATGCGTCTGCCCTGGCAGGTAGCAGTGTTTTTGCTGGCTAAATCCAATGACACACTCGCTCCCACAGACACATTGCCATCTTCCTGTTGCTGCGTGTCCCGATTCGTGAATAGACTTTTTCCTTATTGCCGGGTCTCAGTGGTTCGGCCTGCCGCGAAGCGTAGCTTCAAGCGTCCAGCCTGTGATGGAGAGAGAAGAAACGTGTTACTTTCATCTGAGAAACCGCGTCCATCCGTGACTTTGCGAATGCTGGCGATGATTGTCTGCTGGCTGTTTGGGATTTCCCTGGTCGCAGCTGCTGTCGTTTTTTCAGTGTCAGGTGGTTTGGGCACCAGGATAATCGGCGGTGCCGTGCTGGCGGCCGGCAGCCTGACATGTGGGCTGGCACGCTGTGCGTCACCACACATGAGACTGCGAATCGCTACGTTGATGGTCTCCTCAACCGCGATGCTTCTGATCGGCGAAGCTCTGCTGCGAAGTGCGACACATTTTCCTGTGAACACTGAGTCGAATCGGATTCCACACGTCGAGCTGGGCTATGTGCTCGATCCGGAGCGACATGACATTGACGCGAATGGATTTCGTAATCCGTCAATTCCGGAGAGTGTTGACATCGTCGCCATCGGCGACTCGCACACACAGGGATTCAACGTTGCTGCGGATGAAACATGGCCAGCTGTACTGAGCCGGCAATTGAACAGAAGTGTCTACAACACAGGCATTGGAGGCTATGGTCCGCTGCAGTACGAAATTCTGGTCACGCGCGCATTGAAAATGCAACCCCGGCAGATCGTTGTCGGGCTGTATGCTGGAAACGATCTGGGCGACGTCGCTCGTGGCATTGTACCAAGAAATACCTCCGCTGAAATTGACAATCATTTCCGGTACGGCATCAAGTATCACACCGCGTTAGGAAGTGCGGCTTCACATTATTGGGGGCAGTCGAGAGCTGCACAGCCGCCCGGATTTGCAATTGCACATTCACTCAATCCAACCTTCGTGGCCGATCGTCGCCTGCGCTATCGGTCGGCTGAACTCAATCTAAACAACCCGGACATCGGCGCGGCTCTTGACCAAACACTTGAAATACTCGGAAGCATGCAGCAACGCTGTTCAGATCGTGAGGTTGACCTGCTGGTCATGCTGTTGCCGACGCGAGAGTCTGTCTATTCGATCGCCGTGCAACATGACTGGCCGGCACAATTCAAGGCGGTCGTTGAACACGAGACTATCCTGCGAACCCGTCTGCAACTTGCCATGCAGCAACGCCACATTCGTTTTCTGGACGTGTTGCCGCACATGGTGGCTGCCGTCAAAGCCACTACCGACGTATATCCCGACTATGACGACGGTCATCCACTTTCGGCTGGGTATGCAGCCTGCGCCGCCGCCGTTGCAGGTGCCCTAAGGCCGGTCAATGTCGTTCAACGGTGACTGACCCTTTCGTCTGCCGGCGTCCCTATTTTTTTCCGGTAAACACGTGGCCAGTTGCCTTCGTTTCCACGGAATAAAGCGATTTGCGTGCGGTCAGGAATAATGTGTTGCGATTCCTGCCGCCGAAAGCAACGTTGGCTGGATGTTCGGGAAGCTGGATGATGCCGAGCTGTTTTCCGGTTGGGTCGAAGATCTGCAGGCCGAGTGCTGAAGTGATGTACAGATTTCCGCTCGTGTCAATCGTCAGTCCGTCGCCTCCTGTGTTGTCCTTGCCTTCCGGCTGAGTCAGCTCACAGAACACCTTGCCGGCACCCGTCTTTCCCGGCGACATGACCGGATACGACCACATCTGTTTTTCCATGCTGGGGATCACGTACAGCGTCTTTTCGTCCGGAGACAGGATCACGCCGTTTGGTGCAGTCCGATCTTCGATCAGCCGCGTCACCTTCCCGTCGGGAGCTCGATAGTAGACTGCCTCTTTGCCCTGAGGCCATGGGTCAGGTGCGCGGTAGCGGGGATCAGTGAAATAGATGCCACCCGTGCTGTCGATGACAAGGTCATTGGGGGCGTTAAATCTGGCGCCCTTGTATTCTGTGGCCAGTGATGTTTCCTTTCCTGTGATCAGATCGTACTCCTTCAGTTGCCCATCCATTTCACAGGCCAGCAATCGACTGCCGACCACCATCAAGCCGTTACAGTGTCCGGACGGTTCGGCGAAGACTGACAGAGTTCCTTTGGCGTCGCGCTTGTGGATTCGGCTATTTGGAATATCAGTGAAGTACAGATTTCCGGCGGCATCCGAGGCTGGCCCTTCAGTGAAGGCAAAATCTGTATTCAGACGCTGCACCTTGCCAACAGACCCAATTCCGGGGATTTCATCCGCCAGACACGTCGGAGCGATGGCAATCATTGCCAGCACGCAGCACGAAGGACAAATTCTTGACATAAGTTGACTCGCCAAAGTGTGTTCTGTCTGTATTAGAGTGACGGGAGTACTCGCCTTACGCCCATCATTTCCGCGAATCCCTGGATTATCAAGCGTTTGCCAGTCTGGCATTGATCGTTGCCGCAAGGAAAATGCCCATCGCCAAAGAGACAGAACGTGAGTTGCCAAGCCGTGAACGCCCCGGTTTCACCCGCAAACGCATGTGATTTTTCTTAATCTGGCGGGCCTGAGAGTGGGCAGCCAGATCACTTTCCGGCAACGCTGACACTGATATCAGGCCGCCCGAGTCGTTTGTGAAGGTGTCCTGGTATTGGGCATATGGTCAAATGAGGAAGGATTTGACAGCGTTTTGCGGTTTTACCTGTATAGAACGGGCTGACACGCCGATCATTCCGAGATCTCGATTGATCGAGAGGCAGACAGCGGTACAATCCGCTGCTTCGAAAGTGGAATCATTGTGGTTTCGCCTTTTTTTGGTTGGTCCATTCCGTCGTTTCAGGGCTTCAGAGGCCATTTGTCGACATCCGTATCCGGACTTTGTTGACGAGTCGTTCACTGATCACCCCGTCGGATGGCCTGCGGCGCATTGTTGCCGCATCAGTAAAGTACAGTTTTAAGATGGCAATATCATCAGAGGTGAAGCAGCAGCTTCGCAAAGACTTTGGACAGAGCGATAACGACACCGGATCACCGCAGATTCAGGTCGCCTGCCTTACTCATCAGATCAATGTTCTCACCGAACACTTGCGGGCCAACAAAAAGGATCACTCTTCCCGACGTGGTCTGCTTCGGATGGTCAGTCGCCGTCGCCGGCATCTGGATTACCTGAAGAACACAGCCCCGGATCAGTATCTGGAAATGTTGAGTCGTCTCGGGATTCGAAAGTAACAAGTTACGGCGTTGGTTTCCTGAGAAACCAACGCCTGTTTTGTTGGGCTGCAAAGTTGTTCGGCGCAGTCCTTTATTGTCAGGAGATCTCTGTAGCCGCGATCGACAGGACGTGGGCCGCGCTCTGACAAGTGTCGTTGCGAATGAATTTGGTCCAGTGGGCTGACGTTCGTCGTGCTTGTTATCCGCAGTTGAGATCTCATTGTTTGTGGTTTGAATATTTCATTGTTTGTTTGACTGCTGCCGCAGGTTCGTAGCGGATTGCCGCCACCTGGGGTGACTTCAAATTGTCGGAATTTGCAGGCGTATTGTTTGACGGGTTGGAAGTTCGAAGACGTTGTTGACCCTCAACGCGTGTCTGGTGTGGTTAAGAATGTGTCATTGGTCGGAGCGTCCTGTTCTGACCCCTTTGCGGCTGGAAGCCCTGACACTAACCACCGAAGAATGCGTGATCTCGCAGACCACCTACGGTCGGCGGCTTGCTGTTTTGATGTCGTGAAGTTGCTGCACGTGCTGAAAATCTGACTTTCGAACCGCGATCAGTGGTTGCTACTCCGGTATACCCGGGTAAGGATTGATCGTGAAGAAAGTTACTGTTGAGTGTGAATTCGGAGGCCGTAAGCTATCACTGACCTCCGGTGAAATGGCCAAGCAGGCCAGTGGTGCCGTATTGATTCAATACGGCGAAACCAGCGTATTTGTAGCTGCACAGACGGGGCCGTCCCGTCCTGGTACGAACTTCTTTCCGCTGACCGTCGACTACCGCGAACGTCTTGCCGCCGCTGGCAAGTTTGCGGGAGGATATCTGAAGCGTGAAGGACGTCCGACAACCAAGGAAATCCTGACGTGTCGTCTGACGGACCGTCCGCTTCGCCCGCTGTTTCCAAAGGGATACCGCGAAGAAGTTCAGGTGATGTCCAACGTGATGTCATGCGACGGTGAAAACAACCCGGACGTTCTGAGCATTACCGGTGGTAGTGCTGCACTGCGGATTTCGGGCATGCCATTCAAGGGGCCCATCGCAGCCGTACGTATTGGCATGATCGACAGCAAGCTGATCGTGATGCCAACGGTTCAGCAGATGGAAGAAAGCAGCCTGGACCTGATTGTCGCGGGATCGAGCAAATCGATCCTGATGATTGAAGGTTTTGCGGAGCAGCTCCCTGAGAAGGAAATGGGCGACGCCATCATGTTCGCTCATGACTTCATCAAGCAGTTGTGCAAGCTACAGGAAGACCTCGCCAGCGAACTTGGCGTTGGACCCGCGGAGATTCCGGAACCCGCTTCAAATCCGTTTGAGGCGAAGCTGGCGGATGCTTTCCAGAAGATCAAGGACGCCAAAGCAACTCGCATGAAGCAGGAACGCGACGAAGCGCTGAGTGCTGTCAAAGCTGAATTGATCGAAAAACACTTCCCGGAAGAAGCTGACGAAACATCAGATGGACTGACACGCGGTCAGTTCGGTGATGCGTTTTATAAGCTCGAAGCCAAGGCTGTTCGTGAACTGATTCTCAGCGGCACTCGACTGGACGGTCGTGGTCCAACGGATCTTCGCGGCGTTGACTGTTCAGTTTCCAACCTGCCACGAGTTCACGGTTCAGCTCTGTTTACTCGCGGTGAAACGCAGTCGCTGGCGACAATTACGCTGGGATCACCGCGCGATAAACAACGCTCGGACGGATTGTTTGGTGAATTCACTGACCGGTTCATGCTGCACTATTATTTCCCATCGTTTTCTGTCGGCGAATGTCGTCCGATTCGAGGGCCAGGGCGTCGCGAAATCGGCCATGGTTGCCTGGCAGAACGGTCGCTGGCATCTGTGATTCCTTCGGATGAAAAGTTTCCGTACACCATTCGGGTGATTTCGGACATTCTTGAGTCCAACGGAAGCAGTTCAATGGCGTCTGTGTGCAGTGCTACTCTGGGACTTATGGATGCAGGTGTACCGATTCTGCAACCGGTCGCAGGTATCTCGATCGGTATCGTCGACGAAGGTGATAAGTGGACGTTGCTGACCGATATTATGGGAGACGAAGATCACTTCGGCGACATGGACTTCAAGGTTGCCGGAACTGGTCGGGGCATCACGGGTATTCAGCTGGACCTCAAGAATGAAGGGATTAGTGAAGAGATCATTCGAGCGACGCTGGATCAGGCATTGAAGGCTCGAAAGGATCTGCTTCGCGAAATGCTGAGTGCCATCCGTCGTCCGCGTGCAAGTGTTTCGGAATCTGCTCCGAAGCTGGTGCAAACGTCCATCAATCCGGAGAAAATCGGTCTTCTGATCGGCCCTGGCGGCAAGACGATTCGAGCCATCCAGGAAGAATCCGGTGCAACGATCGACATTCAGGAAGACGGCGTCGTGACGATTTCTGCTGAAAACGGGGCTGCCGCCGATGCCGCGCTGGCTCGTATTGAAGCACTGACTGAAGATATTCAGCCTGGTCGCGTTTATACGGGCAAGGTTACGTCAGTCAAAGACTTCGGGGCTTTCATCGAAATCGCACCTGGCAAAGACGGACTTTGTCACATCAGCGAACTTTCTGATGGCTTTATCAAGAACGTCAGCGAAGTCTGCAAGGTTGGTGACGTTATGGAAGTCAAGGTGATCGCTGTCGACGATCAGAATCGAGTGAAGTTGTCTCGCAAAGCTGTCCTCGCAGAAGCCGGTGGCAGTGATGCAAAAGACGAAACTGAATTCGAAGACGACTAGTTCTTTGTCGTTGACCAAGTGAGGATGTGTGTGCCACTGGCTTTGCCGGTGTTTCGTGAGCTTCAGGACACTGGTGTAGCCAGTGGCACACACCAAGACGTAGCTGACTTTGTGATAAGGTCTGCGGCAACGGTCTTCGGATCGTTGTTCAGTTTGTTGTTACGGCTTCCCTTCTCTCGCCAGTGGGAGAGAAGGTGACAGGGCACGCGGCGTGCGTCACCAGAGACCGAGCGTTCGGACGTCAGGAATTCAGCCATAATGACCTCAGCGCTGAACACCAACGAACGCGAACGCCTGCAGGCTCAGAACACCGAACTGGCAACTCTGGCAGGTGGTCTTGCGCATGAGATCCGAAACCCGCTGTCGACCATTCGGATGAACCTGGAGTTGTTGGCGGAGGATCTGGAGGAAGAGGATTCCGCTCGAGCTCGCAGGATGCTGGACCGTATTGGAAAACTGCAGAACGAGTGTCTTAGTCTGGAAGATGTTCTGAACGAATTCCTGCAGTTCGCCAAAGCCGGCCAGTTGGATTTGCAGGAGTGCTGCTTGAACGATGAGGTCGACGCATTTCTGGCATTTCTTACGCGTCAGGCAGAAGAGCAGGGTGTCGAACTTCGGCCTCACCTGGACGCGAATCTGCCCCCAGTCAGAATTGACCGAGCATTGATACGGCAGGTCCTGTCAAACCTTGCCAGGAATGCACTGCAGGCCATGTCCGAAGGCGGCACCCTGGAGTTTCTGACCATGGCGCGGGACAACGGAATCGCTCTTCAGGTCATCGACACAGGTGAGGGCATGGACGAAAAAACCGTTTCGAAGATGTTTCAGGTCTTCTTTTCGACTCGTTCCGGCGGCAGTGGGCTGGGATTACCAACAGTTCGGCGTATCATCGAAGCTCACGGTGGCACGATTGCCTGTGAAAGTGAGCCGGGCCGAGGCACTCGGTTCACCATACTTCTTCCCACAACCGTCGCATCGTAGACATTCATTCTTAAAGAAATGGCTGACGACAAGAACGAACTCCCCGACCTCAGGTCAATCCCCGTTCGCGTGCTGGTTGTGGACGACGACGAAAGTCATGCGCAGGCAGTGGCTGAAAGTCTGGAACGCATCAACTGCGAGTGCAAGGTGGCGGGCTCCGGTGAACTCGGCGCCAAGATGATTTCCGGCGAATCGTGGGACGTCGTTGTGACGGATCTTCAGATGGGAGAAATCGACGGACTTGAGATTCTGAGTCAGTCCAAGGAAGAACTGCCGGACGCAGAAGTCATCGTGCTCACCGGTCACGGCTCGATTACCTCGGCCGTCACCGCCATGCAGCATGGTGCGTATACTTATCTGACAAAACCACTGGATATTGGCGAACTTCGATCAGCCGTCGAGAAAGCATCCGCGCGATTACGTTTGATTCGCCGCAACGCGGAATTGCGGCGATCGCTGGAAGAACGCTTCGGTTTTGAAGGTGTCATCGGCAACAGCGCGCCAATGCACCGCATCATCGAAATCCTGAAGAACGTTTCTCCCACGGACACAACGATTCTGATTCATGGAGAAAACGGTACCGGTAAAGAACTGGTTGCCAAGGCCATTCACCAGAACAGTCTTCGTAAAAGCAAACCATTCGTTCCACTGAATATTTCGGCCCTGCCTGACAGTATTCTGGAAAGCGAGCTGTTCGGTCATGAAGAGGGTTCCTTTACCGGAGCTGTCGGTCGTCGGATTGGAAAATTCGAACATGCCAATGGCGGCACATTATTTCTGGATGAAGTCGGCGAGACGCCGATGGACACGCAGGTGAAGCTTTTGCGCGTTCTGGAGGAACGCAAGATCACACGACTGGGCGCCAATGATGAACTGGACATCAACGTTCGTCTGGTAGCCGCGACGAATGCCAATTTGAAGAAGCTGGTTGAAGAAGGGAAATTCCGGGAAGATCTGTACTATCGCCTGAACGTCGTCAGCATCGAATTGCCTCCGCTGCGAGAACGTCCTGGCGATATTCCCCTGTTGATGGAACACTTCCTGAAGGATCTTTCCAAGAAAACCGGGCGCGAGGTCGAAGGATTCTCGCGGACCGCACGTCGAGCGCTTCTCAGCCATCAATGGCCCGGCAACATCCGAGAGCTGCGCAATACCATCGAACGAATGGTAGTGATGGACACCGACGGGCTGCTGGATGTCGACGGTCTTCCCCCGGAAATCGCACCGCTCGCCGCAGATGAAGAGGCCTTGGCCGAAGGTGAAGGTGTGTCCGGCGCTGACTCGCTGATCGGTCGCCCGATGGATGAGGTCGAAAAATACTACATCCAGCGAGCGCTCGAACTGACCGACGGCAACCGCGAAGAGAGTGCTCGTTTGCTAGGCATCGGCGAAAGAACGCTGTACCGCAAGATCAAAGAGTACGATCTGCGGAAGTAAGGTGTACCGGTCGGCTGATCGCGGTATGCCCAATCTACCGGAAACAACCGGCTGGATGATTTCGTAACATGGGTATTCACCGGGCCGGGAAAGATCAGGGTTTCGCCGAACAAGCGGACATGGAACCGCTGGCGACCGCAGCTTACGACGTCAATGGACGTGCACGCTGCCGGTGTGTCCGGCACGATGTCCACCTGGGTTCCTGCAGGCTGACGGCCCGCACTACGAAAGGCCTCTTAAGCACAGGGACGTGATTCATCGGAGAGTCTGTTGGGTCGCGGGGGTTTCTGACTATTCCCACTCAATCGTTGACGGCGGCTTTGAACTCACGTCGTAGACGAGCCGATTAATTCCGCGTACCGAGTTGATGATTCGCGTTGAAATGTGTTGCAGCACTTCGTGTGGGAACGGATACCAGTCGGCCGTCATGAAGTCTTCGGATTCGATCGCTCGAATAGCGGCCACGTTTTCGTAGGTGCGGCAGTCACCCATCACGCCGACACTTTGTACAGGCAATAGTACGACGAATGCCTGCTGAATGTCCCGATACAGCCCGGCCGCATGCAACTCCTCGATCAGAATCGCGTCGGCTTCGCGAATGATTGCCAGCCGTTCCTCAGTCACTTCGCCCAGACATCGTACGGCCAGACCCGGACCGGGAAACGGGTGTCGCCAGACCATTTGTTCCGGCAGGCCGAGTTCCAGGCCCATTCGGCGAACCTCATCCTTGAACAGATCTCGGACGGGTTCAATCAGTTCGAAACCAAGTTCTTCCGGCAAACCGCCGACGTTGTGGTGTGATTTTATTGTGGCAGCTGGTCCGTCCGGACTGGCCCCGCTTTCGATCACGTCGGGATAAAGAGTGCCCTGGGCCAGGAACTTCGCGTTGGGAATCGACTTGGCTTCGTCACGAAAGCAATCGATGAAGACTTTGCCGATGATTTTACGTTTTTTCTGAGGGTCGGAGACGCCGGCCAATTCAGTCAGGAATCGTTCTCGGGCATCAACAACGTGCAGGTCTGTCTTGAAGTGATCTGAAAAGTGTTCCTCAACCTGTTCACGTTCTCCCTTTCGCAACAGTCCGTTGTCCACGAAAATACACGACAGTTGGTCACCGATGGCCTCGGATATCAAAGCGGCGACCACGGACGAGTCCACACCACCGGACAGGCCACAGATAACCTGGTCTGTACCAACAAGTTCGCGGATCAGTTGTTTCTGTTGTTCAATCAAAGACGCGATTCGCCAGGATCCGGTGCAGCCGCAGATGTCCCGTACAAAGTTACCCAGCAACCGAGAGCCTTGTTCGGTGTGCGTGACTTCCGGGTGAAACTGAATGCCGTAAATGGGCAGTTCCTCATGCTGAATGGCGGCGTTCGGACAGGTTTCCGTGGCGGCGATCACGTTGAACTTTCCGGCCACTGTATCCACCTGGTCACCGTGACTCATCCACGCTGTGAATGTCTCAGGAATCCCTGCGAACAGTGCATTGACCGATGTTGTCGAACACGGGGCTCGCCCGAACTCACGTGAATCGGCGGGCTGAATCCGGCCACCCAACGTTTGGCACATCAACTGCATGCCGTAGCAGATTCCAAGAACCGGGATTCCGAGCTCAAAAATAGCCGGATCCACTTTGGGCGCACCGTCTCCATAAACGCTGGCGGGACCACCCGACAGGATTAATCCCTTCGGGTTCAGTTCACGAATTCGTTTTGCCGTCAGGTCATGACGCACAATCTTGCAAAGCACATTATTGTCACGAACACGCCGGGCAATCAGTTGAGCAGTCTGAGAGCCAAAGTCCAGAACAAGGACGACATCATCCTGCTGGAAAGAGTTGACGCCGGCCGCTGAAGAGTTGTCAGCCGATGCAGATTCAGTCATTTCTGTCGTTCGCTTGTTCGGATCACGTGAGTCAAAGAAGCAACAAAGACCAGACCTCGTAACGAGATCTGGCCCATCAATACGGGTTCTAAGTTGATACCAATTTGCTGCGCAACCAGTAGAGTGACGGTTACCTTACCTGATGCCGGTTGGGCTCAACGCCACCGCAAACATCGGACCGTGCCGACATCCACTGACGGAATGGAAATATGGTTTTGAGAAGGGGGAAAGGAACAATGTTAACGACCGCGCCGCTCTATTCAAGAGATCAGTGTTAACGACATCCTGTCGCGGTCTCCGCGCGTCAGATTCGTCAGGAATACCAATTTTTCACGCTGTTTTGCGTTCTTGAGGAGCAAACAGCAGTGGTCGGCCGCCAGTTTCCCAGCGGCATGTCGAATGGACCGTGTCAGACGGTTGGAATCTGAATTGAGGGTCATGCCCTCCTGAGGCAGACAGAAAGCATGTACCTATTTCAGTTGGCAGATCGAGTTTCACGAGGACTCCGCAAGGTCGACCCCGAACGATTGCAGCGTCATCGCCGGTTTTTGCTCACTCAGCAGTTGTCGGACGGCGGGTTCCGAGGACGCGAAGGTGAATCTGATCTGTACTACACGGGTTTCGCTGTCAGGGCCCTGGCTGTCTCAGGCGGACTGGATGCGACTGATCGAGACCGTGTCAGTGATTTCCTGGTCACGCAGCGGCCCACGGAACTCGGCGTCATCGACCTGCTCAGCTGGTTGTACAGTGCGCTGGTTGTTCAGGCGGCAGGCGGCGCGGATCTGTTGTCTGAGGCACCGTCTGACTTTGCTGATCTGATTGCTGCAAAGCTTGAAGCAACTCGCGTGGAAGACGGTGGGTATGCGAAAAGCACGGAAGGATCTGCGGGCAGCACCTATCATTCTTTCATGGTCGCTCTGACGTACGAACTGATAGGCCGTAGACCACCCCGGCCAAACCGGCTGATTCAGTTTCTGTACGATCGACAGCGAGACGACGGCGGCTTCGTTGAAATCGCTCCCATGAAACGCAGCGGAACCAACCCAACCGCCGCCGCAGTCGCATTGCTGAACAGTCTGGGCGGGATGGAAGACGATATCGCTCGCGACGTACAGGGATTCCTGACCGATGTCGTCAGCACGGAAGGCGGATTTCAGGCGAACACTCGGATCCCGTTTGCTGACGGCCTGTCCACTTTCACGGGACTGCTATCGTCGATGGACGTTGGCGGGAAAGCGATAATCCCTGCAGACCGAGTTCTGAAATGGCTGACGACGCAGATTGAATTGCCGACCGGCGGTTTTCGAGGCGCCAGCTGGGACCAGCAGGCCGACGCCGAATACACGTTCTACGGACTCGGAATCCTGGGCCTGCTACACGCTGAGTGAGCAGACCTGCAGTTGATCAAACCGGCCATTTGCCGGCTCGTTTAAACGCTGGGCAACGCCCCGCGGTCATGGCGTAGGGCAGAAACGTCGTACAGAAAAATTGCGGCCCGACGGGCGCGCGTTTAAACGATTTCGCAACGAGTGCAGGTCTTAATTGCGAAGAACCGTCGCTGCAGCCGAGCACGATTTGGAAGTTTTCCCCTGAGTTTTTCGGGAAATCGTGCAAACAAATGGCCGGCTCAAGCGACTCTGTGATCATAGGCGACACTGGCGAAGAGCATTCCACAAGACCATGTATTTACGGCCCTAACCTCGCGAAACACCGGAAATCCGCGGTGAACTGGTCCTTGCGGATTGTTACACTGTTCGCCCCACCCGGCCCTCCGAATTGCCCACCTCGACCATTTCAGGTTCAAAACTGCTTCTATGTGTAAGCTCATCCTCCGCTCAAATTGTGCAATTTCCCAGTCAAAGCGACTGCTGCTCGCTATCGCTCTGATTCTTTGCGTTGCGAGCCAAACACACGCTCAGTTGGATGGTCGTCTGGCAGACCGCCCCCTTGGCGTTGGATACGTCAGGGATATCAATCAGGCGCGGATGCGTGAGTACGTAAAGCACCTGACAAAACGAATCGAATTGGAGGCCTCAATTTTTGAAGGTATTTCTGACGAGCAACTGGATGGCTTTCGGTCGAATGTCGACCAGGCAATATCCGGTACGGCGTGGTATATGGTCCAGGGGCTGATTCCATCGTTTGAAAACGTGAATTTTCTGGAAGTTGTCGATGTAGCTGATGCCACGCGGATGATCAACGCCCAGAAGAAAATGTATGGTTCAAACGGCACGCTGCATACAGAGTCGGACGGCATGTTCAAACTGACCAACAGGAACACCTGGAACCAGGATATTCCTCCCGGCCAGGATCCGGAGCAATATGCCAACCGGTTTAAGAATACTACGGGAAACCGTGGGATGGTGCGGTCAGCAAAAGTTATTGAAGTCGATGGCAAGATGAAGATCGAAAATTCGTTCACCATGATTCAGTACTTTCGTTATCAGGACCAGCTGTTGTTCAGTGGCAACTTTGAAGAACTGTGGGATATTGAGCTACCTACGACTGACTCTCTGACCAGCGGAGCGGACACTCAGAATGACATGGGGCTGGACGCGTACTTCGACAGAATACCGGCGGCCATAAAGACACTGGGCTGGAGCATGTTGAGTTCCGGGGCCAGCACTCAAATGCAGCAGCGGGATGATGAAGATCAAACTGATGCCGATTTGCGGAAGTCGTCGTTTCAATCTGGCCTGGATATCGTAAAGGCGCTGATGTTCGATGTGGATGAAGCGCGTGGGTGGCTGCGGTTTGCGACAGACGAGCAGCAGTCCGTCCGCGGAGAATTGAACTTTGACACTCGCCGCAACAGTGGACTCACAAAACAACTGGAAGAAGTGTCATCCGGCAACAGTCGTTTCTCACCGATACTGCGCGACGACGCTGCTGCGACACTGCATGTCTGCCTGCGGGCGTTTAAGGAATCAGATCCGTTGCTGGCCGCTGCCGGAGCGTGGCTGCAGAAATCGATCGACGATGCTACGAACAGCGATGCTGTGATGATCGACGCTGCCAGTGGTCTGGCGGAAACCTTGTCAGGCATTTCGGATCAGCAGGTATTGGAAGCCCTCGTGAAAGTGGGCTGGACGGAACCGTCCGGGGGAGTCATTTACGGGGGAATTCACGTAGACGACAATCCGAAATTGCTCCGCAGCCTGTACAACATGGTCGATGGAGCGAGCCTACCGTCGGAGCTGGCCGTGCCATTTGAGTTGCTGGAACTGGACGGACTGGAAGTGATTCAAATAACGTTGCCCGAACACATTGCTAATAAAATTACTGAGCAAACTTCATTGACGCTTTCCCACGCCTACATCACCCATCAGAATTCATCTCTGTGGTTCGCCGTTGGCGGTGAAAACGCGATTGAGATCATTCGATCCTCCGTAGCGCGTTGCTCTGTCAGCGGCCTTGTGGCAAGAACACCATTGCTAACGGCTTCTGTCGACATGGACCGCTGGATGTCGTATCCGCAGGACGATCCGACGGGCGTGGCCGGACTGCTGCTATGGCTGGATGCGAACCAAAGCGCGTTTCCACCGAGTCCGATGTCGTTTCAGTTTGGAGGCAGGCAGTCTGAAAAGCCAACCCCGTTGCTGCATCGTGTGGCTGATCTGGGCGGTGAAATGCAGGCCGGGCTGACGGTGATTGCGGACAAGCGCGATATTCGCCTGAATCTGAAAATGGGAGAAGTCATCGCGAACTATTACGTGGCTCGCATGGTTGACGACTGGGAAAAAATGATGAGCCGGACTCGTGCCCAGGCAACGGAGCGTGCGGAAAAGGCGAAAGAAAAGGCAGCAAAGACTGCAGCTCAGCCAACGGGTTAGCGAGTGAACCGTGAGGTTCGGCGTACGCAAATGTCAATTTCGAAAAACCCTATCCCTGAACGATCACATCAGTATGCTCTGCCGGCGCCAGCCGCCCGGCCTTAACAATCCCGCTTTGCATAACGGCGATGAATCGGTCACGATCTTCCAGTATTGAAATGTCGGCAATGACGTCGCCGTCGACCACCAGCACATCGGCCAGCTTGCCGGCTTCCAGTGTGCCAAACTCGTCGCCGCGGCCCATAATTTCGGCACCGGTTTTTGTGGCACACATGATTGTTTCCAGCGGTGTGAAGCCGACTTCCTTTGTGAAGTACGTGAGTTCGCGAGCATAGTCTCCGTGAGGATTCCAGCCGAAACCATAATCGCCGCCCATGCCCAGGCGACCTCCAGCTCGCAGGATCCGCAGTGCACTTTCGGCGCCTCCATCCAGCGTTTCCTGGTGACCGTCGATGACTTGCTGCGGCAGGCCGAATTCTTCACCGCGAAGTACGCTGGCTTTTTCAAAGTACAGAGCGGGCACGACTGCCACGTCTCGCTCCAGCAGCAGATCCATCGCTTCGTCGTCCATGAAGGTGCCGTGTTCCAGAGCATCGTAGCCCGCTCGCAGAGCGTTCTTGATACCCTCGGTCGCTCGGCAATGACCGGTCACTTTCATGCCGTGGTTGTGAGCGGTCTGAACAACCGCATGCATTTCGTCGAACGTCATGCACAGCGTGTGGTGGTCATTCGTATCCGGAGCGGCGGCGTCTCCCGTCGGGTATGTTTTCACCCATTCCACACCGTCTTTCACCAGAGCCCGCACGGCTCGGCGAGCGTCATCGACTCCATTGATAATAAAGACCAATCCCTCCATGCCGATCTTCCGGAACTCCGGATTCCAGTCCATCAGGCCACCGGCCGAACAGATCTCACGACCGGACGATGACAAGCGCGGCCCGGGAATCAGATCCTGTTCAATCGCCGTTTTCAGCCAGAAATCCACGTTGAACAGACAGCCTCCGGACCGGGCGGCGGTATAACCGCATTCCAGCGCCAGGCGACAATTAACGGCCGATAGCAGACTGACGTATTCAACCGGGTACTTGATATCCAGATCTTCCAGAGCTCTGATGTTGAAGTATGTCGCATGAAAATGCGCCTCGACCAGCCCCGGCATGATGGTGCCGCCGTTGGCATCGATCTGCTGGGCACCGGCGGGCAACTCGGGAGCATATGTGGCACTTCCGGCGTAGCTGATGCGCCCATCCTCAATCACGACAACACCGTCCGGCACAGCCGCAGCACCCGTGCCATCAATAATCTGACCGTTGCGAATTACGAGAGAACCGGTAGCGGTCTTCATGTTACTCTCCTGTTAAGTAGCTATGCCTTCAGGCGGTAGAACCTCTGAGCCGTTCCACCCATGATCTGGTTTCGTTCCGTTTCACTGACGGCGCCGAGAAATTCGCCCAGCGCGTTGTAAACTTCTTCGTAGGTGGCCGCGAGTTCACACACCGGCCAGTCGCTGCCGTACATGCAGCGTTCCGGGCCGAAAGCTTCCAGAGCCGTTTCGACGTACGGCTTCAGGTCCGACGGATTCCAGTTCTTCCAGTCCGCTTCTGTCACCATGCCACTGAGCTTGCAGTAGATATTCGGGAATTGTGCCGCCGCTTTCAGATCCTCAGCCCAGCCTGCGGTCACATGATCTTTGATTTTTGGCTTTGACAGATGGTCGATCACCATTGGCAGTTCGGGCAGTGCTTTGCCCAGTGTCACGGCGTGTTTCAGGTGTTTGGTATAGAACAGCAGGTCATATGGAACACTGTGCTTCTGCAGAACCTTCAGACCACGCAGCACGTCTGGCTGAACAATAAAATCGTCATCAGGTTCGTCCTGCACGACGTGGCGAATACCGACGAATTTGGGATGGTCTTTAAATTCCGCCAGTTGCTCTTCACACTTCTCCGACGCCAGATCAACCCAGCCCACGACTCCCGCAATAAAGTTGTTCTGTTCTGCCAGTTCCAGCACCCAGCGATTCTCTGCAACGTCGTGTTGAGTCTGCACGAAGACTGATTTGTCGATGCCACAGGTCTTCAGGTGAGTCTGCAGGTCTGCGGGAAGATAACTGCGGCATATTGCTTCGTGCTGTTCTGTATGCAGCCACCCGTAGCTGAACGGCAGATCCAGCTGCCAGAAGTGCTGGTGAGCGTCAATGATCATTGGTTTCGGTCCCTACTCAATGGAAACAGACTTATCGTCCGTTCTCAGCCGCACGTTTCTGATCGGACGTGTAAAGCGTACTTCCGGCAATTCCTGGATTCCAGCGACCGCAGGCTGTTGCACGATTAATCGGCGCAGTTGATTCGCATTGGAATCATCGGCCGGCGACAGCTCGTGGCTATCTCAACGTACCGGCACGTTTGACAATCGACTGCGCAAATGCCGCCTCCAGCGCACTACGCTGAATTGTGGCCGCCGCGAAGGTCACGCCCCTTTCGAGAGTCGCTTTCCCACGACCCCATTTTATGGAAAACGGATCTATGGAGATGGTGTTTTCCAGGCATGAACGCGCCGCACAAGCTGAACGTCGTTTTCGACATCCAGTTTTTCCAGCACACTGGCGCGATGCTTCGAACAGGTGGGCAGGCTAATCTGAAGTTCCGGCGCGATTTGTTTCATTGAGTGGCCGGTGACCAGCAGTTCCATGACTTCACGTTCACGAGGTGTAAGACTCGCCACCCTGTCTTCGATATCAGCGGCCGGCATCGATTCTTGGCCATTCTTTCGGTCCTGCGCAATGGCCTTTTGAATCTGTTCCAACAGATCCTGTTGATTAACCGGCTTTTCAAGGAACGCAAACGCACCACCTTCGAACGCACGGATGCACATTGCGACATCAGCATGTCCCGAGATGATAATGATCGGTAAACCACACTTGTTAGATGTCAGATTCTGCTGTATTTCCAGGCCGCTCATGCCTGGCATGCGCACGTCAAGGACAAGGCATCCAGGCGTTACGGGATCAAACGACGCCAGGAAATCTGCGGCAGAAGAATAGGTTTCGACACGCAGGTCCACCGATTCGATCAGTCACTTCAGTCCGTCCCGGACGCTCTGATCGTCATCCACCAGAATGACCGTCACTTCACGCTCCATTGGTATCTTCCTTCCCTGGATGTGACGGCAGGTCGAAAAAGACGCGGGCACCTCCCAGCTGTGAGTGCCCCAGCCACATCTTCCCGCCATGCGCTTCAATGATGTTCTGGCAAATCCCCAGTGATCGTCGCTGACAATCAATGCACGCTGCCGTCCAGGTTGAAAACTGCCTGACGGATACTGCAGTGGTTTGCGAACGTGCAAATCCCTGCGAACACCGAAAACAATGAAGTGGTAATTCCGGGTTTCAGCCAGTTCACTGTCGATTGCCAACATCACTCGCACATCCAGGGGGCGCCTACTTTACGTGCAGCGTCACTGCTATTGACGTGATTGCCGTTTGATCCGGCTTCGCGTCCAGGGCACCCGACGCCTTAAACGTAAGTTCGTAGTCACCCGATTCTGCCTCAGCGGAAATTGCGATCGGAACGTCTACGTCAACCTGTCCACGGGTTAACTGTTGAGCAGGGACATTGAAACGTGCCGAGTCATCACCCACCAATTCCAACTGCATGGCATTCTGCATGTTGCTGGTTCGTTCCAGTTCGAAATGAACCGAAACAACGTCGCCGGGTTTTCCTTCGAGCGTCGCAGTGCTGGCGTACAGCTTAACGACAGTTGGCAGAGTCCGCAGCATGTTTCGTTTTTCCGACACGAACAGTGCGTGTTGCTTCCGGCCTTGTGAATCTGTAAACGAAGCATAGGCCTGAGTGTAAAGCTGAGACTGACTCTGGATGTTGATGTGCATTGTTTCGGGCAGAAAGATGGGCATCGTGAAAGTGGATTCTTCCACGCCAACAGTCGTTTGAACGAATTCGATCCCATCCAGATCACGGTTCTGCCGATCACCGCGCTGTATGACGACCGGCTCCTTAAAGTCCCCCAGTCGTTCAAGCGTCATCACGTACGGGTAAATCGTTCCACGATGAGCGTATTGATAAGCCTCTTCACAATGCAGACGGAACACAGGTTTGTGCCGTACCGAAAGCGCAATCACGTCCCGCCATCCATTATCAATGCTTCGTCCAAAACTGTCACGGCCTCGGTGCTGAACCCGAACCGGATGAGACACCTCTTCGTCCGGGACGGCAGCGTCTCCAGTAAGTCGAATTTCATAGCGAGCACTCGCCAGCATGTCGGGAACCGTCAGCTTCAGCTTTGTGTCGTTCTTACCCTCAGCAATTACTTCGTTTTCGACAGTCACGCCTTCCGGAAGCCCGTCAACCTTGACATTGATCGCAGCGTTGAATCCTCCCGAACGTTGCGCCTGAACCGGGATCTCGATAGAGCCGCCCTGAGTCCCGAGTGTCGGCGATTACTGAACAACGCCGGTGATCTGGTGGAAATCAACGTGTCCGAAGATCCCCAGTATCACGTGGCCGCCGATCGTCTTGGTTGACCGTAGCCAGGCTGAGCCTTGCAATTCGCCTTTGCCGTATAAACGAATGCCGTTGCCTGCGCGCCGTTGGCCTTTGGTCAGGGCTCCAAGTGGTGTACTCCTGTCGTCCGCGAATCCGGCTCGGGGAGTAGCCCAACTACTCTCGAAGAGCGCCCTTCGCAGCCACGAGTCAGCGTCCAACGCTGCCGTAAGCAGGCCAAATCTAGGAGCACAGCTTCGGCAATGGCACGATCAGAGAACATAGGTGACGAGGCCGGCACAGCGCTTCGCTCGGTCATGGCCCGATTTGCTATTCAAGCTGTTCCAGAGCTCTCTTAGCGGCGCTGGCGACGGTCTGATCGTGATCGGCCGCGGCTGTCTTCAGAGCATCGATCACTTCAGGACGGGAGATGCCGATGAGCCCGAGAGTATGAGCCGCTTCCGCTCGTACACGGGGGTTAGGATCAGGCAGAGCCTGCAGCATGAAAGGGACAGCAAGTTTGTTATGTTCGACCGAGGGCGCGACTCGCGCGAGTGCCCATGCAGCGACAGTTCTGTCCATAGTTGCTCCTTCGCGCGTATCTGTTTTCAGTCTTGCGGCAGCAACGCGGGCTCTGGTGCCCATTTTCCCCAGCAAAAATCTGGCCGAGTTTCGAACGTGGGGATCGTGATCATCCAGAGCGACAATCGCTATTGGCATCGCTTCATCTGAAATTTTCGGAAGCATGCCTAAAGCATGCAGAGCTTCACTTCGGACTAACGTGTCGAGATCGTTCTGAGCAAGTTGCATCAATGCGCCGGCTGCGGGCTGACCACCATCGCTAAGTTTTCCGATAGCGACCAGTGCTTCTTTGCGAGCCAAAGGACGTTCAGAGGAAAGCGCTTCTGTCAGATACGGCAATACGATGGGACCGTTTTGGGAGTTTTCCGGCTGCAACATGACCAGCGACCACGCCGCGGCTCGCAGAACCTGTGGGTCCGTGTTTGGCGAAGCGTTCAGGATTTTCTTTAGTACCGGTACGCACGATGGCTCACCAATGTGTCCCAGAACATAGGCAGCTCCGCCACGGGAAAGGCCCGCGTCAGGATCCCGCAGTATTTTCAACAATTCCGGCACAGCAAACGTCGCCGCCGGCCCGATTGTTGCCAGAGCAATGAACGATTCCCGGCGAAGCTTCTCGTCTTCGGATTTAAGCAGGGCCACCAGAGCGGGCACAGCGGTTTTGGCTGCCGGGCCAATTTCTCCCAACACCGTCACTGCCAGATCACGATACTCGGGTTTATCAAGCAAACGCTCCAGCGCAGGAACGGCCGTGGCGCCCAACTGAGACAGAGAGTTTGCGGCGGGAATCGTCACACCCCCGTGTGAATCGTCAATAGCGTCCATCAGCGCCTGTACGGCCTGCTGGCTGCCGAGGCCAATTTGCCCCAGGGCACGGGCTGCGGCAGCCCTGACGATCGTGCTGTCGTCGTTAATCATCTGGCAAACTGCCGGAATCGTCTTGTTTGCAAGTGGCCCGAATTCCATCAGAGCGGACAGGGCAATGGCCCGCACCGAAGCCGAATCGTCAGCCAGCAGCTTCTGAAGCTCGGGCAATACCAGATCTGCGTCGCTTCCAACATCCCCCAGGGCCGAGGCAGCAGACCGAACAACGAGCTTATCTTCATCACTCAGGCGATCCACAAGTAACGGCACCAGACTTGATGCTGTGACGCCCAGACGGCCGGCGACCTGGCAGGATTTCCGGCGGACAACCGCGTCACCACTTCCCAGCGGCGCCTTTAGCGATGGAACGATCGATTCTCCGATTTCCACAAGTGCATTGGTGGCCGCATTTCGGACCGATGGGCGATGACTGGATAACGCACCGATAATTCCCGGCACGGCAGCAGAGACAGAGGCGCTGTCTTCGCGTTCCATCGTGACCAGGCAACGCACAGCGGCAGTCATCACGGCAGCATTTGAATCAGCGGCCAGGTCTTCAATCTGTTCGACAACTGTTGACGGAACCGTGCCAATCTGACGCAATGCATCCAGAGCAGCAGTTCGCAACGGCAGGATGCCCGAGGACAGTACAGCCGATACTTCGTCAATCGAACCGGTCGCCAATGGGCCAATATGACCTAACGCCACCAGGACTTCATATTGCAGGGCCGGATCGTCGGATGCGAGCGCATCCGCAAGACCGTTCACAGCGTCGCCGGCATAAGGCCCAAGATGTCCCAGGCGAGTGGCGGCGTCCAGTTTCTCTGACGAGGAACCGCTTTCCAATTGCCGCACCAGAGCAGCCACCGCGTCTTGATTGCGGGACTTCTCCTGGCCGAATAATTCCGGAATCCCAATCGGATGCAGTACTACAGCAATGATCATGCACGCATACGGGCACACGGGAGTAAACAATCGCATCATAATTCCTCCATCGCGTAGTAGCCTTCGACGGAAAGACTGCTGAGAAACTTTCGGGCATCTGAATATGCTTCGAAGCCGAACTGCTTCATCACGTCACTCATGCTTTTTTTCATATTCTTCGCCGTCTCGTCAATGATTCCGGCAGACCTCTGATCCGGCCCGTGTTCAGCAATGAACTGCACGGACGATTCAACACGCTGGCGATCGTCGTCAAAATCCTTCCCGGCCAGACAACGTGGCCACGAGATTTCTCCTGTCATACGGTCCAGCTGATCAACCGCAAGTCGCGTGTACAGATCCGTCGGAAGTTTGGGCTTCCGGTTGGCGGCACGTTGACGCTGAGCTTCTCGTTCCTTCGCCTTTCGGGCTTCAATGATTCCGCGCTGTTCGCGGCGTAATTCCTCATAGCGAGCTTTGTTTTCAATGTATTGTTTTCTGGCCTTTTCGTTGTGCTTATTGGCGATGGCTTGGCTTTGCGCCGCCCTTCCCCGTGCCATGGTCAGCTCAGCCTGTGATCGCACGGCGTTGCCGTACGCCGTCTGGCCGCCATACGGGTAGTACCCCCCGGCACCGTACTGCACCGGAGCATACCAGCGGCCGCCATACACCTGATTCCCGACCGACCATCGAGCCACACGTCGATTAACAAACTGCGCGTGTGTCGAAACAACGCATGTCGCCAGGATAGTCACCAGCAACCCAGCCAGCGCAAGTCGGCGACCGAGCTGATGGTCGACAGGATGTGAATTTCTGCGTTGCGACTGTCCGGCGTGGCGGCGGTCACCCCGTTCAGCGCGCAATAAACGCGACCGTCTCATGGCATGCCCTCGGTACAAAACTGACGTGACAGATTTGATGAATAAAATCTGGCTGCCGGTCAACAAAACCGGCCGGCATTTAATCTGTACATAAAACCGCCGGAGAACAGTTACACACATAGTGTGCCGACTGTTTCCATGACAGTCAATGAATCCGGACGGTCTGCCCATTTTGAACCTCTACATCACCAGCATTTCGTTGGTCCGCCGGGCTCGGCAAATTTCTATAAGCCAGTCATGTGTTCCGAATTCCGTCGAGTGTTTGTAAATGAGGAACGGTCCATAACGTGTGATCTGTCATTGGTCGTGTTACCATAGGACAATCCGCGAATCACAGTGGATTCGTCGTTTCTCAAGCCCCGGAGCAGCTGAAATGAAATGCTCACGACTCCTGCCGCTGATCACCGTCCCGATGATCTTTGGTTTTAACTCAACGATATCCGCCGAAGAACCCGACCAGGATGCAGTACGCGGGGCAGTGTCAAGAAGCCTGCCATATATCGCCGAACGTGGACAATGGTGGATGGATAAGAAAAAGTGCGTGTCGTGCCATCGTGGAGCATTTACCGTCTGGGCTCATGCAGCTGCCGACGAGGCAGGGTTCGATGTTGACGGTACTCAGCTAAACGAGTGGGTGGACTGGTCATTCGAAGCGTTATTGAAACAGAACGACAAAGAAGTCGTTGTGGGCACACTCAACCTTGATGGTGTATCCCAGATATTGTACGCAACGCGCACGCTTGAACTCACGGAGACTCAGGCTGAGCATCGAGATCAGCTGCTGCAACTTCTGAAATCAGGTCAGCAACAGGACGGTTCATGGAAACCCGCAGGACAGTTGCCCTCGCAAAAACGTCCACTTCCGGAAACCACCTACGTCACAACCGGATGGAACCGGTGGATGGGAGAAGCGACAGGAATTGGTGATGTCGTGTCGACGAAAGCCCTGGCGTTTCTGAAATCAGAACGTGACATCATCAGCACGGAATCGCTGGTTGTACAACTGATCGACACTTCAGATCAGGTACGGACACAGCGAGCGTTGGACACGATTATTCGCGAACAAAACGACGATGGTGGCTGGGGCTGGATCCGTGAACAGGAAAGCGATGCCATGGCATCCGGTCAGGTCCTGTATGCTCTGTCAGCTCGTCCCCGTGATGACAATGTTACCGCAGCTGTCGAACGCGCTCGTAGTTATCTGCTGGGCGCCCAGAAACCCGACGGCTCATGGGAAGTCAAAGGGACGAAGAAGAACAAGCAGGACAAGATCCAGGAAACAGCAACGTACTGGGGGACGTGCTGGGCCGTCATCGGTTTACTGGAATCAGAAAAGCTGCGATAGAGGCTGGCAACACCGCGGCCGATTATCGTTTACCTTACACCTGCCGTCGCGATTCGTGATCGGCCGTCAGCAATGACACGTGCACCAGATTATTTAACTTATATCTGTTCACGAAGTCGTAGCGTAAATTGTGTCCTGTGCTGCATTTTCGTAGCGATTCATGACACACCAGGATGACCTGAAGGGAAAATCAATGAGTAGTCAGCAGCTCGCATCCACAGGCAGGCGGCAATTCTTAACGGCTGTGGGCAGCGTGGGCGTCGCCACTGCGTTTGGCACATTCCTTAGCCGCGCCAGATTCGATTCTTCGGCATACACGATTTCCGGATACGGAACGTTACGTCCTGTAAACGACGAAACAACGGGGCTCAAACTTCTCTGCCTTCCCGAAGGGTTTCGCTATCGTTCATTCGGCTGGACGGGTGACCGGATGACCGACGGCACGACCACACCCGGTGCCCACGACGGCATGGGTATCATCAAAGAAGACGATGGAATCATAACGATTGTTCGCAACCACGAACTCCAACGTCGCACCAGCACGTTCGGGACGTCAGATATTCAGTTCGACCCGAAAGGCGGCGGTGGTTGTGCGAACCTGACGTTTGATTCCAGCACGGGCGAATGGCTGGGAGCCCGCCCGTGCCTGGCAGGCACTGTCAAGAATTGTGCCGGCGGTCCAACTCCGTGGGGGACGTGGCTGTCGTGTGAAGAGTCAGTGCTTGGCCCCGGAAGTGTCGTCGGTGGTGAGGTGTTTGATTTCCAGAAGGACCATGGCTGGATATTCGAAGTGTCCGCCGATGAAAACGAAACGCCCGTCCCGCTGAAGGCCATGGGGAGATTTGTTCACGAGGCGATCGCCGTCGACCCGGACACGGGAATCGTCTACGAGACAGAAGACCGGACGTATGCTGGATTCTATCGCTTCACTCCGGACAAACGAGGACAACTGTCAGCCGGTGGGCAGTTGCAAATGCTGAAAGCTGTCGGCCGTGATGACCTGCGAAAGGGCTTAACAGTTGGTATGGAGTTCGACGTCGACTGGGTCGACATCGAAGACGTCGAACGTGCCCATTCGCCGAATTCGCGCGGCAATGCAGATGCTTACGGTGATGAACACGGAGTGTTTACGCAGGGCAAGGCACAGGGAGCGACGACGTTCGCGCGACTGGAGGGATGCTGGTACGGCAACAGCCTGATTTATCTCGATTCCACTAACGGCGGCGACCGGGAGTTGGGGCAGATCTGGCAATACGACCCGCGAAATGAACGGTTAAAGCTCATTTTTGAATCTCCGCACAAAGATGTTCTGGACAG
>JAQWLN010000226.1 GCA_029247265.1 Fuerstiella sp.
GCATTACCAGCGAGGATGTGATCAATCGCTTGTCCGAGTTATTTGTGATCTACGGTATTCCCGAATGCATTCGGAGCGACAATGGTCCGGAGTTCGTGGCCAAGGTGATTCAGCAATGGCTGTCGTCGCTCGAGGTCAGGACGCTGTATGTCGCGCCGGGGAGCCCCTGGCAAAATGGTGACGCGGAGAGCTTCCACAGTCGGCTAAGAGACGAGCTGCTTTCACTGCAGGAGTTCGACAGCGTGCGTCATGCACGAGCCCATAGCTCGGCGTGGCGAGAAGACGACAACGGTTACCGCCCGCACAGTTCGCTTGGCGGCTTACCCCCCAAACACATTCGCGCAACGCTGTGCTGATTCCGCTTCGATCGCTGCGCGACCTCCGTTCCATCAGCACAGCGACACGACCCCTGTTACCCAACCCGTACTCTCATAACACCTGGATCAAAAACGGGGGCATTCCAGACTGGCAAAAGGCTTCAAATGGAACCTAGGTCCGAAACGGCACTGAGTCTGAATTTCATTCAAAAAAGTACATCAGAGATGCACGGCATACGGCGAGGACACGCGTCGTAATGAATCTGACGATTGCAGCGAATTTCACTGACTCATAGCTGCGGCGTACTTGTGTCAGCAGCAGAACGACTGCCCCACGAGCCCGAACTGGTTCCGTCAATTTGGAAACAGATCCACGCAGGGTATCGGGACCACTGCACAGAGTAAGCGATTGATATGACACGCCATCACGGATTTATGTCATCAGAGTTGGCCGGAGCATGCCCTGATGTCAGTTGCGAAAGAAGTTGGATCCCGTCATCTGAAACGTCAACCCGACGAGCCTTAACACCGCGCAGTGAATCGTGTGGTGACTTCGCAGAAGACTTCGAATCGTCCATCCGAGACAAGATCGTCAGAAAATAGAACACGAAATCGCTACCGCCGTCGAGTTTCGGATAGCGGGCCATTGCCAGATCCGGTATTTTTGGAGAGACGCAAGCTCGACGGCCCCGTGCACATATTGGTATCGCCGCCGTGCGAATCGTTATTAGATCCTAAGGAAGACTACAGGAACGGACGGATGTTCGTCAGAATTCATGCCGGAGCAGTTGAGCAGGGAACGTCAAAGCTCCTCCTCACCTCTGCGCATCAACAGGATTTCATGCTGTCGCCTCTTGAGTCGCCTGTGCTTCTGATGTTTCGCAGCAAGTCCGCACGAATCGGGATAAGCAGCTCCGGAGGAGACAATGGTTCTCGCGGCGAGACTGACGTTCGCCACGATCGATACCGGCCGCCTGTCAATGATGGCGGCAATTTTACGGCCAAAGCATTACTGATCGGTGGTTGTGTGCTGGCCGTCGGCGTGGTTGTGCTCGCGGCGGCCAGGTTTTCTCAGGTTTCTTCCGTAGACGCCGGAACGTCTGCCGCGCCTGGCGAAATGGCCGGCACGAGTATTGAGATCGACGACGAACCGGAGGAAATCATCGAGATCCCGGAGATCACAACCCCTGACAACCCTGATGCCCCGCCTGCCCAAACTCGCAAACGTATGAATAGTGTGACCACTGCGGATGTTGCGTCGACCGATGTGGTATCGCCTGACACTGGGGAAGACGACCAGTCCGCCACCAATCACGCCACGCTCCCTAGTATAACGGTCCCAAAAGTCTTCCGAATCGATGGCCCGATTGCAGTGCCGAAGTACAATCGCCCAAATCCGTACGCCGAAGTGCAGACCGTTGACTTGATCGACGACACTCGCGGTTATCGGGTAATGGCGTCGCTGAGCGAGATTTCCGTGCACACCGTTCCGCTTAAAAGTGATGTCCGCGGTGATGTGTCATTGGCGGTTTCTTCGGGCGTTCGCGGAGCACTGGAAAGATGCCAACTACGATATCGAGGAGGAATCAGTGAACCCATCATGCTGGTACAATTGAATATTGTTGAGAATGCTGACGTCCAGTCACTCACCATGACGGCAACGTTGCTTGTCAATCGTGAGTCACGAATGTTGAAAGTGTGGCAAAAGACCGGAGAAATCGGGGCCATCACTGATCAAGCTCTTCAGAAGGGAATCCTTCCACCGAATCTGACTCGTGATGTCAGCAGTTTCTTCACGGAACTACGAAGTCAGTTTGTCGACGTACGCCGGAAATTTAAGTAGACCACTGATCGTCAGGTCGGCGCAACATCCTATATTGCTCATTGTTGATCCGACTTCGCCAGTTTCGTGAATTCAGCAGCTGACTGTTGCCACCTTGCATCAAGCGTTTTCACTTTATCCGGATACTCTGCTGCACGGTCACTCTGCTCTGCGCGGTCGGACTTGATGTCGTAGAGCTCCCATGGTTCACCCTTCGCAGCAACCAGCTTCCAGTCACCAACGCGAACGGCTTTGTGTCCGTCATGAAACCACCACAAATGGTCATGGTTCAGACTGGTGTCCGCCTTGAATACAGGCAACAGGCTTTTTCCTGGCGCCGCAGGAACAGCTGTCCCTTCCCATTCAGTCAATTGCCGGGCACCGCACACTTCGCGAATGGTCGGCACGATGTCGATCACATGGCCGGCAGTGCGGCGAAACTCACCTTTGGCGGCAATTCCAGGGGGCCAGTGAACAATCAGTGGAGTCGAAATACCGCCCTCGTGAACCCACGTCTTGTGACGTCGAAACGGTGTGTTGCACGTTGTGGACCACCCGGGGCCAAGACAAAGGTACGATGCCTCGGACCCTGGACTTGCTGATGGATCGTGTCCGTCCGACCGGACCATGATTTCCGCACTGGCACCATTGTCTGATAGAAAAAAAACGAGCGTATTGTCGAAGGCGTCCATGGCTCGGAGCTGATCCAGCACGCGGCCGATCTCCTGATCCACTCGATCAATCATTGCTGCATGTATGGCCATCTTGGTGGCCTGAAATTCAATCTGCTCATTGGTGAGTGTGTCCCATGGCACAGGACGATTCACTTCACCCGGACCAAGAATCTTCAGGTGGTCCGGAAAATGATACGGAGGACCAAGGGTCCGTTCGACAGCAGAAAGATCGTCGCTCAGCAGCCCCAGCTGTTTTTGCTTCTGCCAGCGAGCGTTGCGAACAGCTTCCCAGTCCTGTCGATATTTGGTGGCATATTTCGCGATATCTTCAGGCAGAGCGTGCAACGGAAAGTGCGGTGCCGTGAACGCCAGATAATGAAAGAACGGAGCGTCAGAGTGGTTGGCCTGATGGTCCTGCAGACAACGAATCGCGTGGTCAGCGATCTTCACGGTCGCATAGTACCCGGAGTCCTTTTCCACAGCGGGAAGCGGCTGGTCATCGAGCGAGTGTTTGGTGGGATTGAAGAATCGCCCCTGGTCCAGCAGCAGGTACGAGCGATCAAATCCCCCCTGTAGTGGCAGTCCATCGATGTGCCACTTGCCCGAGTGATAGGATCGATAGCCGGCGGGCCGCAGGATGTCAGGCAGCAACCTTGCCCACACAGGGCGATTGTTCCTGTTGCCTCCTCCGCCTCCGGCACCGGGCAATGCATCACGCCGAACCTGTTGTGCATAGTACCCGGTCATCAGCACGGCGCGAGTCGGCCAACAGCGCGCCGTGTTGTAAAACTGAGTGAACCGCAACCCGTTCTCCGCAAGGGCATCCAGATGTGGAGTCTGAATTTCGCTGCCGTAGCAACCAAGGTCTGAATAGCCCAGGTCATCAGCCATGATCAGTAACACATTTGGCGGCGAATTCTCCTCAGCGGCAAGCCGTGAAGTTTTAACATCGACAAGGCAGCAGACCGCAGCAAAGGTGACTGCGGCAGTTCTCACTATACGGACTGTGTGAATTGAACTGCTGGAACAACGTCTCCCAGTTCGCTGAATTTTGTGCTTGAACATGTTCGTTACCTGATCGTGGACAAGCCACCTTTGACGCTGGCGAGGAACGGAAACGATCTGAACTGGAATTACGTGCGCGCGAGTCTACTGTCTAAAGGTGCCATTTGCGACGCTGTCACCAGCGACTTATCCTCAGGACACGCGTATACTGCAAACGCTGTCATTCCTGTGAACTCTGGCGGCAGATCGAGACACGATTTTGTATGCGAGGAAACAGGCAATCATGGCCTTCGATGTCCATCGGCACTGGCAGAAAGTTTCTGAGCTCCTGCAGACCAGTACACCGTTTGCAGTCATTACGATGATTGATGTCCGCGGCAGCGCCCCTCAGATCCCTGGCGCCAAAGCGATTGTCACACGTGAGGGTGTTGTTGACGGAACTGTCGGTGGTGGAAAGGTTGAAGCTTGTGCCATCAGGAAAGCCGTCGACATGCTGCAGACACCGGACGGCAGCAGTTGTCAGTTCGTGAAATGGAACCTGCAGACGGACATCGGCATGACCTGCGGTGGCGAGGTCAAATTTTTCTTTGAGTTATATCTGTGCAACGACTGGAAGATCTCGCTGTTTGGTGCTGGACATATCGCTCAGGCGCTCGTGCCGATCCTGCTGCAGATGAATTGTCGCGTCACCTGGATGGATCAGCGTCAGGATTGGCTGTCAAAGACAGATGAGCACCCCAAGCTGACAAAGATTTGCAGTCAGAATCTACAGGACGAAGTGAAGCGATTGGATCCTGGCAGCTTTTTTGTACTGATGACCCAGGGACACGCAACAGACTTGCCAGTCCTGGCCGAGGTACTGCGGACCGTTCACCCGCCCTATATTGGGGTCCTGGGAAGTCTGCAAAAGGCAAAGGTCCTGCGACGCGATCTTAAGGCCATGGGCGTGTCCGATGAAAAGGTCGCCTCATTTTTCTGCCCCATGGGCTTACCAATCGGCAACAACACCCCGCCAGAGGTGGCGATCAGTGTCCTGTCGCAGCTTATCCAGGAACGCGATCGACTTGGCATCATCGAACAGAGAACCAAGTCGTTCTGAAGCGTCTGCTGTCTCGCGTTGAAAACGCGGCAGACGACATTGTGCCGGAATCGATGACGTGTCGGCCAATTTTATACTGTCAATCCGCACAATACACTCTGTCTGTAATCTCGCGCGGCCAGATCTATACGATTATGCGCGAGCCTTAAAACAGTCTCGACCGTCCACGCAGGTTTTGCGGTCAACCAGATCCTCGTCGGGCCCCAGCACGTGCTGCGTGCTGTTGCACCAGCAATTGAATCGAGTGCTGCCTTCCTCATCCGTCGACTGCGGATCGGGGTTTCCAGTCACGTAGATAGCCTTGCTGCGGAGATTCATGCAGGGAGGCTGCGGCTGAGTTTGTTTTTCATCGAACGAGCGTTTGTAACTCATCGGCTTCTCCGTGGCGTGATAATTGGTAGTGGGTGGCCGGGGCTGGACAGCGCGAAGCGAAGGAAGCCCCGGGGTTTCGATCCTTCGTCACTCCAACCCCGGCCACCCAAATTCAATCTGTAACAAACCACTAGGCAATATGTGTTTCGAGTGACGGTGACACCGTCGGTTCTAATGGCATTGGAGTATCCAGTCCGCCCGTGTCATATCCGGCCGCCTTCAACACGGCCCGTTTGACGGCAACCTGGGCCAGCTGAATCTTGTATTCGTTCTGAGAAAGTGGCATTGCCCCCGATACGGCTTGGTGCCCAACCATAGCAGCAGATTCTTCCGTCACTTCTTTCCCACATAACAACTGCGCGGCTTCACGAGCGATCCATGGCGTCGGAGCAACCTGTCCCAATACGATGCTGGCATTCTGCACTGTCCCCGCAACCACATCAATGCTGACAGCGGCGGCAGCCAGTGGCTGATCGGGCCCTTCTCCCTGACGGACCTCATAGGCCGCAGTGAGCCGGTCACCATGAGTTGGAATGATCACGTGTGTCACGAACTGCCCGGGCTGCAGTACGTTTTCCAGTTCGCTGTCAGCCGCTGGTGTCCGGTAAAGATCGGCCAGTTCCAGAATCTGCTCTTCGTCCTTTTCCGGACCGATAATTCGAACTTGAGCGCCCAACGTAATCAAGGAAGGAGCCAGACGCGATGCATTGACAAACCTGGCTGGTCCACGGTTACCGAGGATGGCGTGATATCGGTTGTCACCTTCGTTCACCATCCGACCACTGTCGGCCAGTAACCCATGGCCCTCGCGAAAGTACCAGCAGTTCGGGCGCCGCAGCAGTTCGCCCACCAGCGTGCCCTGCGACTGCAGCTGAATACTGCTGATTCCCTGAATCACCTGTTTGGTCGACGGATACTGGTCAGTATGTCGGTTGTCCAGAAAATCTCCCAGACAGACCGCCGCGCCAATCCAGACGCTTCCATTGTCATCACGTTCAACCTGCTGAAGCGACTTGATTTCAGAGATATTGACCACCCGATCGGCCGTCACGACCATCCGTTTCATGAGACCGACAAGATCTGTACCACCAGCCAGAACCGCCGTATCTTTCTTCGGTTCCGTCAGTAATGCAACGGCTTCGTCTTCTGTCGTCGGCTGCGCGTACTCGAAATTCTTCATCGGAATTAACCTTTCGCAGTTCTGAGTGCGTCGAGCACGCGTTTGGGCGTGAGAGGCAGAGTTGGAACACGAACACCGGTGGCGTTGCAAACTGCGTTTGCGATCGCCGCCCCTCCACTGATGGCCGGCGGTTCTCCCAGACCGATCACCCCTCTGGCTCTTTCATTTTCCGGCTCGTGGAAATGAACAACCAATTCCCCAGTATCACCAAGTCGAGGCAGACGATAGCTATCCAGTTCGCTGTTGATGAATGCGCCCGTCTTCGGGTCGTTGATTCTTTGTTCAAACAACGCCGCAGCGATACTCATAATCAATGCACCATAGATCTGACTTTCGGCAGTCTTGCGATTCATCACGAGGCCCATATCCTGAACAGCCACCATCTTGATGATCTTCACCACGCCGGTATCTGTATCGACGGCCACGCGAGCCATCTGACAACCGGCAACGTTTGAACTCGACAATGGACTATCGTCGCCTCGTTTATAAATCGACGTCACTTCAAGCGGTTGAATGCCGATGAGGCTGCAGGCCTGCTTCCACGACATCGATTTATCGCTGTAGCCAACGACGGAAATATTTCCGTTGGAAGCTTCCAGTTTCTCAGCAGGCACTTCCAGCCTCTTCGCCACCAGATCAAACAGCTGCGCCAGAACTTCCTGTGCTGCTCGACGATGCGATTCACTGACGGCCCCCACTGTGGTACTTCCGCCCGATGCACCGCTGAACGGATATGTCGAGCTGCCGATGTTGACCTTCACAGCTTCGATGGGCAGTCCCAGAGTTTCGGCAAGGACCATCGCACAGATGGTTCGTGTTCCAGTGCCCAGATCCTGAGTTCCGCAATAGGACTCAACGCCACCGTCCGGATGAATCTTCAGCAGGCAGTTCGAACTGTTAGCAGTGCCACCCCATTTGTGGATACCGATGCCAAGGCCCTCGACAACAGACCCGCGGCGTTTGCCTTTTCCATGCAGATGCCAGTGTTTGCGCCAGTCGATCAGGTCCGCCCCGATCCGCAACTGCTCTGCATAGACCAGCGACTTTTCAGGCGAATCGATGTTCTCAAGGTTTCGCAGGAAGATATCCAGGCTGTCAGCCTGCATCTTCGCTGCCAGATCGTCGTAAGCAGTCTGCGTAATGGCGCACGCCTGTGGATGATTCGGAGCTCGCCATGCGACGGATGGTTCGTTGTCCGTAATGATGCCGGTGGCGCGACGTCGCCAGTTCTTCGGGCGGAAGACATACGGAAAGTTGCCAACAGAAACCGTCGACCCGTTAAACCCGGAGGTCCCCCAATGGTGAGAGTCCCAGACCTGGACGACGCCATTTTCGTCAGCACCAAGTTTGACGTCGATGAAGCCGGACGGGCGATTGCCACCAATCTTCAGTTCCTGATCTCGCGTCAGCAGAAACTTGATCGGGCGACCAGTCTGCTTCGCGATCTCCGCAGCGGCAATGCCCCAGTAATCGGGTTTAAATTTGCTGCCGAAGCCACCACCAATGTATTCGCAGTGCACGTCGACTTCATCAGCGGATATTTTCAGAGCATCGGCGTAACCGTCGTCGGTCCGCGAAACGTTTTGTGTTGAATGATTGACTTTCAGCCGGTCACCGTCCCAATGCAGCGTTGAACCGTGCGGCTCAAGACAGCAGTGAGTAATCGTATCGATGCCGTAGTTGCCTTCGACGACGTATTTCGATTGAGCGAACAGCTGCTGAACCTTCTGCTCTTCCCACTCTTCTTCGTCGTCATCATCACCAGGCTCGCCAATCGCCTCGTCCAGCTCAATGCCGCCTCCGGCCTTCTTAGTTCGTTTCTTCGCTTCGGCCGCCTGTAGATCATGATCTGCGACAAAGGATTCAAG
Organism: Fuerstiella sp.; assembly: GCA_029247265.1. Lineage (GTDB taxonomy): Bacteria > Planctomycetota > Planctomycetia > Planctomycetales > Planctomycetaceae > Fuerstiella. Next base: position 8,338 of record JAQWLN010000226.1, read on the forward strand.
CAGCTCATACTTGACCTTCAGTTTCGACACGCCTTCCGCAGCGATCGCTTCCGTTTCTGCGGCGACTGCCACCAGCAGCGTTCCGTCCGCCCGAATTTCAACGGGCTCGTCTCCCGGTTTGGGAGCTTTGATCAGATGTACCAGTACGACCCCGGGGACTTTTTCGGTGGCCGACGCGTCAACGGAGATGACGCGACAATGTGCATGTGGACAACCGAGCGCCCGCACAACCAATTGTTTGGGCAAATTGATGTCGTACGTGTATTTCGCGGCGCCGGTCGACTTCTCCATGCCGTCCAGACGACTGACACGTTTGCCAATCAATCGGGCCTTGTGATTTTCAGGCCAGTTGTAGGTAACTTCAGCCATTTGAATTTCCTTTCACAAGAGAAACGACGGCCTGAAGAATATTCGCGTAGGTGCCACAGCGACAGATGTTGCCATTCAGCCCAGCGCGGATCTGCTCTTCCGTGGCGTTCGGATATTTGTTCAGGAACGCTCGCACTGCGACGACAAAACCAGGCGTGCAGAAGCCACACTGCTGAGCATCGTGTTCGACGAATGCAGCAGGCACGGCGTCACCGCCAAGACTTTCGCATGTCGTGACTTCCTTACCGGCCACTGCAAGTGCCAGAGTCGTGGAAGCCATCACTGCCTTGCCACCAATCAGCACCGTGCTGGCCCCGCTGCTGCCACCGAGACTGACCGGCTTGGCGCCCGTCAGGTCGAACTGGTAACGCAAGACGTCCAGCAGAGTTGTTCGTGGCTCGACTTTTGCGGTCATCGACTTTCCGTTCACCTTCAAGGTGATGGAAGTTTCGCCGCTGACCACCTGTAAACCCGGTGCGGCGGCTTCCGCTTCTGTCGATGAAACGACCGTTGAGACCGCGACTGCAGCACCAGAGCCCTTTAAGAACCCACGCCGACTGACGCCTTGGGAGGATTGTTGTGACATGATGAATCCGTCAGGTTCAAGCCTATGAAACAGATGGGCGCAGCAATTGCCCAAATCGACCGGAATAAACGTATACGAATCCGGTATCAGATTCAAACAAGTGGCCACATCCCGGGCGTCCGACTGGCTGGCGCCCACTGCTGGGCACGGCAATTCATTGTCGCAGACGTGATACGTTTTCCACGGACGCGGGCATACGCGGGCATACGCGGGCCGTTCCTAGGACTTTGAAAATGGATTAGTTACTCGATGTCGCCGTCTTCGGCTAACCGCTTACGCAGCCGATTATGGTCCTGACAGCAGGCACAGGGGCCAGTTTCAAACATCACGATTGCACAGATATCGCACCAGTAATCGACTTCGTACCGCTGCCCGTCGTCGATTTCATAGACCCGCAGAATCTGAAGCAGCGGCTGTCGATCGTAACGCCGCGCCAGAATCTGCATGTCTTTTTCACGCAGTCGTTCATCCTTGCGAAAAGCTCGGCCTCTCAGGTTTTCAATGATGGGCAGCAGTTGTCGGTCATTGGTTAGAAGCGCCAGCGAATTCTCGGCAACTTCCGGAACGGTAGAGATGCCGAACTCGCTCTTCAAAGCGGATGCCAGCCAAACGACCTGTCCCCGAATCAATTCCGTTCGGAACGCTGGCTTACTGTCCGAGCCGTCAGTCAGCCTCGGCACAGGTTTCTCCTGTGATCCGGTTACCTGTGGGTCGACCGCCTGAGCTGTATCGAATCGTGCAATCTGAGAATAGACAATGCAACAAACGACAAAGCTGACACCGACGACCAGCGTGCGTGTTACCCGAGTCGCATCGCCTCGGCCTGTATCCGCACATTGAGACGATGCGGTCTCGTTGCGCGACAGGCCGTGTTCGCCCGCAACATGTTCCGTCGAACTATTCTGTGGCATGACCGGCGACCACCAGATCAAAAGGAACGTCCTGTGTCTTGTCGCCAGCCGTCCCATTGCCCGTGGTGTGCAGAATCCACCAGTCATGGGATTCGTCATGTCGAATCGCCAGCTGCGAGCCGTCAGTTGCTCTCTGCAGACACATCATCGCTGGATGGGTCGAGCCAGCTGCTTCTGCACTCGCCTCCATAAGACCTTTCACGTCCCACACCTTATCCACGGCATCCTGCTCGACACCGATCATCACCAGAAAATCGCGAGTGGGTGACGTTCCTTCGTGGTTGCCATCGATCGGCTGTAGACCGAACCTCAGCGTATACCAGCCGCTGCTCACGGATTGGTCGCGGAAGTCTTTGCCTCTTCTGCTGAAGTGGAGCAAACCGATCAGCTGCCCTGGTACGAACGGATACAGCCGGTCCTCGGTCGTTTTGAACCCGGCTTCCACTGGCCACTGCTTGCAGAACCAGATCTCACAGACGGTGCGACTTGAGCCACGTTTGACTCGGATGCCCTTGTCCGCAAATTGCTCCCTGAGTTCCCCGGCAACTTCGTCCGCATCCGGGGCAGCGTCAATCAACTCAACACTGTGTTCCTGACCTTTCGCTGGCGACAGATTCACGACCAAAAGGAATGCGGCGATTATGGAACTGGTCTTCAACATTGAATTTTTCCTCCGCCAGTGGCGGTTTTATTGAGCTAACGCTTGGCAATCGAAACGAACAAAACAGGCACAGCATCAACCACTTACAGATTCATCCGCATCGTGCGGCATTCGACGCCATCAGCTAATGAGTGATTTCAGTGAACAGAACCGCCAGAAAATGCCTGTCCGGGATCGCCGAATTTCGGCAAACGGGGGAAGGTCAGATACTCTCGGCCAGCTGCAGATCGGCAGCATCGACTTCAAATGTGCCCAGGTAGGCTGTGCGGCTGTCCGGAACAGACCAACGTGTCCCCAGTCGCCGAGCCTTCACCTCTCCCTCGATCGTAACACCCGGAACGAAGCCCTTCAGTCCGGTAAGAGGGGGATAGTATGCCGATTCGTTGGAGCAGATACAGTCACCCTTTCTGGCTTTTCGCGTTTGTAATCGGGCGTAGTCGCCGATCTCGACACTGGCAGTAATCCTGTCGACGTCGAACTGCATATCGATGTCAGCTCGGTGAACACCGACGATGTCCCTGTCGGCCAGCCCAGTCTGTAACAGGGCAAAGTTTTTAAGAGCAGTCGTTTTCTGAGGGTCAGCGGCAGAATCAATGATGACGATCGCCTTTTTTGTTTTGGCATTACCCAGCCCCTTGAAGCCGAGCGTGTGAGAAGCTTTAACAACGACTGCAACGGATTGCCCGGTAAGATCAACACCTGCGAAGTGACCATCTTTGATCTGCCACGTCATGATGGCATTCTTGCCTGCGGAACCCACTTCCCCGTTGGCGAAACACGGCCCGGTATATACCTGGCATGTTCGCACTTCGACATAGGTACCACTCACGAGATCCGCGGCTGGAGCGACGGAAGCGACACCGGCCAATATCATTGAGCTCAGGAATACGGCTCGCATGTGAATTCTCCTGTTTGTCGAAATCGAACGAACATAGTGCAAGGATCGTTCGTCACATAACAAGTTGCTTGTTGGCTTCACGTTCAGACAACGGCCTGCTGCCGTTCAGACGAAGCTTGAACCGCGGCACGGAACTCCAAACATTCTAGATTCCTGCCCCCTCCCGAGTCCATCGCTTTGCTCCAAATACAGTGCCCAGCGAGTGACTGAGCAATATGGACGGCCCCATATTCGTGAAATGAAAGGAATCACTGCCCGCCACCCGGGCTCTCACGGCAGTTCGTACTCATTTCGGAGTCGCACATAGTCCTCAGGTGTGTCCACGTCATCAGGATGTTCGTCCGCCGGCAAGTCCAGCCACTGCACGGAATCGTCGGCGGTCAGGCGGTTGATGCCCTGTTCGGCCCCCAAGTTGAAAACATCAGGCACCAGTGACCACGGGAAAGATACCGGGTGTCCGCGGCGGTCCCCGAAACGCGGTACAACGACCGAATCAGTGTCCCTGCTGGCGTCGATCACTCGGTTAATTAATTCAGCAGTCAGCGTCGGTAAGTCAGCCGGAGCCACCATCCAGAGGTCGGATTCGGCAGGTTCGCAAACGGCAGCAATATGTCGCAGCCCCAGCTGAATTGATCGCTTCATGTCGTGCGGGTCGTTGTTCGGAATCACCAGATCTGCGTTCGGCCAGCAGCGGCAGGCTTCCTGAAGCTGAAGATCGCCTTTTCGCACGATCACGACGACGCGATCTGCCCGACTTTCAGTCCACGCGCGCAGAACATGGTCGATGACAGTCGCACTATTCCACGGCAGAAGAAGCTTGTGCCGGGCTCCCATTCGCCGACTCTGCCCGGCCGCGGGAATTATTGCAAAACAACTCATCGGGTACTCCGTCCTCTTCATTACATGCTGACCACGAAAATGATAATCAGTCGGGGACTGATGACAAACGACAGACAACGTGCCAGGATAAAGCCGAACCTAGGAGGATATCGCGTGATCGATTTTGAATATGCCGCCCCCACTGAGCTGGACGAAGCCATAAGAAAGCTCGCTGCAGCTGGCGACAGCGGCCGAGTTCTGGCAGGCGGTACCGATATTATAGTCCAGCTTCGAGAAGGTCTGCGGAGTGCAGATCTGGTTGTGGACGTGAAGAAAATTCCTGGGCTGACTCAGCTGGAGCTCTCCGGTGAGCAGGGCCTGCATCTGGGAGCGAGCGTGTCATGCCGGCAAATCTATGACGACCAAAATATCGCAGCCGCATACCCGGGGTTGGCTGATGCGGTGCGCATTATCGGCGGTTGGCAGATTCAAAACCGCGCCAGCGTAGGGGGAAATCTGTGCAATTCGTCCCCGGCCGCCGATGCGATTCCACCGCTGATTGCATACGGTGCGCAAGCTCAGATCGCCGGGCCAAACGGGCAACGCGTCGTCCCCGTCGAAGAATTCTGCACGGGCCCCGGTCGTAATATTTTGCAGCAGGGTGAACTGCTGGTCGCCCTGACGCTGCCTTCTCAGCCATCGGGCGCCGGATCAGCCTACCAAAGATTCATTCCGCGCAACGAAATGGACATCGCCGTTGCCGGGGCTGCTTCCTGGGTTCACATGGACAAAACCGGCGAACGGATCGAACAGGCGCGGATCGCTCTGTCGGCCGTCGCGCCCACGCCCGTGTTCGCCGCCGAGGCTTCTGAGTGGCTGCAGGGCCAGGTCGCCAGTGAAGAAGTGTTTGCCGAGGCAGGCGAACTGGCCAAACGCGTTGCCACGCCGATCGACGACATGCGGGGCACGGCTGAATACCGCACACACCTGGTCGGCGTACTTACCAAACGAACGCTAGCCACAGCCTGTGAACGCGCCCGAAAATGAGACGTCCGACTGTCGATCTTAACATCGCTTGTTTGAATCCATCCTGAAATAAGGAGTTCCTCAGCAACGTGAAGACACACGTAACAACAACAATTAACCGAGCCACAGTCGAGTTTCTGTGCCAGCCTCGCCAGAGTCTTCTGGAAGTGCTGCGCGATGAACTCTCGCTCACCGGCTGTAAAGAAGGCTGCAACAACGGTAACTGCGGCGCATGTACGGTGATGCTGGACGGATTGCCGGTCGACAGTTGCCTTGTGCTGGCGGTGGAAGCCGAAGGGGCGGTGATTGAAACCGTCGAAGGAATCGCCAAGCAGGGACATTTGCATCCGCTGCAGCAGTGTTTTCTGGAAGGAGCTGCGCTGCAGTGCGGCATCTGTACGCCGGGATTCCTGGTGACAGCGAAAGCACTGCTGGAAAAGAACCCGCAGCCGTCCGAACAGGAAATTCGATTCGGTCTGGCAGGCAACCTGTGCCGCTGCACGGGCTACGACAAGATCGTTCGAGCTGTACAGGCCACATCTAAGGCATCACCGGAGTCTTAAGACCCTGATCTCTGACAACAGCCGTCACACATCGCTTAAGACAGAGACCGAGGAGAAATCGCTGTGAGTACCGAAGTCGCCGACAACACGTCTGACACAGAATCGCCCGCCACGTACAAAGTCATTGGCACACGCCCCGTGAGACACGATGGTGCTGACAAGGTGACAGGCAAAGCTGTTTATACTGATGACCTGCACGTGCCCAACATGGTTTTTGGCGCGTTCGTCCGCAGCCCGCACGCCCATGCCCGCATCGTATCGATCGATACCAGCGAGGCCGAAAAAATGCCGGGAGTGTTGGCCACGTGCACTTCTGCAGACCTGCCCGACCCGTGGGACAAGGTCGACAACCTCGGCGAAGGCTGCGTCAATTACGCACACCTGTCCGGCAATGTGCTGGCTCGAAAAAAAGCGTTGTATAAAGGACATGCAGTCGCCGCTGTAGCGGCCACCGATTCTTACCTGGCCCAGGAAGCCGCCCGACGCATCAAGGTCGAATACGAACCGCTGCCGGCGACGATGAGCGTACAGGACGCGATGAAAGAAGATGCGCCGCTGCTGCACGACGAACTGATCACACACACGCTGGGTGAAGAACCGGCTCGTCCCAGCAACATCGCCAGTCATATTCAATTCGAAAAAGGAAACATCGACGAAGGGTTTGCGGCGGCCGACGTCGTCATCGAACGCGAGTTCAAAACCGCCACCGTCCATCAGGGCTACATTGAACCACATGTTTCGGTTGCACTGTGGAACGAAGATGGCCGGTTAAAGATCTGGACCGCCACTCAGGGTTCGTTTGTTGTGCGACAGCAAATGGCCGAACTGCTGAAGATGCCGGTGTCACAGATAACAATCGTTCCGTGCGAAATCGGTGGCGGATTCGGTGGCAAGATCTCAGTCTACGAACAGCCGGTCGCAGCCGTGTTGAGTCGCAAGTGCGGTCGCCCCGTCAAAATCATGATGCAGCGTGACGAAGTCTTTGAAGCGACCGGACCGACTCCCGCTTCGTTCATGCGTGTCAAACTGGGCGCGACCAAAGATGGCAGGCTGACGGCAGGAAACGCGTGGCTGGCGTTTGATGCGGGCGCATTTCCTGGTGGCGTCATCGGCCCGGGGGCCATGTGCGTCTTCAGCTGCTATGACCTGCCACACGCCACGGTCGACGGCTTTGATGTGGTGTTGAACAAACCCAAGACTCAGGCCTATCGGGCTCCGGGATCCACTCACGTTGCGTTCGCCACCGAATGCGTCATTGACGAACTGGCGGAACGACTGGAAATCGATCCCATCGAATTTCGCCTGAACAACGCGGCGAAGGAAGGGACGCGGCGTGTCGACGGCCCTGTCTATCCCCGAGTCGGCCTGGTGGAATGTCTGCAGGCGATTCAGAATAGCGACCACTGGAAGTCGCCGCTGACCGGCCCAAATCGCGGACGAGGCGTAGCCTGTGGTTTCTGGTTCAATTGCGGGCTGAAGTCCAGTGTCACCGCTAACGTCAACGCCGATGGCACAGTCACGCTGATTGAAGGATCCACGGACATCGGTGGCACCCGGACATCGATTGCCATGCAACTGGCCGAAACTCTGGGCATCACCGCAGAAGACGTGATTCCTCAGGTCGTCGACACAGACAGTGTCGGTTTTACGGACGTCACGGGCGGCAGCCGAACCACATTTGCCACCGGGCTGGCAGCCCATGAAGCAGCGCTGGATATTCAAGAGCAGATGGTCGAACAGGCGGCGAAGATCTGGGAGTGCAGCCAGGACGAGGTCACGGTCGTCAACGGAGTCTATCAAGGCAACGGTAAGTCACTGCCGTTCAAGGAGCTGGCAGTCGAGGCGGACAAAGTGGGCAGCCCGATCGTTGGTCGCGGAGCCGTTGACCCGCAGGGTTCAACGAATGCGTTTGCCGTGAATCTGGTCGATGTGGAAGTCGATCCGGAAACCGGAAAAGTCACCATCCTTCGATTCACCGTCTGCCAGGACGCTGGTAAAGCGATTCATCCCAGTTATGTGGAAGGCCAGATGCAGGGAGGCTCGGCCCAGGGCATCGGCTGGGCACTTAACGAAGAATATTTCTACGGCGACGACGGCCACATGCGGAACGCCAGCTTCCTGGATTATCGCATGCCGACGTGCTACGACCTGCCCATGATTGACACGATCATCGTTGAAGTCCCCAACCCTGATCACCCGTACGGCGTTCGTGGAGTCGGCGAAGTTCCGATCGTGCCTCCTCCTCCGGCAATCGCCAACGCGATCTATCGTGCAACCGGCGTTCGCTTCTTTGAGTTGCCGATGTCGCCACCCACAGTCTGGAATGCAATTAAGGGGCAGACGACGGGGGATTGACCCATGGCCATCGTATTCATTCCGTCACAACTTCAAAAGCTGACCGGAACCGCGCAGGTTGAAGTCGAAGGAAACACGGTGCGCGAAGTGGTCACGCAGATGGACATACAGTTTCCTGGAATCCAACAACGCCTGTTTGATGACGGGCAGTTGTTGCCAACTCTTCAATTGTCCGTCGATCACGTCATGACGCGAGTGCTTTCGACCAGCGTCAAGGCCACAACGGAAGTCCATTTTCTGCCGGTCATCGGAGGCGGCTGAACAACAGAGCAGCCCGCCCGCAATGTTCTTTCAGACATCAGGAGCTGCCATGATGAATAACAACATTCGCCGCCGCGACGTTCTGGCTGCTGCTGCAATTCCGGCCGTGTGGCCGTCGGCAGCACTGGCCCTGCCAGCCAGGCGTCGGAAGGTAGCGGCGATCTTCACCGTGCTGCGTTTTCGCAGTCACGCCTTCAACATTCTGGAAAACTTTCTGGGACCGTACTACTTCAATGGTCGGCTGACGGATCCGGGCGTCGATATTGTGTCGTTCTACGCCGATCAGTTTCCGGACGACGATATGGCACGAGAAGTCTCACGACGTTTCGGAATCCCGCTGTACACTTCGATTGATAAAGCACTCTGCGTGGGCGGAAACAAGCTGGCGGTCGACGCTGTGCTGTCAATCGGAGAACACGGTGACTATCCGTACAACGAACTGAGCCAGCACATGTACCCGCGCAAGCGATTCTTTGATGAAGCAATCGCAGTAATGCAGCGGTCAGATCGGTATGTCCCGTTGTTTAACGACAAACATCTGTCGTATCGCTGGGACTGGTCAAAGGAAATGTACGATACGTGTCGTCAGCACAATATGCCTCTGATTGCCGGCAGTTCCGTACCGCTGGCACAGCGTCGTCCTGACATGACGATTCCCGACGGGGCTGAAATCGATGAAGCCATATCGATTCACGGTGGTGGTCTGGAATCGTACGACTTCCATGCGTTCGAAGTGCTGCAGTCGTTTGTGGAATCACGGGCCGGTGGCGAAACCGGTATTTCTGAAATCCAACTTTTGACGGGATCAGACTTCGAACAGGCAAAGCAGTCCCGACGGTGGTCGCAGGACCTGGTCGATGCGGCCATGAATGCAGAGGAAAACATGCACGCTGTTCGCCAGGCCCGACCAACAACCGGGGTCTTTAAGAAGCAACCCGCCCGCACCGACACGAATGAGACACCGAAACCGCGAAGACCATCCGGTGATTACGCCATCTGCATCAAATACAGCGACGGCCTGCGAGCCACCGTGCTGAAAGTTGGCAGTGGTTCCGACCGCTGGAACTTCGCCTGCCGACTAAAAGGCGACGCGCAGCCATACGCAACCGCATTGTTCAACGGGCCATGGGGCAACCGCTGTCTGTTCAAAGCGCTGTCACACGCCATCCAGCACACATTCACAACCGGCGCCGAACCGTACCCTGCCGAACGCACACTGCTCACCACCGGTGCCGTCGACGCGGTGGTGCAGTCATGGAACCAGAACGGCAAACCGATATCAACGCCACAGCTTGACATCAGATATCAGCCAACCGACGTCACTGCCTTTCGCGAGTCCGGCGCAACGTGGTCGATAATTACAAAAGACGTGCCACAGTCTGCAGGGTTCGAACCGAAAGCCTTTACCAGGCCGAGAAAATAGGCGAACCGCTCAAACGCGACTCTATTCGGTTGCAAACAGCTGTCTGTCGACTTGCTCCAGCATCTCTTTGAGTTGTTCCATTGAGGCTTCGGTGGAGCGAGAGCCAACGTCGGCTATTTCGTCAGTGCGCATGAACTCTGTAATGTCAAATTCCGTGACGTCGGGCTCGATTACAAAATCCGTAGGCTGAACTTCAACACCGTGGTATTTTTAAATGTGTCGATGTTCACCAGTTGATGCTGGTGGGGCGGGACCGCGCGAAAGACATCTGGCCGCTGCGAAAATCGCTGCAGAACACGACCGCGATTGTCGTGAAGCGGGCTCCTCCCTTAAGTCTGCGATCATGGCCCGAGTGGTTTCCTGAAATCAACCCTCGCGATCATGCGGATCTAATTCAGGACCTTCGAGCTGGATCACGCTGGGCCAGTGACTTTGTCGGTATGCTGGCCCTGGCATCGGCCATCGCAACATTGGGGCTCATGCAGAATTCACCGGCGGTTGTCATCGGCTCGATGTTGCTGGCACCGCTGATGACACCCATGATTGGCACTGGACTCGCGCTGGCGCAGGCCAACATGTCCGGGGCAAAATACTGCGCAAAATCCATCGCGTACGGCTTCCTGCTCACGCTGGCCGTCAGCTTTCTGCTGGGCATGATCACGCCATCGCGCGAAACGCTGTCACCGGAAGTGTTGTCTCGGGGCGCACCGAACGTGCTGGATCTGCTGATCGCGCTGTTCGCGGCAATGGCAGCGACGTTTGCACTGGCCCGGCCGAATATTGCGGGGGCCGTTGCGGGCGTTGCTATTGCGACAGCGCTGGTGCCACCTGTCTGTGCGGTGGGGTTATCGCTGTCGAATGGCTCCTTCGGCAATGCTGTGGGAGCGATGCTGTTGTTTGTGACCAACCTGATCGCGATCATAGTCGCATCAAGTTTTACCTTCTCGCTGCTGGGCATTTCGACGAGTCGTTCATTGCCGCGACATCGGTACACCGCGCAGTGGGGACGCTGGGGACTGGTGGCTCTCCTTGTTGTCCTGGCCGGGCCACTAAGTCTTGAGTTGCTTTGGCAGCAGGATGAAGGGCGGGCCCAGACGGCCGTATATCCTGTGACGCGGGACCTGTCTCGCGCACTGCACAAACGAGTCACGCGAACTCCGGGTGTCGACATCTCGTTTCTTGGCCGGTCAAGTGTCGATGCGGCGGTCGTCATCCATATTGCGGCGGACCACGAACTTCCTCTTTCGTATGCTGATGAATTGCGCAAGATCGCCAAGGATCACATGGGGGACGAAGGACTGACAGTCAAGGTGGTCGCGCTTCGCGGTCTCTGGCGGAGCGACTAGGATGAAGGACATTCGTCGGAAGAGTAGCGTCTGAAGTCGAAAATGCTCGACGCGTCCTGCTCACAGAAAGAAGCGCGCGAACTTGTGAACAGTTCGTGCTGCAGCGGGGGATATTCTGACAGGATGTGCCGAAAGTCACGGTGGGCATTTGCGGCGACGAGTAGCAAAAGCCGTCTGCCGTAATGTTTTGTGCACCCTGATATCGGGCCGGCAGTCCAATATCAGGGCGTTGCCGGAGGTGCGCCGCGTGCAGCCCTGCTGCTGCCTTGTGTCAAAAAATCGTGACCTGCCACGGCCCGATCGCTTGATCAGCGAGGGGGTATCGGATATTCGTGGTAGTTCGGCAGGAACAACAGGCGAGAGCGCCCCGTCACAGCAGTCGGGGCGTCTGTTTTTCAAGCGGCACGAGAAGCCAATATTCTGGAGTCTCTGGGTGCAATTCAGCTCCGCAAAGAAATTCGCAGAGCAGTACTAGAAGGCGAGATTGACACATGAAAAAGAAATTCAGCTTCGTATTTTTGTTAGCGGTGGCACTGGTCAGTTTTCAACTGACCGTATCAGCCCAGGATGCGCCAGATGCGTCGCAGGGCGATTCCCCAGCTGCGGCGCAGTCTGAAGATGCCGAAGACGAGACTGATGAATCGTCGGAGGGCGATGAGTTTGAAGAAGGCGATGGCGGTTTTTCTGAGGTCGCGCCGACGTCGGAACCAGACTATGAAAAAGGTGACGTCGCGTGGATGTTGGTGTCGATCGCCCTGGTCCTGATGATGACATGTCCAGGACTGGCGCTGTTCTACGGCGGACTTGTTCGCAAGAAGAACATTCTAAGTGTGATGATGCAGTGCGTCTTTCTGATGGGTTTGATGTCTGTTGTGTGGGCCGTAGTCGGCTACAGCCTGGCCTTTGGAGGCACAAGTCCGTACTTCGGAAACTTCGACCATCTGATGCTGAAAGGTGTGATCCCGGCCAACGGGGTCGGAACTGCCGAATCTCTCGCAAGCACCCAGATCTTCGTTGCCTTCCAGGCGATGTTCTTCATCATTACGCCCGCATTGATCTGTGGTGCATTTGCTGAACGCATGAAGTTCAGCAGCATGGCGGTCTTCAGCGTACTCTGGGGACTGTTGATCTACTGCCCAATCGCACACTGGGTGTGGGCTGATACCGGCTGGCTGTGTGAATGGAACGACGATGCAAAATACCAGGCCATCGACTTTGCCGGTGGCCTGGTGGTCCACATCAGTTCAGGTGTCTCGGCACTGATCTGTGCAATCGTGCTCGGTACGCGAAGAGGATTTCCAACGCAGCCCATGCCCCCGCATAATCTGACATATACGTGTATCGGTACCGGGTTGCTGTGGGTTGGCTGGTTCGGATTCAACGGCGGTAGTGAACTCGGCGCGGACGGTCGAGCCGTCAACGCCGTCTTCGCAACACACCTTGCGGCGTCAGCCGGAGTACTCGGGTGGTCGCTCATGGAATGGCTGAAACAGGGCAAGGCCAGCATTCTGGGAGCCTGTTCAGGTGCAGTCGCCGGGCTTGTCTGTATCACGCCGGCAAGCGGCTCTGTAACGCCGGTAAGCGGCATCATCATGGGCTTCATCGCCGGTGCATTTTGTTACCTCTGCTGTACAAAGATGAAGAATACTTTTGGCTACGATGACTCGCTTGATGCCTTTGGTGTGCACGGCATGGGCGGAACGCTGGGGGCATTGCTCACAGGAGTGTTTGCAACTCAACTTGTTACCGGGGGTACGGAGCCTGCTGGCTTCTTCGACGGAAACAAAGGGCAGGTTATGGTCCAGCTGGTCAGCGTCGCGGCGGCGGTTGGTTTCAGCGCTGTCGGCACATTCATTCTACTGAAGATTCTTGATCCGATCATGGGCCTGAGGGTCAGCGAGGAAGAGGAAGTTCAGGGACTGGATATCAGTCAGCACGGTGAAGAAGGCTACATCTTCCAGTAAGAGCGTGCGAGATCGTCGGCACTGGTGGCAGATATCACGGAGTGATGCTCTGTGATATCTGTTATTGGCGGTTCGACTCCGTTCATGTGCCAATTCTTTCAATGGATCATCAACCTAACAAAAATGGAACACAGATATGAAAAAAATAGAAGCGGTCGTCCGCCACTTTAAACTGGAAGACGTCAAATCGGCAATCACCGAAGCTGGTGTCCAGGGAATGACGGTGACCGAAGTGCGAGGATTTGGTCGTCAAAAGGGCCACAAAGAAACGTATCGCGGTGCGGAATACATCGTCGACTTCATGCCGAAGGTAAAAATCGAAATCGTTGTTGGTGACGACGAACTGGACAAAGTCGTCGACGCAGTCGTCAACTCAGCCAGAACCGGCCAGGTTGGTGACGGCAAGATCTTTGTCAGCAACGTCGAAAAAATCATCCGCATCAGGACTGGTGAACTGGACGAATCTGCAATTTGAACCTGTTCGTCGTAGTGGCTCGAACACCAAGACGTCGTGAGAAATTCTTCTCACGACGTTTTTTTGTGAACGGTTGCTTTCCTGATCCATCGAATGTGTAGACAATGGTGGGTTAATGTTAGTCAATTGTTCGTCGTGTTTGCCGTTTGTTCCCGAGGTGCGTCGTGCCGGAAAAACTGATCGTTGTGATCGAAGATGATCGCGAAATTTCCAATACTGTCCAAACCGTGTTGAAAGCATCCGGTTATCAGGTACTCGCTGCGACCAACGGCCAAGATGGACGCAAACTGATAACGTCCCGAAATCCGGACCTGGTGCTGACGGACATGATGATGCCGCGAATGGGCGGGTTTCCGGTTCTGGAATTCCTTGGCGAAATGGAAAAACCTCCCAAGGTGATCATGATGACCGCCAACGAAGGCAGTCGCCACAAAGCCTATGCCGAAATGCTGGGCGTGGTGGATTACCTGCGGAAACCGTTCGCCATGGAAGTCCTGCTGGATGCCGTCGACCGTGCATTAAGCGACGAACCGGCAGAATAGAGCAGATTAATTCCGTATTCACCTGAACTGTCCTGGCTCGTGGGCAGGCCGTTGCGTGCATTGCTCCAATGTGCTTAAACAGAAGGCCGCGAAGAGCGTAAAGTAATCGAATGATGGTTTCTTTGCGTTCTTCGCGACCTTCTGCTCATGAACGGTTCGTCGCTCACGAGGACGGTCCACTAAGTACGGAAAAATAGCAGACAGGCCCGGTCTCCCCCCGAGAAACGGCGTGCGCTTCACAATCGCGCAGGTGTTCTTCAGAATGTTGCGGCAGCAACATTTCTTTGCGGGGCACTTTCATGAGCACGTTCGTCAGTCAATTGGTCGGTACACTCATTCTTCTGACCGTCATATTGTCGCACGCCGGCGCACAGAACGACGACGGAAAGACCGGTGCACCACAGGCATCGGAAAGCTGGGATGCCATCCGGACGCACTTCGATCCGCCCGCAGCTTTTGCCAACGACTTTGGTCCGTATCGTTCTCCGCTGCTGTTTAATGACGGTTCGAACGTCCAGTCGCCAGCCGACTGGAAGCGTCGCCGCATCGAATTGCATGATCAATGGACCAGGTTACTGGGACAGTGGCCACCTCTGATCACTGAACCGCAGGTTGAAGTGTTGGAAACGGAACGCCGGGAAAAATTTGTTCAGCAGAAAATTCGATTCCTCTGGACGCCCCATGAATCGACAACCGCTTACCTGCTTGTTCCGGACGGCGCAGGCAAACGACCGGCGGTCCTGAGTGTTTTCTACGAACCGGAAACCGCGATTGGCTTCAACAATCCTCATCGCGACTTCGCCCTGCAACTGGCGAAACGTGGCTTTGTGACGCTTTCCATCGGGACCACAGAAGCATCAGAAGCGAAAACTTACGCATTGTATTACCCGGACATCGACAAGGCGACAGTGCAGCCATTGTCGATGCTCGGCTACGCGGCGGCCAATGCATGGCATGTGCTGGCCAGTCGTCCGGAAGTGGATGCGCAGCGGATTGGCATTGTCGGGCATTCGTTCGGCGGTAAGTGGGCGATGTTTGGCGGCTGCCTGTTTGATCGGTTTGCGGCAGTGGCCGTGTCAGACCCGGGAATCATGTTTGACGTGCATCCCAGCGTGAATTATTGGGAACCGTGGTATCTCGGCTGGCATCCGCGCCCGTGGCGTAAGCGAGGCGTCGTTACGAAAACAAATTCGGGCCGCGGTCTGTATCCTAGACTGCTGGAACAGAAGCGAGATCTGCATGAACTGCACGCCCTGATGGCTCCTCGTCCATTTCTGGTGTCAGGTGGCGCGGTGGACCCGCCGTCGAGATGGCGTGCGTTGAATCATCTGGTAAAGATTAACGCACAGCTAGGTTATCGACAGAGGGTCGGTATGACGAACCGCCCCGACCATTCTCCAAACGAACAATCGAACGCAGTCATCTACGGCTTCTTTGATCATTTCCTGCGAGCCGGTGACAAAGGGAGAAACGAATGAAGCGTCTGTTTTTACCTTGCACCTGCAGTCTTCTGATGTGCCTGTGGCTTATCGCCTGTTCGCCGTGCGCCACGGCTGGCTGGCAAGCCGGTGTTGCTCGGGCCGTCATCACGCCGGAAACTTCTGTCTGGCTGGCGGGATACGGTTCAAGACGGGCTCCGGAAGGAAAGCTGCACGATCTGTGGATGAAGGCACTTGCGCTGCAGGATGATGATGGCAATCGAGTCGTCCTGATCACGAGTGATTTTCAGGGTGTGCCCAAAATTATGAGCGACCCGGTGTTTTCTCAGGTCGAACAGAAGTATGGACTAAAACGCGACCAGATCATGTTTACGTTTTCTCACAATCACTGCGGGCCTCGGCTGGGCGACGATCTTGTCGATTACTACCCGGTCGATGCGGATCAGGTCAGGCTGGTCGACGAATACACGGAAAAAATGGTTTCCCGAACCGTGACACTGGTCGGCGATGCCCTGGCCGCTCTGGCGCCCGCATCGCTGGAACACGGTAGCGGCTACACCACGTTCGCAGTGAACCGACGTAACAATCGCGAGGCGGACGTGCCTGCAATTCTGGCTCGCGGTGAACCGTTGGTCGGCCCCGTCGACCATTCTGTGCCCGTGCTGAAGGTGATTAGGCCCGGCGGCAAACTGGAAGTGATTGTCTTCGGATATGCCTGTCACCCAACGACACTCAGCTTTACCAAATGGTGCGGCGACTTTCCCGGATTCGCTCAACTGGAAATCGAGCACAATCACGCAGGAACGACGGCAATGTTTGTGAACACATGCGGCGGAGACCAGAATCCGTTGCCGCGGCGTACAGTTGAACTCTGCGAAAACTACGGGCACATGCTCGCGACGGCCGTAGAAGATGCTCTGCAGCAGCCATTCGCCGCAGTGTCGCCAGGTATTCGATCAGCCTTCGAATACATTGACCTTCCTTACCTGGAAGTCGCCAGTCGCGAGAAACTGGAACAAGAAGCAAAAAGCACGAACGCACTGCGGAAACGCTGGGCACAACGGATGCTCCGCAAGCTCGATGCCGGAGAAACCTTTCCCACCGCCTACAGCTACCCGGTCCATGCATGGCGACTGGGCGACCAGATGACCGTTATCGGCATGGGCGCCGAAACGGTTGTTGACTACGCGCTGCGTTTTAAAGAGGACTTCGGTAAGGGAACATGGGTGTGCGGTTATGCGGACGACATGATCTCCTACATTCCTTCCCACCGTGTCTGGAAAGAAGGCGGATATGAAGGTGGATCCAATCTCTACGAATACGGTCGCCCGGCCTATCGCTGGGCCGAAGGCATCGAAGACCGCATTGCCACTTCCGTGCATAAACTGGTGAAACGCGTTGGCGGACAGACACAGAAAGCCCCCCCGCCATGATCTGGGATCTGCATGGACATTTTTCCGGCGTTGATGGTGCGACGGTCGATGAACGAATCGCCAAACTGATGGAGTACGCTGACCGCATGGGCGTGGAACGCCAGGTATTTTTCATGGGCTGGCCGTGGTCACAGGATCCCACGCCGGAAGAATTCCGCAAGCAGAACGATCAGGTACTGCAGGCCATCAGCCACTGGCATGATCGAGCGTTCGGATTCGCCTATCTGAACGGCAAATACCCAGCCGAAAGCCTGGCAGAACTTGAACGATGTGTCGCTGACGGCCCCATGGTCGGCGTCAAACTGTGGGTCTCGTTCAAGTGCAGTGACCAGAAAATTGATCCCATTATTGAACGCTGCGGTGAGCTTAAGGCGGCCATCTACCAGCACACGTGGCTAAAGGTCCAGGGGAATCGTCCAGGAGAATCGACGCCCGCTGATCTGGCAATTCTGGCCCGTCGTCATCCCGACGTGTCGATTATCTGTGGGCATACGGGCGGCGACTGGACTCGCGGCATCCGAGCCGTCCGGGCGGAACCGAATGTATCCATCGGAATTGGAGGGTCTGAACCCACAGCAGGATTCGTGGAAATGGCTGTTCGTGAACTCGGTGCAGAACGAGTCATCTACGGCAGTGACATTGGCGGTCGCAGTTATGCGTCACAGCTGGCGAAAGTTTATGGTGCGGATATATCCGAAGCGGACAAGGAACTGATTCTGGGACTCAACCTGAAACGCATGCTGACTCCTATTCTGAATGCAAAGGGGGTGAAACGATGATCACAGACATCAACATCAACCTTTCCCAGTGGCCCTTTCGACGGTTGCCGCTCGACGAAACCTCCAAATTTGTGGCCAGGCTGCAGCAAAACGGAATTACACAGGCATGGGCTGGCAGCTTTGACGGAGTGCTGCACCGCGACGTCGCTGAAGTAAATGCCCGGCTGGCGGCCGAATGCAGACTTCACGGCGAAGGAGTCCTGATTCCGTCAGGCACTGTCAATCCGATGCTGCCGGACTGGCGGGACGACGTACGTCGCTGCCACGAACAGCACGGCATGCGGTCGATTCGCATCAATCCGAATTACCACGGTTACAAGCTGGACGACCCGGTCTGCGATCAGCTTTTCCAACACGTCGTCACACACAAATTGATTGTACAACTGGTACTAAAGATGGAAGACGTACGGACCCATTTCCCGCTGATGATGGTCCCGACCGTGGATATGACTTCGCTGCCAGATCTGATTCAGCGGCACCCCGACGTTCGCCTGATTCTGATGAATAATTACAGCACACTTCGGAGCGAAACGCTGTCGAAGATTGCACAGAAAGAAAACGTCTATTTTGACATTTCGCACGCGGAACAGGTGGGGGCCCTAGAAAAGATGACAAACAGCGTGCCCTACACAAAGCTGCTGTTCGGGTCGCACGCCCCATTCTTTTATCTGGAAGCAGCACTGCTGAAATTCAAAGAATCAGAACTCGGTGAAACGATGACTCATGCCATTCAGTTCGGAAATGCAGAACGACTTTTGAATGAACAGTGATCAACAGCCTGCGTCTGGCCGGCAGAATGCCCAGTCTGCGCAGAGCCGTTGTCAAAACAGACAGCGTCGCAGCGCTC
This sequence comes from Fuerstiella sp., assembly GCA_029247265.1. Classification (GTDB taxonomy): domain Bacteria; phylum Planctomycetota; class Planctomycetia; order Planctomycetales; family Planctomycetaceae; genus Fuerstiella. The sequence goes on from JAQWLN010000226.1 coordinate 27,035, forward strand.
GTGGAAAAGCAACTCTCAGAAGCGGAATAACGTTCGCCACCACCACAAGTCAGCGCAGAACGCTGTAGGCAATCGGATCGGTCGTACCTGCGTCGGCAAATCCTTTCAGGCGCAGCAGACAGGAATCGCATTCGCCGCAACTGATACCGTCCGACGACGGATCATAGCAACTATGAGTCAGACTATAGTCCACACCCAGCTCCAGTCCGCGCCGGATAATCTGAGCTTTGGTCAATGACACCAGTGGTGTATGAACGGCAATTTGCTGTCCATCGACACCCAATTTGGTGGCCAGATTGGCCATCGTTTCAAAAGCTGTTATGAACTCCGGACGGCAGTCCGGGTAGCCGCTGTAGTCAATGGCATTCACGCCGATGAACAGGTCAGACGAACCAATCGATTCCGCCAGCCCGAGCGCCACGGACAGAAATATCGTATTTCGAGCCGGCACGTAGGTGACAGGAATTCCTGAGCTCATCTGGTCGGCCGACCGGTTGTGAGGCACGGCAATATCGTTCGTCAGTGCAGAGCCCTGAAAGATCGAAGTATCGATGGGAAACACAAATCGACTGGTCACGCCGTTGGCTTCACAAACCCTAGCCGCTGAATCCAGCTCGAATCGATGACGCTGGCCATAGTCAAAGCAAATAGCGTGCAGTTCCCAGCCTTCGTGTCGCGCAATTGCCAGCACAGTGGCAGAATCCAATCCGCCACTCACAAGCACGACGGCTTTCCTGCCATTACCGGTTGGTGACATCCAATCAACTCTGCAGAATTACGAAATCGATGAACAGGGCATGCAACGCGGAAAAATGGGGCCAGATCAGGTTCTACTCGTCCGAAAAAGACTCTCTACGTGTTGTCCGGCCCGAACAATTCGGTTTGCTGTGTGTCAGTGTGACGATACCATGCTGGTGATGCTGCGGCGTACAGCCGCGTTTTCAAAGATTCGTCCGTTTAAAGTCTGACAAAGGCCGGCGGGACAGAATCGTTGTATTCACATGTGTGCAGCAAGCCACATGAATGGACGGACAGTTTCTGAGCGTCAGCTCAAATCGGCCGGTGAGCCACTCCACATTTATAAGGCAATGACCCATTGGGCGACCCCAAGCGCGAAGAACTCAAAGTTGCCGACCAGCGCGCTGTGCTGGCGGGTGTGTTCGATCCTGACGAATGCAATGACCGGGACGCGGCACTGGACGAACTAAAAGGCCTGGTCAAAACCGCAGGCGTGACGGTTGTGGGCGAAATCGTTCAGTTTCGAGACACACCGCATCCCGCCCACTGCCTGGGAACAGGCAAGCTGGACGAATTGAAACTGCTGGTGGAAACGACTGACGCAGAAATGGTCGTCTTCGACAACAATCTCACGCCGTCTCAGGGGCGAGCACTCGAACAGGCTGTGGAAAAACCGATTGTTGATCGCAGCGAAGTCATTCTGGACATCTTTGCCACCCACGCCCAGACGCACGAAGCCATGCTGCAGGTGGAGCTGGCCCAGCTGATGTACTTCCGCACCCGACTGAAACGCATGTGGACTCACCTAGAGCGCATTACGGGCGGTATCGGTGCCGGACGTGGCCCTGGGGAAAAACAGCTGGAAACCGACCGCCGTCTGATCGACAAACGCATCTCAGAACTCAAACGCAAGCTCAAGAACGTGGAGCAACGGCGCGAACGCACGGTTTCGCACCGGCGGGAGCAACCCACGGTTTCACTGGTGGGCTACACAAACGCGGGCAAAAGTACACTGATGCGAGCTCTGACCGGGGCCGATGTGCTGGTTGAAGACAAGCTCTTCGCAACACTGGACACTCGCACCCGCCGCTGGGCAGTGCCCGGCTACGGTGAAGTACTGCTCAGTGACACAGTCGGCTTCGTGCGAAATCTTCCTCACCACCTGGTGGCATCGTTTCGTTCAACACTGGAAGAAGCTCGGCACGCAGATCTTCTGCTGCATGTGGTCGATGCCAGCAGCGCGGATGCGGAACGTCAGATTCATACCTGCTACCAGGTTCTGGACGAGATAGGAGTGGACTGCAGTAACGTCGTGCTGGTCCTGAACAAAGTTGACCTGGTAGAAGATCGCTCGGTGATCGACGTCCTTCGGCGACATTATGATGACACAATCACCATCAGTGCCTCCACCGGAACAGGACTGGATCGGTTGTATCAGGTCGTTGCAGAACGCGTCGCCGGAGGCTTCGTGACAGTGGAAATTGAAGCCAGCACAGGCAATGGCAAGCTGTTAGCCTGGCTGACTCAACATGCCTCCGAACTGGACCGCACATACACAGACGACACATCCACTCGAGTTGTCATCACGTGCCGGATGGCTCGGCATATCGCGGACGGAATCGATGATTCTGATGTGATTGTTCGTCACGTGGAGGAAGTTTCGGGAAAGCACCCAGAAGTAGTCTGAGCAACTGAACGATGCCTCGGGACTTCGCGGATAACCCGCAATTGTCACAATCCGAGTCACCATCGGTCTGTGCATTTGTCGGAAAATCGCCACGAAACGCCCTGAAAACCTTCTCCATACGGGCTCGACCAATGGTTGAGGCCCTTCAAGGTGCAGCCCGCAACGCCATCCGCTCTTCGCTGAATTGCGGAACCAGCAGACTTCAACTGAAAGGGATTTTCCTCAGCCACAGAAAATTGAGCAGCAACTGACCCATCTGCGGCGGATCCCGCCGATGTCGACAAAGTTTCGGCGATCTTTCTGACGATCTCAAGAGTGGCAGAAGGAACTATCCCTGCATCCTCCTTTGAGCTCTCAGCTGCCGAGCCACGGACGATGTGTCGCAGAAAGGAAGTCGTCATGCGACTTGATCGATACGCCCTCTTGATGGGTATTGCCGCTTTGGCAATGACCGGATGCTCAACCGGTCGCTATGCATCCGCCCCGATTTCCCAAAACAGCCATGTCGCTGCGCCGGCCAGCAACTACAACGCGGACCCAGCCCCCGATCCGCAACCCGAGACAGTTCTGCCAACTCCAGCAAGGAACGACGGCTCGCACGTCAAAAGCGTGAGCCTGATGAGTATTTTGACGCAAATTTACAAGCATCCGTGCGTTGAGGAATCGTGTACGCCGTCCGCGTGTGCTGCTCCCGAACAACCCTGCTGTCCATCACCGGTCGAATGTGCTGAAGCAGACGACAAATGTGGTTCAAGCTGGAAGAAAATGTTTGATTGCTGGCACTGGCCAAAAAAACAACGGCTATGCACACCAGAACCACTTTGCTGTGCTCAGGAACGACAAAGCTGCGTCGCTGAATTGCCGTGCGTCCCGAACACCACATGTGCTGTACCGGAACGCTGCCAGACAGTTGATACCCAGGACTGTTGCGACTCAGATGGCTGCGGTGACAGCGGGCAACACAAGGGCATGATGTCTTATCTTTGCGATCGCCTGTTTCGCAAGCACAAGTCCGGTTGCTCATCACAGCCTTCATGTGGCGACGACTGTGCCGTCGAATGCGGCGATAGTTGCAGCAACACTTGTTCGCCACTGATTGCTGAATGCAAAAATGCTCCCTGTCGCCCCACCCACGGAGGGTCACTTCTGGCACCTTGCCTGGAAGATCCCTTCGTCGGTCATGAGAATGCAGCGACGGCTGATCGGTCGACGGAAGCACCGGCTGACATTACGAGACCGGTTGTTCCTCCGGCTCCGGCCCTGAACACAGATACACCAAGTAGAGCAGAGACAACACCTTCGATCCAGCAGCCAGACAGAACACTAAATCCAACGCCGCTGAATCCAGCACTTCAAAACAGCATTGGCCCGCAAACCTATATCGAACCACAAATCTGGCCACGACTAAAGACCGCGCCCGTCGTCAATCACAGGCGACAGCCGGCAACGTATCCCACAAACTGGTCGCGGTAACGATGTCGACGAATATCGACTCAGCAGATTCGACAACCTGCATGTACAGAGCAGGGAAGATAGAACAGGATTAGTCTGCCACATGACTGCCACAGCGAGCTCCACCTGGGCCTCGATAGTGGAACGCTTGATCAAGAATCGAAGATACGAAGTCTCACTGGTGGGTCCGTTCGTCTGTTCGCGACGGATAGAGCGGCTGAAGATGTGTCGACTATTCGTCACGCCACCGAATGTGACTACTGACGAGCGTGCAGGAACAGCAGGACTGATATTCAACACACCAAATGCTAAGGCATGATGGCACGGCCATTCCTGCACTATGCCAACTCCCGCGTCACTGGTCATCAAATACTGACTGATCTATACGAAGCCCCTTCGGTGTGCCCATAACACATGATGGCCAACACCGCGGCACGATTGACAAGAACCACGTCGACATCCCGTCCCCAAACCCAGACCTCGTCGGTCCTGCACTGATCCGTAAGGGAATGCGGCCGCAGGGAATAAACGATAGGGGAACTAGGGGTTATGCGTCGCGGCAATAACGGTATGAGTCCTTGGTTATCAGCGTTCCTGGCGTGGCAAGATGCGGCTAAGACAGCCTTTACGCCGTTTGGCTGATTACCTTAGAATCCGGTAGTTAGCCAGTTTCCGGCTGAATCCCCAAAGCTGGCCACAAACTGCTGGTGAGCTTTGGCAGCACCGTTTTGTGAATTTCCGGCAGCAATATTTTTTTGCCGCAACCGTTATCAGTTCAAACGACAATGAAAAGACAACTATTCGCCATCCTGGGCATTGGTGTGTTGTTCCTTGCGGCTGAGGTACCTTCCCCAGCACAGGAACCACATCATCCTCAGATTTCCATTGGGCATCGAGGTGTCAATCGACTCAAGTCAGATCTTAAAACGCTGCTGAGTCTGACCTCGGACAAGGATCAGGAGCAGCTGCAAAACCTGGTCGATTTCGTTGACCTGATGGCCTACGGATTGGACCCGGAAAAACCAATCAGGGTTGATTTGTTGACGGGAATGACGCCGCTGCCCTATGTCATTTCCGCAGCATACAAGAACGATCCAGCTCTTGCGGCACCTGGGATGCCAGCATACACAGATTTACTTGACAACCTGAATGCCAATTTCTTCCTCCAGAAAGCGGGTAGTGACTGGTGGGAGTTACTGCCGCCGGATCAGGGGTGGCTCCGTCTGCTGCCGGACATCAAGACGGCCGTCATGATTCTCACAACACCGACGGACCACGCTCTGCTGAAGCAGATTCTACAAAAAAAACAGGCGCCTCTGGCAGCCATTTCTGCGTTGCTCGGGGGCGACTGTGGCGCCGGCGTACAATTGCTTAACACAGCCGATGGCGTTGAAGACCAGAAGAAACGTTCGGCGTCATTTGATGAACTTCGTGCCAATCGGATCGATGCGCTTCAAAAGCGACCAGCGGAATCGATCACCGAATTCAATCTCCGGAAGGGCGCGATCTCGCATCAGCTGAAGGAGCTTGAACGCCTGATGGTCGAGGGCAACGATTTGCGAGCGCGTGCATTTCTGAACTCGGAAGACAAATCTGCTCGCATTCTGTTTACGGGTGACGGAATTCCGAAGACCAGTCTGGCGCAGAGCATTGAGCTGTTTAATAAACATGAGGATACTTTTGCGTCCGTCGCAAAAGTGGAAAATTCAATTCTGTCATTACGCGTTAATCACCCCGTAGATGAGCTTCGCCAGAACAACGCCTTTGAATTCATAGAGTTACTGAACAAGGACGTGGAAGCGCGTGTCGAGGCCTCGAAAAATCTGTCTGACGGTCAGAAAACGGCAGTTCGCGAGTTGCACAAGGGTGTCATGGCGGTGCTGAAAGACGGTATCGGGTCAGGTAATGTCAACGCGTTTATCGAAACATGGTTAAATGCCGACGAGGAGTTTGTCGCCGTCGGGGCCATTCAGGCGACGGATGCTACTCGGCTTGATCAAACGCTGGCCCTGATCGCCAGCACGGGGAGTGGCAATAAAGTTGAAATCGCCGTCGCAAAAGTTGGTGACGTAACCATACACCGCATCCAGTTGGGCAAAGGGTTCCTCAAGTTGCTGGATCGGTTCTTCGGTGAGAATGCCGCCGTCCTGATAGCAACTTCCAGCGACAGTGTCTGGTTTGCAACCGGGCCGGACTCGCTCGATGTACTGAAGAAGACCATCGGTGATCTGCAGCCACCGAAACCTTCTGATGTGATTCTCAGAATGGAAGCCAGACTTCTGCCATGGGCCAGACATGCTCAGAAAGTCGTTGATGCGGCACCGGAGCCCGCGTCTGTCGACGACAAACGGGTCCGACGTGAACGACGTCTTGACCTGGCTCGGGCTGTGGAAGCGTTTGGTACAGGGGAACAGGACGATGTAAAGTTCGACGTAACGGTTAATAACGGCACAGTCTCTGGCGAGTTTTTGGTGCATGCCGGCCTGCTGCGGTTTTTCGGGAAGCAACTTTCGGCGTTTTCAAAAGAGAACTTCGAATAGCAGTTGGAACATATGTCGTGGAACGAAGCCCGCCCTGTACTCCATGTGTACGGACGCATCAATGGCTGAAGAATCCGAAGAGCCAAAACTCGACGATGATGACCCGTCCGTCGACGACATCGAACTGGCGTATCGGGAAGCCCTGAGGTCGATCGACGAGGCCGAGTATCAGGTGGGGTCCGCTCTCCGCGAACTTTCAGATGATGCCGACGATGAGGCCCAGGGAGATGAGGAAGTCGCCTTCACGTCGATCGGTCGGCAGTTGGCGGATGACCTCACTGATGACGAGTCTGCGTTGCTTGCCTTCCCGCTGGATGGCAGAGACGCTTCGCCGGTGTCACCACGCGCAGTCATCGAAGCCGCTTTGTTTGTCGGGGGCGATGTGTCACTGACGGCACGGCGACTGGCGTCTCTGATCGGCGGTGATACCGATGCCAAATTGTCTGTCCGTATAATCGACCAATTGAATGAATCGTATGCAGATGAAAACCGACCTTACGAGATCCGCCTGCACGAAGGTGGATTTCGCCTGGAATTGAAGGAGCAGTTTGCCAACGTGCAGCTGAAAGTTTTTGGCCTGGGACCAAGAGAAGTCCGGCTTTCGCCTGAAACTCTGGAAGTACTGGCATTCATCGCTTACAACCAGCCGGTCGAGAAGAAGGAAGTAGGGGAACTCAGTCAGCGAAACGCTCAGGCGGTACTGAGGCAGTTGCTTCGTCTGAGACTCGTGGAACTGGAACGAACCGGCAGCCGTCGGTCTGAAGTGGCCTATCGAACAGGCCAGCGTTTTCTTGAACTGTTCGGGCTCAATGATCTGGAAGACCTGCCACAAGCCGACGTGTTCAGCTTTAAGTAGTGATGTGTCGGCACGACTGAAATCGAACGGTCATCCCAACCTACTCGAACTCCTCTTAAAAAAACGTTATGCTGCTTCCTGAAGTCGTCACAGCGGTGAATCCTTCCTTTGGCCGCGAAGAATGTTTTTCAATAGCAGTTTCGTTACTCCGACGAGTCAATATCGACTGCGGAAATTAGTAAACGGTTCCGGAGCTGCACGCTGTATGAGTGGCTGAACTTCAAAAAAGGGCTGTTCGCTGGCGGCTGGCAGCACTGCGCAAGACGTACGAGACAACTGGTGACGAACGAAGTCGAATTATTGAACAGCATGCAGTCGACTGCCGCTCTGTTCGATGAACTGCAGGCATCATCCGGAAGCGAGCTGGCTGTTCAGCAAAAACTTCGGACCCGGTACGATGCGGCGCTGGTTCGTGCAGCGATCGTCGTTCAGGAAGCAAGAACAAAAGCTGAAGGCAAGCTTCCAGACGCCGGCAGGCTTTGGCTGACGCGGGTCGGACTGGAGCAATCGACCGCCTGGGAAGTCGCTCAACACAAAGCTCGACGTTTTCCCGCAGACGAACACGTGTTTGACCTGTGTTCCGGGATTGGCGTCGACACCGCCGCGTTGCTGTCACGGGGAAGTATTACGTCCGTCGATGTCGATCCAGCGATGGCGCTTCGGTGCCAGTGGAACATACGCACGTGGATGGAATGCAGCGCTGTGCGCGAACGCGGGACATGGGAACAAAAGACCGCGGATGTACTCAGCTTGAATCTAGCCGAGAAACTCGTTCATCTCGACCCGGACCGCCGGAAGGGGCGTGACCGTCCTGCTAAGCGTCTGGAGCACTATCACCCGGACCTGAAGTGGATGCAGCAACTCGTTCAGACGGCCGAAGGTGGTGCGCTGAAACTTGGCCCGGCCAGCAATTTCATGCAGAAGTTCCCACAGAGCGAGATTGAACTCATCAGCCAGAATGGTGAATGCCGCGAAGCAACAGTTTGGTTTGGTAGTCTTGCGGGCACGAAATCATTTCGAGCGACTGTGTTGCCGTCCGGCGAATCAATCTCAGCTGATCCGCTCGACGCGTGGTGTCCGACAACTGACACACTTTCTGACTACATCCTGGATCCCGATCCAGCCGTTGTACGCTCCGGCCTGCTCGATACAGTTGGGGAGATGCACAGCCTGCAAAGACTAGACAAAGAGGATGAGTATCTTACGGGTTCAGCGATTCCCAGGACTGCGTTTGTGCAGGGTTTCGCTATAGAGGCCGTGCTTGGCAATAATCCAAGGGAATTGAAGCGTTTTCTGCGAGCCAATCCAGGTCGCGACTACGAAATCAAATGTCGTCACCTGAGTGTTGATGCCAACAAGATACGAAAACAGCTTCCTCGCGGAGACGGTCCGATAAAGGTCCTGTTCTATGCACGCAAGGCGGGCAGGGCGGCCGTGGTCGTGGCCAGAAGAACGAAAAACGGTGAAATTACTGAGTGAACTCCGTCGACGAGTCGGATTCTGAAAACTAACGTACTCCCTACGGAGAAGACGAAACACACGCGAACCCAATGAAGGTGATTCGCATAGGTTTCCGAAAAGTGTCGAAGCAGACCTTGCACGGCAGTTCGGTCTGGACTGTCGTCCATCGAAATCATGCGACGACATCGACCTGAACACCTGTTCTGCTGGCATGGAGATAGCAATGAACAATGTTCTTTCGGTGGTGCTGGCAGGGGGGAAGGGTTCCCGCCTCGACCCACTTACTGCAGACCGCAGCCAGCCGTGCCGTTTGGCGGTGCATTTCGCATCATTGATTTCTCGCTTTCCAACTGCATCAATAGTGGTCTGCGCAAAATTCTTGTGGTGACGCAGTACAAAGCAGCCAGCCTTGAACGACATATCGAACGTGGCTGGCATTTCCTGTGCAATGAACTTGGTGATTTTGTCCGCGTGCGTCCACCGGAGCAGCGGGTCGGCGAAAGCTGGTATCTGGGCAACGCGGACGCCCTCTACCAGAACATCTACACCATCGAAAAACTGGCGCCGAAGCACGTTCTGATTCTCAGCGGGGATCACATCTACCAAATGAACTACAGTCGCTTCGTGTCTGACCATATTCAAACCGAAGCGGACTGCAGCATTGCCTGTGTGCCGGTTCCGATCGAAGAGGGACGTCGTTTTGGTGTCATGCAGGTTGACCGCGACAACCGCATCGTCAACTTCAAAGAGAAACCAGAACATCCCGAACCAATTCCCGGCGAGCCTTCCCAATGTCTGGCTTCAATGGGCATCTATGTTTTTCGTACGGACTTCCTGTTCGAACACCTGTGCCGCGATGCCAACACACCAAACAGTCATCGCGACTTTGGCAAAGACATCATCCCGTCCATTATCGATCAACACCTCGTCCGAGCGTGGTCATTTTCTGACCTGGAAACGGCGGATCCGGGATACTGGAAAGACGTCGGAACACTAGACACATACTACGAAGCCAATATGAGATCTGATCTCAGTTGATCCAAAATTACAATTTGTATGACTCCGATTGGCCGATTCGCTCTTACCAAAAACCATTGCACCTCCTAAATTCGTATTTAACGATCCGTTGCCTGGAAGCGAACGAGTAGGACATGCGGTGGACAGCATGGTCTGCCCTGGTTCGATCGTTTCCGGAGGCACGGTAGAGCGATCAATCCTGAGACCGTCAGTTCGGGTCAACAGCTACGCTGAAGTGCGCGATTCCATATTGTACGAAGGGGTGTTGATCGGCAGATATGCACGGGTTCGGCGAGCAATCATGGACAAGGACGTTCAAATTCCTGAAGGCATGCGGATTGGTTACGATGCAGATGAAGACCGTCGACACGGCTTGACTGTCTCAGAAAACGGCATCGTGGCCGTACCGAAGGGCGCTCGGTTTGACACGCAGCCCATCGTCATGAAGCCTCACATTGGCCAACAGGACGTGCGGGCCCGCATGCTGCGTTCCGGTGCCGATCATTGAGCCGGACCTGATTTCGGGAACCTGCATTGGCTGAAGACAAAAACAAGACAGTCCTTTCGGGGCGACGACGCCGCACTTTCGCAGTCCTGGCTGTTGTGCTGGGCACTCTTCCACTGGTGATGCTGGAGTTGACGTTGCGTGCCCTGGGTGTTGGAGACTCAGCCGCCGTTGATCTGCATGCCGGATTCGGCAGTTCAGCCGGACTGTTCGAACTTGACGAAAGTGAACAGGTCTATCGGACTCGGCTGTCCCGACAGAGATTCTTCGTGCACCAGGAGTTTCCCGCAGTAAAGTCCCCGGCTGATTTTCGCATTTTTTGCCTCGGTGGCTCAACTGTGCAGGGACGTCCATATCGTCCCGAAACGGCATTCGGTCAATGGCTGGAGTTGCAACTGAATGCCGCAGACCCTTCCCGCACGTATCAGACAATTAACTGTGGCGGCATTTCGTACGCCAGTTATCGCCTACGGCCACTGCTTCAGGAAGTGCTGACCTACGAACCCGATCTGATCGTTCTGGCGACTGGACACAACGAATTTCTGGAAGACCAGACGTATGCGGATGTGAAGAAACGGTCTGGCTTTCGAATTCAGCTGGAGGAATCCGCAAAATCACTTCGCACAGTCATGCTGTTCCGAAAACTCACTGGCGGTGAAGCTCGACAGGAGCCCACTGAGGATTCAGGCGCTCCTGCAGTCGCTTCAACTGAAGCTGTCGAAGCGAGGCTCGATGACGAATCCGGCTACGCGTCTTATCACCGCGACGAAGAATGGCAGCAGAATGTAGCTGACAGCTTTGACGATTCGGTACGAGAGATGGTGCGGCTGTGCCAGCAGGCCGACTTACCGATTGTCCTGGTTCAACTGGGTGCAAACCTGCGCGACTGCCCGCCCTTCAAGTCGGAACATCGGACCGATATCAATGTCGAGGATGAACAACAATGGCAGACGCTGTTCGACACTGCGACAGCTGACGCCCTTTCTGATCCGGCGGGTGCCCTGGCACTCTATCAGCAGGCCGCGAAGATAGACGATCAGTTTCCTCTGTTGAACTTCCGAATGGCACGATGTCAGGACCGGCTGGGACAATTCGACGACGCCCGCAAGAATTACGTTCTGGCTCGGGACCGCGACATATGCCCGTTACGTATGCCGGGCAATCTGGCAGAGAAACTGATGGCCATCGCCAGGGAGACTCAGGTGCCTGTCATCGATGCAGCATCGTCAATGGCTGCCCGCAGTCCTCAGCAGATCCCCGGATTCAATGCCTTCGTGGACCACGTTCACCCGACGATTGGTGGTCACCAGCGAATGGCTCAGGCGATTGCCTCCACGCTGCACGAGACCAACATCGTTGTCAGCTCGACTATTGCGACGGAACGGCTGAGACAGCTGTACCGGGATCACATGGAATCACTTGGCCCCATTTACTTTTCCAATGGCCGACGACGTATCGGATGGCTTGAGGGATGGGCGCAGCGACAGCGACTGCTGGACGAGATAACTCCTGTCGACCCACGGGGAATGGTTGCGGCAACGATCCGCAGTCTGGACCTGCACGACTTCGAGGCCGCTACAGAGTTTCTTCATGACGCGATCGCTACGGATGAATCGGCCAGCCAAATGCTGCTGGAACACTCGATCGAGCTGTTCCGACAGGGCAGAAACCACACGTCGCGCTGGCTGTTGAAAGAACTGGAAACAACAGCGAAGAGCGAACCGTTGGCCGCTCAGATAGCCCTCGGATTTCTGATCATTGCGATTGACGACGAAAACGTGTCTGAAGCTGCTGCCGTATACAAACCCCTCGCAGATAACTGGAGCACCATTATCGAGGCGGATGCCTCCGGCTGGTCTGCGACGATGCCCGATGTCATGAAACGTGCTCGCCGCGTACTGCCGTAAGGTGACTAACGATGGCTGGCCCAGTCGGCGAGAGCTTCACGGTTGATTTTAACGTTGTGCCGGGTGTCCACCGGCAACGATCGATGAAACAAGATCTGACTGATGCTTTTCGTCAGAACATTGGCCGCCCCCAGTGCCAGTAATTCATCTCGCAGCTGAGCCGCTTCTGCTTCTGATGCCGGAAAGTGCCCCGACTCCGGTTCTGCGACTATCACGGGCGTCTGACTGCCACGTTCACCAATCCCGACAAGTGCGCAGCGATAAACGTGATGGTGCTGGTTGAAGATGGCTTCGCAGCGAACAGAGAACATCGTGCTGTCAGGAGTGAAGACGATGTGAGCCTTGCGTCCGCAGAACCAAAGCCGGTTGTCATCGTCGAGATATCCCGTGTCTCCCATGCGGTGCCAGAACCCGTCGCCATCGTTGATCTTTGCCAGAGCTGTGGCCTCTGAGCGGCGAAAGTACTCACGGGTCGCCACCGGGCCTTTGACAACGATCTCACCAATCCTCCCCGGTGCACACTCTGTGGCATCGGCAATATTCTCAATCGGGTCAAAGGAGACTTCGACGATACGAACGTGCATCTGATCGAAAACCGTTCCAACACATGTCCCAGCACCATTGGCAGTTTGTTCTGCTGTGTCCGAAAGAACCTGACGACCTCCAATGGCGGCAACCGGCAGACATTCGGTGGCTCCGTACGGTGTAAAGATGTCGGTGGCGTCAGGCAACGCTTCAGTCATGCGCCGCAGCACATGATTAGGTACGGGAGCACCAGCCGACAATATTCGTCGTAACTTCGGCAATCGAATTCCGTGTTCCTGACAGTAACGACCGACGGTGTTCCACAGAGCCGGAGAACCAAAGGCCTGCGTGACACCGTTGTTGTTGATGGCTTCCAGAATCTTAACCGGATCGACGTCGGCAGGCCGAGTCGGATCCATATCCGGAATGACGGTTGTTACCTGCATCGCGATGTTGAACAGTGCGAACAACGGAAAACCGGGAAGATCGACTTCACCAGGTTGAATGCTGAATCGCTCGCGAATCAAATCGACCTGACTATCAAACATCCCGTGTTCGTAGGAGACGCCTTTCGGCGGTCCGGTACTGCCACTGGTGAATATTATCGCCGCCTGATCCGTCGAACTGGTCTGCGGCAGACCATTCGACACGCTAGCGCCGATCCGCACCAGATCGGAGTACGAAGGACAGCCAAAACGTCGTTTCTTTGACCCTGCAACAATATTGAACCGCGCACTGCCGAAGCGTCTAAACTTCAGTCGACGGATAAACTGAACGATGGGAATCGCGATGAAGCCACTGGGGTCGCACTGATCAAGACAGCGAAACACGTTTGCTCGCCCCATCCCGGGATCGATCATTGTACAGACCGCACCAGACCGAAACACGCCAAAGGTCAGTGCGATCGATTCCAGTGAAGGAGGAACAAACATTGCGAGTCTGTCACGGGGCTGCACTCCCATGCTGATCAGCCCCCGAGCAATGCAATCGGCTTCGTGATCCAGCTGGGCAAACGTCAGCTGCGTATAAGCAACCCGTTGCTCCCGATCGCGACCCTCAGGAAAAACTACCGCTCGCTGATGCGGAACGATTTCCGCGGACGTTCGCAATCGGTCGGCAATATTTAGAGGACGCTGCATTTACGATGAAGGTTTCAATGCGTGGAGCGGAAGCCGCACGCTGCTGCATACGACGAACGACTTCTGATGAAAAGACGAACTCGAATTCTAATAAGGGGATGAGCTCAGGCCATTCTGCAATCACAGACGCTCAAGACAGCAAGTGACTGCCCCACACTCTAGGCGCTTCCGACGGAATGACAAGCTGTGCCGTCGGACACGTGCGGGTCCAACAATGAATCGTCTCCGGAGCGACTGACTGGCGTGCCG
>JAQWLN010000238.1 GCA_029247265.1 Fuerstiella sp.
CGAGCCAGATGGATCTGTTTGATCCCAAACCCGAACTCGACAGAAATCACGGAAAGAGTTATTTTGAGAAGATCGCCGGTGAGGTCGAGAATCCTGCAGCCGCCGGTGCATTGATGCGATCGCCGTTTAAGTTTGCAAAACGGGGGCAGTGCGGCATGTGGGTGTCGGAAGTGATGCCCCATCTTTCCACCTGCGTCGACGACATCGCTCTGGTCCGTTCACTGCACACGACCAACCTGACGCACGAACCGGCACTGTTTCAATTCCATTCCGGCAATACGCTGCCGGGACTTCCGAGTCTCGGCGGCTGGGTCAGCTACGGCCTGGGAACCGTCAATCAGAGTCTGCCCGCATATGTCGTGCTGGATGATCCCCGGGGGCTTCCGGTCAACAGAATACAGAACTGGCAGTCAGGATATCTGCCACCCGTCTATCAGGGCACACGATTTCGTTCGCAGGGCTCTCCCGTACTTGATCTGAAACCGGAGTTCGAAGAACCCACCGGTGTGACCCGCATGGAACGGGATTTGATTTCCCGGCTGAATCGACTGCATCAGCGAAAGCGTGCACTGCAGCCGGAACTTGACGCACGTATCGCCAGCTATGAACTGGCCGCGCGCATGCAGCTGGCCGCATCCGACGCGCTGGACTTGAATCAGGAGACTGAGGCGACGCAGCAGGCCTACGGAGTGGCTGCAGAGCCAACCGATTCGTACGGTCGTCGCTGCCTGATCGCTCGACGTCTTGTCGAACGGGGTGTCCGATTCGTGCAGCTGTTTCTGGAACATCAGCCGTGGGACAATCACAGCGGATTACAGAAAGAACTGCGACAATGCTGCGCCCGCACCGACCAGCCGATTGCTGCCCTGCTGAAGGATCTCAAGAGCCGCGGACTGCTTGACAACACCCTTGTCGTCTGGGGTGGTGAATTTGGTCGCCTGCCGATCGCGCAGGGTGATAATGGTCGCGACCACAATAAAAATGCGATGGTCGGCTGGATCGCCGGTGGAGGAGTGAAGGGTGGCCTGAGCTACGGAACGACGGACGAGATAGGATTTGCGGCAGCCGAGAACAAGGTCAGCGTGGCCGACTGGCACGCCACCATGCTGCACCTGCTGGGTCTGGACAATGAACAACTTTCCTGGTATCGAAACGGCCTGGAAGAAAAGCTGACGGGTGTGAATGAAGCGCGCGTGGTTCGCGAACTTTTCGCGTGAGTCGTCAGCAATCAGTGGATACGATGCACGGTGTCGAACATCCGGCACATGAGCGTGAATGGAAAAGGGCAGAGTATTGGAAATGCTTCTCTGGAAGAACAGCAAGAGCGTGCAAAGGATGATTCGTCAGCTGATGCCGGTTCGTGATTGACGCACCAGACGGCCAAACCGTTTGACGACCGAAGTCCTGGAAGCACGTTGTCTGCTGGCGGCCAGCACTTTTACGCCTGAAGAACAGTTGCTGCTGGAACTTGTCAACCGCAGTCGGGCTGACCCAGTGGCTGAAGCCGCGCGGCAGGGCATTGCTCTAAATCAGGGACTGCCACCGGAGACGATTTCGGCCGCTCCCAAACCACCGCTGGCAGGAAACAACCTCCTTGGTACGGTGGCAGATGGTCATACCGGTGACATGATGCCCCGCGGATTCTTTGCTCATGATAGTCCCGCGGCAGGCAGCACGACACCTTCAGATAGAATCAATCAGTCCGGCTATCCGTGGACGAATAGCGGTGAGAACCTGGCAATTCAACCCTATGCTGCGCTCGCCCCCGGGGTTGTGACCAATCAGATGCACGGTGTGCTCTTCAAAAGCCTTCTCGGTCACCGCCAGGCATTACTGAACGACGTGTACTTCGAAACTGGGATAGGAATTGAGTTTGGTGCCTTCAATGACACGAACAATATTTTCGGTAGCGGGGTGGGAGTTGTGCATAATGTCGGTCTGGCCACGGAAGTATTCGGCACACAGCCCGGCAGCCCCGCCTATCACGAAGATCTGTCGCTGCTGTACGACGCAGCGCCGGCTGAGTTTACGACTTACACCCTGTTGGGCGGTCAACAACACGACGACGTCAACTTCGGTAATGTCAACGTCGCCATTCCCGGATCCATTCACGGTCGTAAATGGAACGACCTGAACGGAGACGGTCAGCGCAGCAGCGATGAGGCGTGGCTGAACGGCTGGGAAATCGAGCTGGTGAATACGGACGGGACCGTTGTCCAGACAGCAACCACGGTGGACATGGACGTAAATGGTCAAACAGAATCTGGCTGGTATTGGTTCAATGAGGTTGATCCTGGTGACTGGACTGTTCGTGAGCTCATGCAGGACGGCTGGCACCAGACATCGCCGGGTGATCCACTGTCCGTTTCGGCTTATCAGCTGGATACTGAACTGGGATTTCGGGAAACCGGCAGTGGCTTCCAGAACTGGGGCGGACTGGGTGAAAAATGGCTGCTGGCCGATGGAAACGTCTGGCACTTTATGACGCCGGACGGAGCATTGAATCAGTGGGATGGAAGCGCGCGAGACAGCCTGACAGGAACTCTTGTCGATACACTCAGCCCGGCGTATCACGCAGATCCGTCGTTGGTGTACGATGCACAGAACCCGTTTAACGCTCTGGTCACCGTTGGTCCTGGTGACGAAGTCACAGACGTCAACTTTGGCAATCAGGAAGACGCCGCACTGGGCTCAGACCCGACGGACTTCGCCGGTGTCGGTAATGTTGCCGCTCGAGTTTCAGGCAACGACCTGATTCTGACGGGTGACAACGCCAGCAACGGCGTGATGGTTTCCACCAAACCGGGACGGATGGATCACCGTGACCGGACTTGGTAATACAACCATTGGAGGGCAGAGTGAGCCGTGGGTCATTGACGGATGGAGTGCCGTTCCTGGCGACGTTCGCGTTAATCTTTACGGTGGCGACGACGCCCTTGTCCTTCTTGATCTTAACGTGGGTGACGACGTCATTGTGAACACGCACGGCGGCAACGACATCGTGATTGTTGATGAACTGAATACTGCCGGCGATCTGGATGTCCGTTCGGCTTCCGGGGACAACACGGTTTACGTCACAGACACCATGGTTGGCGGTCTGGCACGTTCGATCACGGGAGCCGGGCACGACGCCCTGCTGAGCGACAACCTTGCCGTCGGCGGACGAACGACTGTCACCTCAAGAGGTGGTAATGACCTGTTTGGCAGCAGCTATTCAATGTTCGGAGGCGACGTGTCTCTGAACGCGGGTGGTGGACACGACCAGGCCATCATTCACGGAAGTGCATTCGGTGGCAGGATTATTCTGGACGGCAGGGCAGGTACTGACGCTCTTGACCTGGACTCAGGCAACACAGTCAGCCAGTCACCTGTCATTCGTCGATTTGAACTGGATTCAATCGACAATGTCGATGATGTACTGGATGACATCATGCAACGACTCGCCGACGCACGTCTTGACAATCTGCTGGACTGAGCTCGGCTGACGTCACACTGCTGAGTTTCCGACTGAAAAAAAAGTCCCGGCCTCTTCACGAGACCGGGACTCTTTACGTTGACAAACGACCATTTCGCCGAACTGCATGAATCAACGATCAGCCCGGCAGGCAAAATCCGGACGTCGTTACTTTTCCGGTTGCTGCGTGGCATTCGCTGACACGTCCTGCTGCCAGCGCAGAATCGTGTTTTTCATGCCCGTAACGCGGTCCGGCAGCCTGTCCGCAAGATTGATCTGCTCCTGTGGGTCCCTTCCCATATCGAACAATGCCACTTTGTGTCGGTTGTCGTCCGGACGATTCCAATTGATGTTGGGAATGGCGAATGCGGCCTGCTTCAGCTTTCTGCCACCATTGATGATCAGTTTCCAATTCCCGTCGCGCATGCTCACAGCTTCACCGTACTGCCAGAACAGCTGACGGTCAGACAGGGCTTCGTTCTTCGTCAGCACGGAAACAAGGCTGGTGCCATCAAGCTTAAGGCGTTCCGGCACCGGCACACCGGCCAGCTCAAGAACCGTTGGCATGACGTCAATGGTGAACGCCAGCTGGTTGGTGACGGAAGACGGTTCGATTCTTCCCGGGTAGCGAGCCATTGCCGGAACACGATGACCACCTTCCCACAGCGCCCCCTTCATGCCATACAGGTCGCCGCACGACCCTGGCCCTGTTGCCCCGTTGTCTGAGAAAAACATAACGAACGTTTCGTCGTCGACTCCCGCCCGTTGCAGTGTATCCAGCACTTCACCCACTCCCCGGTCCATCACGGTCATCATTTCGGCGTAGGCACGTTTTGCGTGTGCAGGTTCTCGGTGGTTGTAGATCAGTTTCGATTCGCCTTCTCTGCGAACGGGCTTGTCCTTCGGCCCCTGATACGGATCGTGCGGTGCTTCGTGAGCGATGTAGACGCAGAACGGTTTGTCGTGCTGGCGGGTGATGAAGTCACAGGCGTGTTTTGTAATCAGATGAGTTGTGTATCCGGCTTCTTTGCTGTGTTTGTTCTGGTGCCACCAGTCAAACACTCCCGCCCCGTCGATATGCGTATGAAAGTCAACGTTGCCACTGACGTAGCCCACGTAGCGATCAAACCCCTGATAGACGGGGTTGTACTGTTCTTCATATCCGACATGCCATTTTCCAAAAGCCGCTGTCGCGTACCCGGCAGCGTTCAGCACTTCTGCGAACGTTGTTTCCTGAAGCTGCAGGCCGTGGTGACGGTTCCGGTTAAGCGCGGCGTACACCACCCCGGGAATTCCGGCACGCTGTTGATAGCGACCGGTCAGCAGACCGGCTCGCGTGGGAGAACAGACGCACCCGCTGGAGTGGAAGTCGGTAAACATCATGCCCTCAGTGGCCAGACGATCCAAGTTCGGCGTGGGAAATGCGGTACCGCCATAACAGCCCGCATCTCCATAGCCCATGTCGTCCACCATGATGATCACGAAGTTCGTACGCCTCGCTGCCTGCACGGCCATCGGAGCGACCAGCAGCAGGCACACCACCACCGAAACAACACACCACGTACTGCACAAACTTTCATGTCGAGGTGCACGGACACAACATCCGGCAATTCGTGACACACCATCCACTTGAGACCATGATGTTCGCAGATGGCGATCGATCATTGATAAGACGTATTGGGGCGAATTCACTTCCGGTTGATGCTCACGCGTGTGCTCTTGTGGCTGAGACCTTAACATGCTCACTCCTTCAGGTGTTCACTGGCTGAATCGATCCGTCGTTATAGAAGAAGCGGCCGCTGCCAGGAATCGACTCAGCGTAACTCAATCCACGATGGCCGTCCGCACGTTAATTTTCAGGCACTAACAATGCAGTTCATGCGAAAATTCAGTTTCTATGTCCTGTGCGTCGTGCTTCAGAGCGCGACCGCTGCCGAAAGACCAAATGTCATCCTGATCATGACAGACGATCAGGGCTACGGAGATCTGTCCTGTCACGGAAACCCAACACTCAGCACACCCAACCTGGACCGGCTACATGCAGAATCCGTACGATTCACCGATTTTCACGTCGCCCCTTTCTGCACGCCCACACGAGCCGCGCTGATGACCGGACGTTACCCGGCTCGCACCGGCGCATACCGAACGTCGTCGGGACGAACATCATTGCATGCTCGCGAAAAGACACTCGGGGACCTGTTCACTCGCAATGGTTATGCGACAGGTGTTTTCGGAAAATGGCATCTGGGCGACAGTGCTCCGTCCCGTCCGATGGACAAAGGCTTTGAACAGTCCGTCTGGCATCGCTGTGGTGGCGTCACACAGATTTCAGACTACTGGACGAACGACTATTTCGATGACACCTATCTTGTTGGTGACAGGTTCAAACAGTTTCAAGGCTACTGCACCGACGTCTGGTTTGATGAAGCGATGAAATTCATAACCTCCGTCGCTGCAGACGCGGGAGGCAGCAAACCATTTTTCGTTTATCTGCCGACCAACGCTCCTCACGGCCCTTACCTGGTGGCTGACAAGTGGAAGGCGCCCTTTCTGGAAATGGGCCAGAGTGACAAGCGAGCCAGTTTTAAAGGAATGGTGGCCAACTTTGACTGGAACCTCGGCCGGCTGCAGAATTTTCTGGAACAGGAAAGCCTGGCCGAAGACACAATCCTGCTGTACATGACAGACAATGGCACCAGTGCCGGCGCCGACTTCGGCAAAGGAGGGCGCATCTACGGCTGGCCCACCGATCCCGCAGAGAACGCCAACATGAGAGGCGGCAAGAGTTCGGCCTATGACGGCGGACATCGCGTACCGCTGTTTGTGCGCTGGCCGGCCGGAAAACTGCGTCCGCCCGGGAACGTGGAGACGCTGACGGCTCACTTCGACATCACCCCAACTCTGATGGAATTGTGTAATCTTGAGCGGCCTGCATCGTGGCCTCCACTGGACGGACGTTCACTCGCCCCGTTGCTGAACAACAACACCCATTCGTGGACACCACGCACGCTGCACACTCAGATGCACGGTGGTAATGGTTACACGAAACCAGGCGACCCCTGGGAAATCGGAGCGGCGATGACCGAGCGCTGGCGACTGGTTGAGGGCAAGGAGCTGTATGACATCATGAATGACCCGGCTCAGAAGAATGATGTGTTCGCCGTTCATCCGGACGTGGTGCAGCAACTCACGACGGAACATCTGAAATGGTTTGACGACGTCCAGCCGGGAATGGCACCAACTCCCACCGTCGTCGGTTCGGACGTGGAGAATCCGACTCACCTGACCAGCCAGGACTGGGTCATGCCGAAAGGAGCGCCACCGTGGGCCCATGGGCACGTCGTTCGGCGAATGATCGCCAACGGATCATGGTGGCTGAATGTGGATCAGCCCGGAAAATATCGAATTTCACTGTCACGGTGGCCAGCGTATCTGGACAGGGCGATCGACTCGACCTCCGCGCAAATTGAAATTGCAGGGCAGACGTTGTCACTTGACATCGACGATCCGGAACAACAGACAGTCGTCGATTTTGACCTGACTCTGTCAGCAGGTCCGACGGAGCTCAGGACGACCCTCACAACACCGACCGGACAAACTCACGGAGCGTACTTCGCCAGTGTTGAACGCATCAACGCCGACCGAACTCAAAACACCAGTCTGCTGTGGACACAGTACTGCATTGCCGACGGCACACTCAAGCTATCGGCTCATACAGGCGCCGATCCCATGCGGCCCACGGATTCATCGGTAGCATTCTTCGTGAAGGGCAATTCCGGTTGGCAGAAGATAACGCAAGTCGCCGTAGACGCACTGACTGCCATGGCCGAATTTCGATTGAAGAACTGGGACGCGTCAACGTCCAGAGACTACCGTGTCGTTTGCGGTGCCAGCGAATTAACGGGAACCATTCGCGCAGAACCGTCTGCTGCAGGCACTCTCAAGCTGATGGCCGTTGCCTGTGTGAATGACAAGTGGTTTCCATACAGCGACGCCGTGTGTCAGATGGTTGAGCAGAACCCGGACCTGATGTTTTTCGCCGGCGACCAGATCTATCAAAGCAACGCCGGCGGCGGCATTGTTGAGGCCAGGACAGAAGACGATGTTCCCGCGGCAATGGCCAACTACCTGGCCAAGTGGCGCAAGTTCGGTCTGACTTTTCGCGAACTGCTAAAGGACCGTCCATCTGTCATGATCACCGACGACCACGACATCTATGCCAACGACCTGTGGGGCGATGGCGGTCGCCGCATGACCGGGGACCGCACAACCGGCGGTTACCCCATGCACCCGCTCTGGGTGAACGCTGCAGAGCGAACGCAGACATGGCATCTACCCGACGCGGCCAATCCCGGGCCGTGGGGTGACGGCATCAACGCCTACTACACGTCGTTCGATTACGGTGGAGTGAGTTTTGCCATTCTGGAGGACCGAAAATTCAAGTCGCCACCGTCGGAGGTTCTCTCTGAGGCAATCCCTGACCCTCGCAACAACAAACCGAACCGGACGCTCGAAGTCATCATGGACCCCGCCTTTGACGAGACAAAGCTGGATCGGGATGATCTTCAACTGCTGGGCGCCACACAGGAGAAGTTCGTCAACCAGTGGGCGAAACGCGTGGCCCGGCAGAATCGGCTATCGGCTGTGCTCTCGCAATCGCCGCTTGTCAATATCGGCAACTACGATGTCACATACGGCGACATGGACGCCAAC
The DNA here is from genome assembly GCA_029247265.1 of Fuerstiella sp. Lineage (GTDB taxonomy): Bacteria > Planctomycetota > Planctomycetia > Planctomycetales > Planctomycetaceae > Fuerstiella. The sequence continues at coordinate 8,168 of JAQWLN010000238.1, forward strand.
GGGTGGCCGCAAACAGCGCGCAAACGTGCTCTCCGCGCCATCGCACCGTCACAAGCCATCATGATCAGCGGTGACATTCACTTCGGCACACTGCACCAGCATGGCATAGACGACTGGGGCGACGGACCGTGGGCCTTTTCGCTTCCGGCGTTTTCATCGAAGCAAAACCGTAGTTGGCGTCCTGGTGTTCCCGCGCAGGGGCGCGAGATCCCTGGAGTCGTCGGTTCAGGAAATCACCATGACCGCTTTGGCAACAAGCTGAGCGTTGCAGGTACCGCCCACGGCGAGAACGGCTACGGCATGCTGCTGTTCGACAAAGACAAACATCAGGTGACGATGGAACTGCACACCATGAATCAGGATCGCAGACCGAGTCATCAGGCCGTTCCCGGGTGGCCGTTGACAGTTAAAATTCGACATAACAAAACGCAGGAGTAACCGCTCCTGCAGTCGAAAGCCTCGGGATGGGGTAGACTAATCTTCCACAGCCGCCTAATGTCCCGTCTTCGTGTCACTCGAACCAACGGATGGCGCGGGCGGTCATCGAACGAATGGAGTCAAAGCCAAAAGCATGTGGGCGTACGTTCTTCGCAGATTTTTCTACAACGTCCCTGTGTTCATGGGGATTGTGCTGCTGGTCATGCTGGCTCTGCGCGTCCGAGATCCCGTGAACGGCCTGCTGGGCAAAGTCAAAACGGAGCAGGAAATTGCAGCCAAACGGACGGAACTTGGCCTGGACAAGCCATTCGTCCAGCAGTACGGCATTTTTCTGAGGAAACTCTGCACGCTGGACTTTGACGAGGAGAGCTGGGTCAATCGTGGCCAGACTGTGGGCGAGGTCATGCATCGATGTGTCGGGCCCAGCCTTGCGTTGACGGTGCCGTCGCTGATTCTAACCACTCTGATTTCCGTGGCCATCGCTTTGATGTCGGCATGGTATCGAGGTCGCTGGCTGGACAAAGCACTCGTCATTTCAGCGGTGCTGGGAATGAGCGTCAGTTTCCTGGTCTACATCGTCTTTGGACAATATTACGCGGCTGCGTGGCTGCCCGATCAGATCGGCATGTCGCCCTTTTCCGTGAGCGGCTACGAGTCCATTGAAAAGGACGGACTTGCCACGTATGTGTTGAAGCACTGGCCGTATTACTGCCTGCTGCCGGTGTTGATCAGTGTCATTGTGGCCATGGGATATGACACTCGATTTTACCGCGCGGTCATGGTCGAAGAATCCGGTCGAGACTACATCACGACCGCCCGGGCGAAGGGCGCCTCACAGCCCAAGGTGATGTTTGTCCACATGCTCAAGAACGCCATGATCCCGATCATCACACGGGTCGTGATTACGATTCCGTTTCTGATCACAGGGTCCTTTCTGCTGGAGGTGTACTTCGCGATTCCCGGGATGGGCAAACAACTGCTGACAGCAGTCGTAGAAGCAGATTTCCCGATCGTCCAGGCATTTACGGCCGTGTTCGCGGCCATCTACATTGCGTCAAATCTACTGACGGACGTGCTGTATGCTGTGGTGGATCCAAGAGTGAGGCTGTCATGATCGGAGCCTCAGAGGAATCACGCAGTCTGAAAAAGTTTCTGCGGCATAAGCCGGCGATGATCAGCTTCGTCGTGATCATGGTGTACTTCGCCGTTGCCGCAGCAGTGATCCTGGGTGACCTCGTGAGCGTCGAAGACTGTGAACGGCGCTATGGCCCGAAGTCAACACCGGGATTCGGCGTCCGGCAGCTGTTCGAAAAAGAGCTGCAGGACATCACCTGGTACGCAGAACAGATTGAGCAGAAACTGAAACTGAGGCAGAAGCTCAGTCGTCGAATTAAATCTCGCGGCGAGCAGCCGGAAAACGAAGACATCGAACAGGAACTGCGTGGTCTGAGAATTGGCAATCTGGCACCGGCGAACATTTCTGCAGCACAATTGCAGATGCAGCTGGACGGTTTATGGGATACAGTGTCGGAACTGGACGAATACGATGACCTGAATGACGGCGGCGCCGATACTGCAACGATCGGAAATCTGATCAGTACTGCAGACGAGCAGATGCAGTCCCTGTTCGCAGACCAGTCGGGTTCTGAAGCTCGTCATCGAAAGTTGCATCTTCTGTTTGGTACAGACGTCGCCGGTCGTTCCATATTTCTGCGGAGCATCTATTCCATTCGTGTAGCCGTTCTGGTCGGCGTCGTCACGGGGTTGATCTCCGTAACGATCGGGGCCCTGTTAGGACTTGCTGCGGGCTATTTTGGCGGATGGATCGACGGAGTTGTCACGTGGCTGTATTCAACCTTTGCATCTATCCCCAACATCGTGATGCTGATGGTGCTGGCATATATGTTTCGAGGCGGAGAGATTGACGCCTGGCTGAATGGAATGACCGGCGATCGCTTCGCGTGGCTCATCGGCGGCACTCTGGATCAAACGCTGATCCCGGTTTTTGTCGCGTTCTCCGCAACCTTCTGGATTGGTCCCTGTCGAGTTATCCGCGGCGAGACTCTGAAGCTTAGAGAAACCGAATATGTTCAGGCAGCACAGGTCATGGGCTATAGTCGTATGCGAATTCTGCTGCGTCATATCCTGCCAAATATTTCGCACCTAATGCTGATCAATTTTTCACTGTTGTTTATCGGTGCTATCAAGTCGGAAGTGATTCTCAGCTTTCTAGGAATTGGTGTGCAAAGCGGTGCCAGCTGGGGATTGATGATTGATGCGGCGCGTGACGAAGTCCTGAACGACTTTTTCTGGCAGATCGGAGCGGCCACCGCACTGATGTTCGGACTGGTGCTGGCATTCAACATACTTTCTGACGCTCTGCAGGACATCCTGGACCCCAAACATGTTTGATCTTCAATGGCCACAATGACGGACAACTCCGCCGCACCATCAACAAACGAAACGCCCGCCGTGGTGCTTTCGGTGCGAAACCTGTCGACATCGTTTCGAACTGATCGCGGCGTTGTCAACGCGGTCAGCGACGTATCGTTCGATCTGCACCGAGGGGAATCCGTGGGCCTTGTCGGAGAATCCGGCTGCGGCAAGTCCGTCACCAGCAAGTCCATCATGCGGCTTTTGCCGGATCACATCACGCGTTACGGCACGGAAAGCCAAATTCGCCTGGACGGCGAAAACCTGCTGAGCTACTCAGAAAAGCAGATGCGGGTCCTTCGCGGCGATCGTATCGCGATGATCTTTCAGGAACCAATGACGGCACTGAATCCCGTCTTCACCATCGGATGGCAGCTGGATGAAGCGCTGAAATACCACACGAAGCTGAACAGACGTCAGCGAAAGGCCAGAGTCATTGAGTTGCTGGACATGGTGGAAATTCCGAATCCTGACCGACGCTACCAGGAATACCCTCATCAGCTATCCGGCGGAATGCGTCAACGAGTTGTCATCGCGATGGCACTAGCGTGCGAACCGGAAATACTGATCGCCGACGAACCCGCCACAGCTCTGGATGTCACAATTCAGGCTCAGATTCTCAGGCTGATGAAGAATCTGCAGGAACGAAGCGGAACGGCAATTCTGCTGATCACACACGACCTTGGCGTGGTTGCTCAGACGTGTGATCGAGTGGTCGTCATGTACGCCGGTCAGGTCGTTGAACAGGCCTCCGTCCGCGACCTGTTTCACAATCCAGCCCATCCTTATTCCAAGGCACTGCTGGAGTCCATTCCACAATCCGGCCGAAAGGAAAAAGGGAAACGACTGGCGACCATCGACGGCATCGTGCCAAGTCTTCTTGACATGCCAAAAGCATGTCGTTTTGCCGACCGATGTGATTATCGTCAGGACCTGTGCACGACAGATCTGCCCCAGGTCACCGACGACGGCAACGGACGATCGGTGCGTTGCCACTATCCGGTCGGACAGTCATCTTCGACAGGAAGCGGGAGCTGAGCAATGGCGTTCGTGGAGGTGTCCAACCTGGTCAAACATTTTCCTATTCACGGTGGGGTTCTGAATCGCGTCGTCGCCAACGTGCAGGCCGTAAATGGCGTCAGCCTGCTGATTGACAAAGGCGAGACGCTGGGAATTATCGGCGAATCCGGCTGCGGCAAAAGCACACTGGGAAAGACGATGATTCGGCTGCAGGAAGCCACTTCGGGCACCGTGCGTTTTGACGAAACTGAAACGACCGGACTGTCACACTCAGAGTTGATGCCGTTTCGCCGTCGGATGCAGTTCATTTTTCAGGATCCGTACTCTTCTCTTAACCCAAGAATGACAGCCGCACAGATGCTGTCGGAGGTAATACGCTTCCACGACATCGTGCCGAGGGCAGACACCAATATATACGTCGAAGAACTGCTGGAAACGGTGCAGCTCAGGAAAGACGCGATAAACCGTTACCCTCACGAATTTTCAGGTGGGCAGCGACAACGCCTGAATATCGCCCGGGCCCTCGCGGTGAAGCCGGAATTCATAATCGCCGACGAGCCGGTCTCAGCATTGGATGTATCTGTCCAGGGTCAAATCCTCAACCTGTTGATGGACCTCCGCGAACAATTCGATTTGACGCTGATGTTCATATCCCACGACCTGAAAGTCGTCGAACATTTCTGCGACCGCATGGTTGTGATGTACCTGGGCAACGTCGTCGAACGGATGTCCTGCGACGACATCTATCGTGACGCAAAGCATCCGTACACAAAAGCACTTCTGAAGTCGAACCCGGTTAACGATCCGGACGACCGCACTGAGCTGTATATTCTGGAAGGCGAAGTTCCCAGCCCCCGCAATCCGCCCGCAGGCTGTCCATTCGTCACGCGATGTGAGATCGCAGAAGAGCGGTGCCGCACTGAACCGCCGCCACTGGAACCGTTTGGCAACGGCCAACAGGTGGCCTGCTGGGCGGTCACTTCGCCGGAAATCAGCCCCTCAGTTCAGGGTTAACCTGAAATGCCTGCACCCCACGGCTCAATGTCCATTCTGAAACTGGGCGGTAGCCTGCTGAACCTTCCCGACGTCAGTGATCGACTTGTTTCGTTTATCGATCAATGCCAAATAGCGAACCCTGTCGTTGTGGTGGGTGGGGGGCATGCCGCGGATCTGGTCCGAACATGGGCAGACCGTTTCAAACTCTGCGATCCGGTGGCGCACAATCTGGCGCTGCAGGCGATGACATTGAACGCTCAATTGCTGTCGCATCTGCACACTCGATTTGAGCTTGTCAGCGCCCCCCTGCATGCCAATGCTGTGTGCCCACCTCAGCAGATTTCCATTCTGCAGTCACAATCTGCCATCGCAATTCCTGAAGCGAAGCTACCAAAATCGCAGCACCTTCCAAGGTCATGGGATGTGACCAGTGATTCCATCGCCGCATGGCTTGCGACGTGTTGGAAAGCAGATCGCCTGTTTTTACTGAAGTCAACGGATCTTCCAGGGGACGTATTGGCAGACCAGCCGGATTCTGACACAGCTCATCAGCAGCGCTCGCACTTTGTCCGCGACCTGACACAGCGTGGTCTTGTCGACCATGCCTTCGCAATGTTTTCGCAAACCATTCCGTCCCTCACCTGGTGTAACCTGCGCGACTGGCCGGCCGAGCTGCGAAGCTTCTGACAGAATCCTATGCTTAGCGTCACAGTCGTGCGGTCAGGTTTCCACTGGCATATCGCTTTGCCAGATGCTGCGTCATCTTCTCAGCGCGCTGATCATTCGAATTGGGAGGGACGAGGCGAAGCACGACCCCGCTTTCCACCGCCCTGAAAGTGTCGTGATCCCAGGTTTCCACGCCGAAGTCCGGTGATGGGTCGAACACCGCAACGCCGCCGTGGCCTGACCGCCCCAGGCAAACGACGGAATGGCCAACATTTTGTCTGAATCCGTGGTCCCGTCTGGCACCAAAACATTTCGTGTCGACGTTGACAGACAAAACACAGGGCGTTGAAGACGATCGGATCAGTTCTGCTTCACAGAATGGCTCCACGACTACGGTCCAGGCAGAACCAGCCGTTTTCAGCATGAGGCCACGATAGAGTCCCAGCCAATGCGTCCCCTGACGTGTCAGGCACAGTTCGGCGAGTTCGTTTTCGGTGGCTTCAATGCCATGCAGGCGAAGAACAGAAACGGCGCAGGCCGGGGAACAGGTGTGCGGAGTGGTCTGTGACTGCAGGTCAGCCCGAACAAGATCTGCAGCGCATCGGGGTGAGGTCCCCAGTGTCGGCACAATTCCGGAATACACGCACAGCAGAAGCGTCAGGACACTCAGGACAGGGCGTCGATATGAACGGTCCTTTGATGCGACATAAATACCAACAAAGAATGTGCCCCACAGCGGCAGCCAGTTCGCCAGAATGATCAAACTGGATGCGGGCATGAGCTGCGTCAGAACAGGACGATTCCAAAGGCAGCTGGCGTACACAATCATCAGCAGCAAAGCCGCCAACTGAACGGCGATCCGCAGCCGCCTTGATCTGCAGCGTCCAATCCAGAACCCACCCAGAAGACAGGCCTGTATGGCAAACCCAAGAATGATGATGGCAACGGTCAGGTCATTCACGACAGACCACTTTCCATGTGGCTGCGTTTGCAGCGGACCTGGCTGCCTCGGGCTGTCGAACCGTTGAGACAGCGCAGCACTTTACGTCATTAATAATTAATAGATAGATCGTGAATTCCACTGGCGTGCTCAAGTTTCAGCAATCTCGGTTGGCCGAATTACGCAGAAACCTGCACTATCGCAAACCCGGCCGGACACACAAACAGGCCGATACCACCGAACCTGTAGTGACTCACACACTGACTGACGGCCCGGGCTAGGCTTCGTCACCCGCCGTTCGAATCGCGTGCGCCCGACGACCGATGACGTCCAGCGATATGACTGCCGAAATTCCACACACACACAGGATGAAGGCCATCCACACGTGGTCGGTGGTGGGGTCTGGCAGAAAATTCTCAAACGTCTTGTGTTTAAATTTTTCGATATCCGGCGTCACGTCACGTTGAAAGGGCCACAATTTGTACAACGAGCCCAGCATGAAACCGCACAGCACAGCCATTGTTCCATCGTGATATTGCGACAGTAGCCAGCGAAGCACTCGACTGAAACTTAACAAGCCCGTCAGGCAACCAAGACCAAACACAAACAACGCCACAATCACCGTAAGGTTGATGTCTCCGTGCACGAGCCCTATGACACTGTCGGTAATGTAGTGATATCGATTCAGCAGCAGCAGAATAAAGGCGCCACTGATGCCGGGCAGAATCATGGCCGTGATGCCGATCATTCCACACAGAAACAGATACCATAACGTGTCGGGAGGATTCTGCAGGGCAGACAGCGTCACCAATCGCAGGGCGAACACACTTCCCAACAGCAGCAGACCGGCGTGCTGTGCGTTCCACTTAGGGATGCGTCGCGCAACAATCACACTGGACGCAATAATCATTCCCGTGAAGGTGGCAAACGTAAGTGACATCTGCTTTGTCAGCAGATAGTTCATGAGCGAAGCCAATCCACCGATCCCCGTGGCAATCCCGAAACCCAGCGAGGCGAGGAAGCGCAGGTCGATGTAGTCGGCGGCGGTCCGCCACTGACCCCCGACAAGCATTTTCAGAAAGGTAGCATCGCAACGAGTGATCGCAGCAATCAGGCGTTCGTAGACACCCAGGATCAGCGCCACCGTGCCTCCGGAAACTCCAGGCACAATATCCGCGGCGCCCATGGCAAAGCCGCAACCAGCGATTCGCAAATCCGTAGAGACAGAATTCTGACGGGCTTGCCTGCGGGAAGGTGAGTCCGTATTTTCGTCGTTCATGGCGCTGTTTTTTTACCATCTATGTACGGACACTGGGATCCATTTGACGTGCATTCGTTCGAAGTTTCCGTGAAAATGGCGGCCATTCTGTGCTGTTTGGGCCGATCCTGGAAGACCGTCCTGCAGGCCGCGTCGCCTGGGCCTGTCCCACACACTGTCACATCGGACGTCGCCTTCGTTTTTTCATCCCTCTTTGCCGGAATTTTGGCTATACTGGTGAACATACACAACCCGTCCACGCTGTGGTGGAACCGGTCCAGGAGCGATTGAGAATGTCTAGGTTGAACTTAATGACGTGTTCTCACACACGTCGACGATGGATGACGTCCGTCTCTGCGGCTCTGGCGACGCAGCCACTTGTCCGGGCAAGTCCTGTTCCGTCACTGAAACCTCGTTCTGTCATCTATATCTTTCTGTCGGGTGGACTCGCCCAACAGGACAGTTTTGATCCAAAACCAGAGGCAGCAGATGACATTCGTGGCGAATTTTCGCCCATCGCCACACAGACACCGGGACTTCAGGTTTGCGAACACATGCCGCTGCTGGCTGCACGCAGTAATCTGTGGAGTGTCGTCCGCAGCCTGTCCCATCCCTACAACGAACATTCCCAGGGTCACGCAGTGATGATGTCGGGCCGGACGCCGATGCCCGTTGGCTTCAATCCGTCTTTGCCAAAACCGACCGATCATCCCTCCATAGCGGCATTAATGGGGGCGTTGCTTCCCGAGCCGGATGGCCTGCCGTCGGCAGTTGTTCTTCCGGAAAAGCTGGTCCATCGCACCGGTCGAGTCATTCCAGGTCAGTTCGCGGGAGTCATGGGAAGTCAGCGCGATCCGTGGATGCTGAACGCCAGCCGCTTTAATGCGAAGAGCTACGGCGCATGGCCAGAGTACGAGTTTCACCATGCTCGGGGAAAAGAAACGTCAAAGGATCTGCAGTTCAGAACGCCTGGGCTGGATCTGCCGGAGGGGCTTTCGAAATCGCACTTCGGTGACCGACTGAATTTGTTGTCTCAGATCGAACTTCGTGATCGTACTCTGCAGAAGCTTGAGGAGACCGAACGTTTTTCCCGCTCTCGTAGTCGCGCAATCTCGATGCTTGGCGATGGTCGATTAAGCCGACTGTTTGACATCCATTCTGCAGATCCGTCGGAACTTGAACGCTATGGAAAAAACACTTTCGGATGGTCTTTGCTGCTGTCGCGTCGCCTGGTCGAATCCGGGGTCGGTTTTGTGCAGGTGAACCTGGGGAACAATGAGACCTGGGATACTCACGGCAACGCGTTCCCAAGTCTCAGGAATTACCTGTTGCCGCCGATGGATCGATCGGTGTCGGCATTACTGGACGACCTGTCGGCAAGTGGCATGCTGGAATCAACTCTTGTTGTGATGGCCGGGGAATTCGGTCGCACACCAAAAATCTCCAGTTTACCCCAGCACTACGCACAGCCAGGACGCGATCACTGGGGAGCCGTGCAGTCCGTGATGCTGGCCGGCTGTGGTTTTGACGGAGGCCGGATTATTGGCAGCACTGACAGTCACGGCGGCCAGCCTGAGTCCGAACGGCAAACTCCCGAATCGCTCGCCGCCACGATGTACTCGGCTCTCGGCCTTCCGCCACACACGCAATGGCACGATCTGCAGAACCGTCCAATACCGCTATATAATGCGGATCCCATTTCCGGCGTGGCGTGAAGGACCTGCAGCCAGGCCATTGACGGCTTACAGCGTTCCCAGCCACTGGACGAGTTGTCGTAAATCGTCTTCGTCCATACCCATAACCATTTCCTGCCGGTGCGTCGGGTGCACGGCAAGAATATGATCGGAATGGAACACGATCTCATCACCCAGACTTAATTCATGCAGTCGTGATTCGTACAGCGGATTGTCCACGACCCCTTTGAAGTAACCTTCTTCACATTGACAAACCTGCACCCAGAAGTCTTCTCCCCAGCCTCGCGAGGGCACGTCCTGAGCTGCCAGCGGAACAAGCGATGCCGGCTGATCGTGACTAAGAATCGGCTTTGACGCCTCGCCATGACACGACGGGCATTCACACTGTTCAGGCGCGTCCGGATGGACTGAAAATCGTGGGGAATCAATTCTCAGTTCCACATAATGCCTCTCACTCACGTGCTTCTTCAGCACAGGATGAGGAATCCGGAAGTGTTCCGGTTTCTGTTGGTGCATCAATACGCCGTCGACCAGTTCGTAGCCATTGGCAAATCGTTGTTCCGGAAGTCTGGAGGAAAGGCTCATAGCGTCAGATGATACTCGCAGCGGCTTCGCCGGGGCAACACATGCGGCGGATGTTCGCGGATAACAGGAAAGACAGCGATCGTTTTCGGGCAGGTCTCGCGGGCGTCAAAGCTGCCCCAATTCGTACTCGAATCCACCAGACAGAATCGGAAAACGGCACCATGTTCTGGGATCCAGGTTTTTGTCGTCCACGTGAAAGGACGGTGCATAGCGTTCGCGTTTCCATTGGTTGCGTGACCACAGGCGGAAGAATCGTTTGAGCCATTCGATCAACTGATCCGTCGAGTATTCGTCATGCGATTCAGTCAGCCGCGCCAGGATCTCCTGCGGACTTAGCTTGTCACGAATCGCCAGACCTTCGATTTCATCCAGCAGCGGATAGGGCATCAGGTCACCTTCATCAGTCTGCTCGAACTCAGACGGTCGCAGCTCAGCCGTCGGCTGCTGCTGGTTAACGAGAGCCAATGCACCGACAGGGGCGCAACCGGCCGAACCATCGGTTTCCAGCAGAGTCAGCCACTCGCGCAGAAATGCTTTGTCAATTCCTGCAATCGGACTCAGCCCGCCGGATGTGTCGCCGTCCATCGTCGCATAGCCAACAGCGGCCTCAGAACGATTACTCGTCGACAGCAGCAGGGCGTTCTTCAGATTAGCGAACATCCAGACGCTGGGTGCTCTCGTTCTGGCCTGGATATTCTGCAGCGCAATATCATCGGATTCCCATTCCAGATTTCGCCCGATGGCGTTTTCAACAATGGCCGTGTACTGCGCCACGATTCCGTCCACGTCCAGGTGATAAAAGCCGCCGCCGACTGCGGCTGTCACGGCTTCCGCCGCAGCGCGCGTCGTTTCTGAACTGTTTCGAGTTGCCTGGTAGACCCCTGACAACAGCAGTTTCATGGCCGAGTCCGCATCGGACGCCTGATCAATATTTTTGACGCAGGAAAGTTTTTCTCGAAAACCGTCTGCGCCCAGCGCTGCGATTGCTCGTTCCACCATGCAACGCACCAGACATGCCGTGGCCGAAGAATCCGCGCCGCCGCTCATGCTGATCACAAAACCGTTTGAGCGGCTCTTCCGCATGTAGTCGAACAGCGCCAGCGACATCGCCTGAATAAATTCGTCGGTTTCAGATTCGGCCGATGCGTCGGCGGTTTCACTGCAGCGAGTCATTGCAGCAGACAGCGATCCGGCGATGCGTGCGATGCGGTCATGTACGTCATCGCTGACGTCAACAGGCATCGAATGAATTCCAGCCCGACGCGTCCGCGTCAATTCAACATCCACATCTGCCACGGTCAGGTGTACATCGTGAAACCCGAACCGAGGCCCGGCGGCCAGCAGGTCTCCGGACGATGCGATCAGGGCGCCGCCGTCATAGATGGCCCGGCCAGCTTCGTTGCCGACAAGGTTGGCGTAGACGTAGCTGACGCCAAACGATCGGGACCCTTCCAGCACAAAGCGTTTTCTGGTTTCATGTTTTCCGAAGGCAAAATGACTGGCGCTGGGATTCAATATGACGTCGACTCCGCATTCGGCCATTCGGTTACCTGGACGACCGGCAACCCAGGCGTCTTCACAGATTTCGAATCCCAGACGCACGTCGTCGCATTCAAAAATCAGATCACCAATCGGCCAACTGTTGCCGTCGCGATGGTAATCGCTGATGGTTTCTGCCGGCCATGCTCGAAACCAACGAGGTTCATAATGCAGTCCGTCACCGGCAAGATGCTGCTTCGGCACGAAGCCCACAATCTGTCGATCGGCGATGACGCACGCGACGTTGTAGACTCCGTTCGTCAGGTACAGCGGCAGGCCCACAGAAACGACCATATCGGGCGTGTTGGGCACAATCTTCAACAGCATATCCCATGCGGTCTGCCACACGGCGGGTGACAGAAACATGTCTTCACAGCCGTAGCCGGTAATGCACAGTTCGGGCAGACACAGAACGCTGACTTCCCGCTGCCGGGCATCGTCGATGGCCTGCATGATTCGTGACGTGTTGCCTTCCCAGTCCAGAGGTGTCTGATTCAGGATGGCGGCGCCAAGTCTGATTCGTTTCATTCTGCGTCTCGTTTGTACTTTTTACAGCGAAATTCACTAACTCATGGTCGCGATTGAAGTGCCCTGGTTGTAGAGCGGCTGCCTGCGCGAGCCGGAAATACACCCGTCATGAACAAGTCCCCTGTTCTTCGTCAAGCTGTCGCTGAGCCTGGGCCGTGATATCGACGCCAACACGTTGACTCCATGCCGCCAGAAGTCGCTTTGTGATCGTCCCAACCTGACCGTCAGCCACAGGCAGGCCGTTGAATCGCGTCGCCGGCATGATGCAGTATGGCGTGCTGGTGAAAAATACTTCGTCAGCAGTATAAAGGTCATACATCTGCAGACGACATTCTCGAACCGGTATTCCCAGTTCGGCAGCAAGTTCAAGGACGGTTTGCCGGCTTATTCCGGCAAGGCTGTTCTCCGTGGTCGGTGTTTTCAGTTCCCCATCCGTTACGACACAGATATTACCGCCCTTGTTCTCAGAAACATTGCCGTGAACATCCAGAATCACGCATTGAGCGTCGGGATCGACCAGCCGTGCTTCCGCATCCGCCATCGTGTACGCCAACCGACTGCGATTTTTAATACGAGCATCCAGTGACTGTGCGGGAATGGCCCGACTCATGGACGTAACGGCATGACAACCTTCTGTGTAGTACCTCGCCCAGCCGCGAAGATCCATGTGATTAGTAAAGATCATGACAGTCGCAGAGTTCCGCTGTGCTGCGGATGGACCATGTTTCAGTATCCCTCGGGAAATATTGTGAACGATCCAGCAATCGTCTTCAGGCCTCTGAGCATGCAGATTCGCTTCCAGCACATCCGATGTAATCTGAGTCAGTTCTTCCGCAGAATGTCCGACATCAATGCGGGCGACCTTTAACGAGCGGTACAGCCGGTTTATGTGGTCATCCAGACGAAATGGCTGGTGGGCGAAAGTGCGTGTCGATTCCGTCACGCAGTCTCCGAGCATCACAGCGCTGTCAAAAATCGAAATCTTCGCTTCTGATTCAGGAACCATTTTGCCCGACAGGTAGACGAGTCTTGATTTACTCGCGACACTCACAGTAAAAACTCCCTGGTTGAGAATGGACGTTTCTTTCCACACTCTACTCATTTGTGTCGTGCACCACATCCAAACGCCGAAACATGGCTGTAGAATCCCTGAACCTTTCGCCGAGTCTTTGCCGAATCCGACAGGAACGCGTCCGAAAACGTCTGGCCGAACGGTCCGTCGATCGAGCGATTTTCGTCGGGCACGAGAACATTCAATACCTGACCGGCTTTCGTCCACATCGACTGATGCAGGCCGCCGTCTGCCTGGAACCCGAAGGCCGATGCACTCTGGCAGCGCCCAACGAAGAACCGGAAGTCGCTGCAGCTGATAACATTGTCACGTTTCCGGCGCAATGGCACTGCACGCTGCGACAGGACCAGACCGAGACGGCTGTCGCAACATTAGTCGACGCCGTGGGGGACGTACTCAATGGACGAACAGCCGTCGAGTACTCAGTCGGTAGCCACCATCTGTCCAAACATGTGGGAACACTTGAGAACACCACCGATATCGACCACGACATGTGGCAGATTCGTCGCCGCAAAGACGATGACGAACTGGCGATGATCCGGCGGGCGATCGATTGTACGGAGGCAATGTATGTTCGTGCACGAGAGATCATCCGCCCCGGAATCACCGAACTGGATGTGTTCAACCAGTTACAGTCAGCAGCTGTAGATGTCGCTGGTGAACCGCTGACCGCTCTGGGAAATGACTTTCAATGCAACTCACCGGGGGGACCGCCGCGTGACCGAATGGCACAGGACGGTGAATTATTTATTCTGGATCTTGGGCCTGCGTATCGTGGTTATTACGCAGACAATTGTCGCACTATTGCCGTCAATCGGCAGCCCACCGACGAACAGAGCAGGGCATGGGCGGGGATTGCAGCAGTGCTGGAGGTGGTTGAAAAAACAGTCAAACCCGGCGTGTCGTGCAGAACGCTGTTCGAATCCGCTCAGGCCATGCTGGACGACTATTGTTCGGGAGCATTCTTCCACCACCTTGGCCATGGGTTTGGCCTGTTTCCTCATGAGGCCCCACATCTGAACCCGCACTGGAACGACACATTTGAGAAAGGTGACTGCTTCACAGCTGAACCGGGACTGTACACGGATGAGCTGAAAGCGGGCATTCGGCTGGAACAGAATTATCGAGTGACCGGCGATGGAGTCGAAAGGTTGACCAACTTTTCGCTGGAACTGTGAACCGTTGAAATCACTCGCCGGAATCTGCAGCGATTAGTCGACTGAAACTTCCACGTCCTGCTGTTCCCGAACTCCAGTTGGGGATTCCCGCTGGTTTTTCGGCAATCAACATGTCACCACCGGAAGTTCTGGCGTGAGTCGGTTGCCAAGTCATGACGGTTCCGCCATCTTTGTTCTCGCCTGACGGGCTTCACCACGCAGTAAACGACGAACAGGACCGCTTAATGAGGCCATTGAATACTCTGACGATCGCATGTGTGCAGGCGGTTCTGCTTGTCGGGCCGGACATCCAACATCCAACAGTCTGCGCGGCCAGACCAAACGTTCTGTTTATCGCCGTCGACGATCTGTCCGCCGCGCTGGGGTGTTACGGTGATCTGCTGGCCCGGACTCCGCACATCGATGCATTAGCCACCAGCGGTGTCCGATTCGACCGGGCGTATAACCAGCTCCCGCTGTGCAACCCCACTCGAGCTTCGATCATGACGGGGCTGCGACCCGATCAGATCAAGGTGTACGATCTTGATCGGCATTTCCGTGATGAACTGCCTGACGTGGTAACTCTGTCGCAGGCGTTTCAGAAGGCAGGATATTTTGCGGCACGAGTTGGCAAGATCTATCATTACAACGTCCCGGCGTCGATCGGCACGGATGGGTTTGACGATCCGCCGTCGTGGAATCAAACCATCAATCCGAAGGGACGCGACAAGACCGATGAGCCATTGATCTTCAACGCAGAACCTCACCGCAAGATCAGCGGCGCACTTAGCTGGCTGGCAGCGGACGGTGACGACACCCAACAAACCGACGGTATGATTGCAACCGAAGCCATCCGCCTGATGGAGCAGCACCAGGAGGAGCCGTTCTTCCTGGGAGTCGGTTTCTTCCGACCTCATACACCGTACGTGGCTCCAAAGAAGTACTTCGATCTGTATCCCGTGCAGCAAATGCGGTTGCCGTTTGCTCCTGCCGGTGATCGAGATGACATTCCCGTCCCGGCGTTTGCTCACAACTGTCCCGTGCCTCATTACAACCTGCCGGAACCCGTGCTGCTGCAGGCGATGCAGGCGTACTACGCCTGCGTATCGTTCGTGGATGCTCAGGTTGGACGACTGCTGGGCGCACTCGATCGATTGAAGCTTGCCGACAACACGATCGTGGTGTTCTGGAGCGACCATGGATACCACCTTGGCGAACACAATGGCATCTGGCAGAAACGCACCTTATTTGAGGAAGGCGCGCGGACACCACTGATCATTCGGGCCCCTGGCAGATCCGGAAACGGACAGTCCTGTCGTCGCGTCGTCGAATTCGTGGACATCTACCCGACGTTGACCAGCGTCGCTGGTGTTGACGCCCCCGACAACCTGGCGGGGCGAGATCTTACACCGCTGCTGGACGTACCGCTTTCCAAATG
>JAQWLN010000242.1 GCA_029247265.1 Fuerstiella sp.
CCTCTTCACCACCCTTGTATCCTTGTCCAAACCACTACTCTGTATAAGTCTATTTTATCAAGCCACCAGCCCCCAGGCCGCCATATTGTCCAGCCGAACCACCAGACTCATAGTTCCCCTCGCTCTCATAATTACCACCACCTGGCCCACCCGAACCTCTCATTCCCATACCACTCATACCACTCATACCACTCATACCACTCATGCCACTCATGCCACTCATGCCGCCGCCCATGCCGCCACTACCGATTCGAGCATTAGGGTCATATTCAACCTCATTGTTCAACGCCCAAACGACAATCGGATGCGAAATGCCCAACTGCCCAACCGGTGTTTTCAGGCCCCCGCCCAGCGAGGTCGACTGCGCACCATCCCCATCCAGACGCCACTGCCGAAGATTAGCGATCAACGTGTTTTCGACGAAACCTCGATCCCTGCTTTCGTAGGGCTGATCCGGGTGGTTAAAAAAGTGATAGCCCGTCAGAGTGATGATATAGCCAAGACCCGCGGGCGCCGTTTCCGCATCGTCTGCATGAAACTCTTCAGACAGATTGGCCCCCACCAATGCGGTATGCCACTCTGATACGTCCTCGACTTTTTTCTGTACAAAACTCTGAATTCGTAACTGTCTTTGCAGCTGAGGATCAATGATATCCAAACCGTCCCCTTCATCGCGGGGCAGGCAATCACTGACAGCCTTCAGCAACTCCATCCACAGTTCCCGTTTTTGCAGCGGAGCCGTCAGATCTTCGATGGCTTTCTTGTTCGCATCGTGACTCGCCTTTTCAGCTTCATAGGCGGAATTGTTTCCAGACACTGTCGATTCCAGATCACTGACAGCCGCATGACCGTCTTTGAACTTTTCTTCACTCACAGAATTCAACACGCGAGCACTGGCAAATGTCGAAATCCCCATGGCCAGCAACAGTCCGGCGGCGATACTGGCAGCCCATGGCTTCTTCCGTTTTATCGTCCGTTCAACCACAATTTCCGGCGGCAACAACGTTGTATGGATTCGAGTCTGCTTCAATGTCTGCAGAGCTAACCCGTAAGGAACTGCAAATGTCATCACATTGTCAATAAACAGCGGATCGCTAAGAACACCGTCGCCCGTGACCCCCTTAAGATCGTCAAGTCGTTCAACTGGATATTTCAGGTTCTGCTGAAGGAATTTTTGCAACCCGGCCATTTTAAAGCCGTTACCAACGCCAATCACTTTGGTAATTTTGGCTGACCGATTAACGCTGCCGAAGTAACCGATCGAACGCTGAATCTCAGTCACATAATCGTTGAAGACGGGCCGCATGGCCTGGAAAACGGCTTTGGGATCCGGAGCTTTCGTCGCGTTGCGTTTCAGATGTTCAGCCTTGGCGAACGTCAGCTTCATTTCACGAGTCAACGCGCGCGTGAAATGGTTGCCGCCAATAGGAACGTTGCGAATCCAGATACTCTTGCCGTTTGAGACCACCAGGGTCGTGTTGTCGGCCCCCATGTCCAGCACGATGTAAAAATCTTCAGCATCGGGCGGTTCTGCGTCGTCCCCATCCAGACGAAACCCGAGAACATCGAACGACAGATAGTTGTACAGTGCCAGAGGAGACACCTGAACAAGCTCAACTTCAACCTTTTGCTCGGTCAGCGGCTCCATGGCGTCGTAGACCAGTTCGCGTTTCATCGCGAACAATCCCACCTCCGCTTCCAGCATAAAACCGCTCTCTTCCACGCCACCACCAATGGGCTGGAAGTCCCAGATCACCTCGTTCAGATCAAACGGGATCTGCTGTCGAGCTTCATAACGAACAATCTCGGAAACCTTGCTTGGTTCCACGGGAGGCAGCTTGATAAACTTTGCCAGTGAAGTTTGACCGGGAACACTGACCCCGATCAAATCGTTGCCCACCTTATTGCGAGACAAAAAGGTCTCGACCGACTGCTTGATCAGCTCTTCCGGTATGGCATCCGGCTGACTCAGAATCTTAGGGTGAGGGATATAATCGAAGGCAACAGCTCTCACTTTTTGCCCGTCTTCCCCAACGCGCAGCTTGATGGCTTTCAGCCCCACCTGCCCGATATCGATTCCCCATGCACTGCGAGATTCTGCCATAACGGCTCCTCAAAACCTTAAACCAACCGGTTCCGGTCAGTGATATTAAATCTGGTACCAATCACGTCAGGGACTGTGCCCCACCCGATTCAGCAACTTCCAACCGGCGCCCCGGCCAAAACCTGAACGCCCGAACGGAACAACGTCAACGAAATCATTGCCCAACCGCCATCCAATCGTTACCAACAGCACAATTGTTCAATCCTTGGCAATCGAGAGACTCACACTCCAAAAGTACCAGAGGAATTGTCGTATGGTCAACGAAATCACCACTTTATGCAAGTTTGGACCATTGAATCACACCGATTGGCCTACAAACCTATCGCCCTGACTCCGCCCGCGGAGTCGCATCCCGTTGTATCGGCTGTATCGAAGAATTCCGTGGCGGGAACGGGGGTTTGACGGCGATTTCCAGGTCCGTGTTCCCGTGAACTCGTTTTTTTTTGAAACGTGCGCAGAATCAGCCGCACCAATGCCTGCTGTCAGACCGTAGAAACAGCAGGATCTCAGCGTTTACATCCCAGATTCAGACGTCTTCACACTTAAAAACACGACGAACAGACAGCATGACCCACAGTGCAGATTTCCAGGAAATCACGATTCTTATCCCCGGATACTCGATCGAGGACCTTCCATCAGATCTCAACGAACGAAATGCAGCCTCCCTGTTGAACGCATTTGCCGTGGCATGGCATCCATGGCTGCTGAACCGATCTGCTGGCATTCCCGAGTTTCGACAGGCTGAATCGACCGAACTGCCAACCGGACAGCACCTGATCCTTGTGCCGGAATGCAGCGAAGACTGGCTGGGACACGACTGGCAGGAAAAACTGTCAGATACAGTCAGCGTTGTTTTCCACGGGTGTGGTGATCGCGACGAATGGACCAAAGCGATTGATGAGGAGTTCGGTGCGGCGGCGGAAGCAATTCCCGAAGCATTGCTGGCAGACTTCTTTGCCCTGGGAACGACTCATCTGCAGGTGATGCTGTTGAGTCGTCGAATGCATCATTTCGTCGACCCGGACAGCTACCTGCTGGAATCCGAAGCGTTTGCGGCCGCAGAGGCCGCCATCGCCGGAGACGAAGTCAAAGCACGGGATCATCTCAGACGCTGCTTTGAGTGCCTGCTGGACTGCCGAGAACAGTTTTATCCCGTCGAAAGCTTTCTGCTGGATATGTGCCTGCCGTCAGATCAGACCTCGGCCACCGACCTGCAAAACCTGATTGCAGAGAGCCCGTCGCTGTCTCTGGTGTGCAGTGGCGAGGAGCTGAGGAAGTTCTGCGAGGATGATCCGGACTTCGCAGCAACAATGAAATCTGCGTTGCAAAGTGATCGCCTGTCACTACTGACGGGACACCAGCACGAACTCCGGATTTCCCTGGGAGGCCTGGCCGCCGCCTATTCCGACATCCATACCGCCAGCGCCTGGGTGCGACAGCAATTGACCGACAAAACTGTTCACTGGGCCCGACGCCGCTACGGCATGACCAGCAGCCTGCCGTCGTTACTGTCGCTGTTCAACTTTGGTGGAGCACTGCATGTTGTCCTGGACGATGGTCTGTACCCGGACCGCGAATTCGGACAACTCAACTGGCAGGCCCCCGACGGCAGTACGATAGATTCCGTATCCAGAATTCCACTGGCGATTGACGGAGCCTCATCATTTCTGCGTTTCGCCGATCGCTTCACAGAAAGTATGCAGGAAGATACGACTGCGGTCATGTTACTGGCACGACTTCCCCAGCTGCAGTCTCCCTGGCTGACCGACCTACAGATCGGTGCGTCCTACGCGCCGGTTCTGGGTCGCTTCGTGACAATGACGGACTTCATCGACCAGACCGCCACTCAGGCGTCTGCGACAAAATTTGACGAAGGCGAGTATCTCAGTCCCTATCTGATTCAGTCGTCTGTCCTGAAGACGGAAGCCCCGATCACATCGCCGGCCGAACTTCACCAGCAACACGCTCAGCTGGAAACGGTCGCGTTTGTGCACGCCTTAGGCGGTATTCTGAAACCAAAGAACGTTGCTGCGATAACAACAGATGCCTCGGAAGCCGCACTCAGTGCGGAGGAATCGCGTCGCATCAACCTGACGTCCTCTGCCCCCGATACTCCAGCGGAACAGTCCGAACGACTTGGCAGTATCAAGGACAGCATCGCGTGCCTCAAGGTGGAAGCCACCAGCCAACTGGCCAGGTTGATTCCAACAGCAGCTTCCACGGCGCAGGGAACCCTGCTGATCAACCCACTGCCGTGGAAACGCCGCTGCTCCATTCCGTGGCCGCAGGACCATCAGCCACCCGCCAAAAACAGCTGCGTGACAGCGCTGTGGCAGCAGGGTCAGGAACAATTGATGGACGTGGAATTGCCTGCCGGGGGCTTCGCATGGATTCATGAAACGACGGAAGCTCAGCAGGCCATGGCGCCATCAAAGGCGAAGGGCAAGCCGCTGGCCGAAGATCTGTTTCTCAGAAACGAATACTTTGAAGTCACACTAAGCGACACTACTGGCGGAATTTCTGCCGTGAACTTCCACAATCAGCGATCCAATCGCGTCAGTCAGCAGGTGGCATTTCGCTACGACAACCCAAAAACCGTCACTATCGGCGAAGATGAAGTGATCTCCGCCTACGCCGCAGTTCGCCTGGTCTCGTCGCGCGTCCTAGCGGCCGGGCCATTCCGCGGAGCGATCGAAACCACAAGCGAGATCGTCGACGCGGAAACTCAGGAAGTCATGGCCGGATTCCGCCAGATAGTCACAATCGAACGAAATTCACCACGAGTCCAGATCCAGATCGAGTTTGATGATCTGCCAACTTTGCCCGGAGGTAATCCGTGGATGACGTATTACGCCTGTCGATTCGCATGGGACAATTCAGGCGCATCGATCACTCGCAGCATGCTGGGACAGGCGTCCGGCTTCCGCATGGAACGCTTCGAAGCCCCCGATTACGTTGAAATTGCTGACTCAGACCAGCGGTTGCTGATCGTGCCGCACGGCCGCCCGTATCACCGCCGCAGTGGACCGCGGATGCTGGATAGCCTGTTGTTGGTTGAAGGTGAATCCGAACGGCAGTTCGATTTCACGCTGGACTTTGACCAGCCTTACCCGATGCGAACGGCCATGGAAGTCCTGCAGCCAACCCTGCCAGTAAAAACAGATTCCAGTATTCCTGCTGGCGCCGCGTCCGCATGGATTCTGGGCCTGTCCGCGAAAAACGTCAACGTCGCCAGAACGCGATGGGAAACGGCAGGCAGCCAGTCACCTGCGAAAGACGACACCGACCAGACACCAACATCATCGCCTGCTCGCCTGATCCTGCTGCTACAGGAAACAGAAGGCAAGTCGATCGCGTGCCTGATTCGAACTGCTCGCCCCCCCGTCAGCGCTCGACTGCGGCACCCGGACGGAACGGGCATTCTGGAACTGCCGATGTCAGACAAAGGAGTTTCCGTGGCGTTCCGCCGGTTTCAGATTAATGAAGTGGAACTGACTTTCTGACCGGCATCAGAGCGTGTAAAACCCTCTGCCACTGACCACCTGAATCATCACTGTCCTTTGCTCCTTTACGATCATGATCATCACTATCGACGGTCCGGCGGGATCCGGGAAAAGCACCGTCGCAAAACTTCTGGCACAGCGTCTGAACGTACGTTTTCTCGACACGGGTGCCATGTATCGAGCCATCGCACTGGCAGTTCTGCAAAGTGGTCAGGAGGAATCAGACGCGCAGTCAGTGGCATGGATCGCACACGATGCTGAGATCCGATTCGATGATGAGACGATATTATTGAACGGCGAATCCGTCGCTGCGGAAATTCGCACACCGGAGGTCACGGCCATTTCCTCGGTTGTAGCAGCCAACCCGGACGTTCGCACGCGTCTGGTGGAACTGCAGCGTGCTGTCGGGCATCAGGGCAGCCTTGTCACCGAGGGCCGTGATCAGGGTTCCGTCGTTTTTCCGGATGCCGAATTCAAATTCTTCGTTACGGCTTCGGTGGATGCCAGAGCCAGAAGGCGGCATCGTGAATTGATCGCCGGCGGCTCCAGTCTGACTCTGGCAACCGTTCGAACTCAGCTGCAGCAACGCGATGCACGCGACGAGAACAGAGAACATGCACCGATGAAACCAGCCGCCGACGCCGTGATTATGGACACCAGCAACATGTCCATCGTGCAGGTCGTGGACGCCGTCGCGACGCTGGTGGAACAATAGCGGAAAATTCCTGTAGTGCGGGCCGCCAGCCTTCCCGGAACAAAGCTCACCAGGTTCTGATCAGGCGGACAGTCTCTATCATGTTTAAGACGAGTGGGCGGCATCCTCGTTTTTCGCACGTTATTTGTTGTCCCGGCAGACCGTTATCGCCACAATGTATCTGCAGCCGCACTCGATGTATCAATTCGCTTCTGCCGCTGCTTCGTGGCCACCGGATCAGTCACTCCATTGTGCACTCCCGATCGGCGACTCGCGCAGGCAGTCGGCGCTGCTTCAATCTCAACAAATTCGTCAAAGGTATAATTCGCTGATGAGAATCCTGCTTGCATGTTCCCTTATCGTGATGCTGCAGACACCACTTCCGTCGGCCGACGATGTCCCCGGCCTTGTCAAGGAAAAACCCGCCGACGGACGCAGTGTCAAAGTCGACGGCGGTTTCATGACACCGTATACCGTGACGATCCCCGGCACAGAGGTCACCTTCCGGATGGAACCGATTCCCGGCGGTGAGTTCGTTATGGGCAGTGCCACCGCAGAAAGCGGCCGTGAAGAATGCGAAGGGCCTCAACGGAAGTTCACAGTAGAACCGTTCTGGATGGCCCGCTGCGAAGTCACGTGGGCCGAATATAAAAACTTCATACAGGTGTACGACGCGTTCAAGGAATTTGAACAGCAAGGCATTCGTAAGGTCACGGACGACAACAAGGTAGACGCCATCACGGCACCAACACCGCTGTACGAACCTGATTTTACGTTTGAATACGGCGAAGAAGATCAGCAACCCGCTGTCACCATCACACAATACTCCGCCAAGCAATACAGTAAATGGCTGTCGGCCATTACGGAAACGCAGTTCCGACTGCCTGCAGAAGCCGAATGGGAATACGCCTGCCGAGCAGGATCGACAACCGCATTTCACTTCGGCGACGATGCCTCGAAACTGGGTGACTACGCATGGTTCGAAGGCAACTCAGATGACAACGGCACAAAATTAGTTGGCCAGAAGAAACCCAACGCGTGGGGCCTGCTGGACATGCACGGCAATGCTGCCGAATGGGTGCTGGACCAGTTTCAGCCATACGCTGCCAGTGACGCAACTCTGAATGCGGCCACCGACTGGGTGCGTGCTCCCAAACTGGATCCGCGAATCGTTCGAGGCGGCAGCTGGCAGTTTGCGGCCACCGAATGCCGCTCCGCCTCCCGCTTCCCTTCGGACTCATCCACATGGAAAGAGACCGATCCGAATCTCCCCAAGAGCCCGTGGTGGTACACAGACGACCCCGCTCGCGGTGTTGGCTTCCGCCTGATCCGTCCTCTTAAAACGCTGTCGCGTGAGGCCATGGAGGAGTTCTGGAAGATCGACAACGAAGACACGATGTACGACGTTGAGGATCGATTGAGCGAAGGTCGCGGTGCCCAGGGAATCGTGGACATCACGCTGCCGGCGGCGATTGAGAAGCTGGAAAACTGAACGGATTGCCGTACAGGCACACTGCGCCAGCGAGTTTTCCCAGCGGGATCAAAAAGGGGGCAGGAATCAATAGCCGGAACGGCGCGGTGGGTGCTTCGCACTATTGGTTCCTGCCCCCTTTTTCTTCAATCACTGACCGGCCTTCGCGTCGTCGTCGGCATTCTTTTCGAAATGCCCATGTTCAGCCGCCAGCATCAGAGTCAGATAGTCCAGCCGGGCACAATTGGCGATCTTGCTGAAGTTGATGCCCTCAAGCGTATCCGTTGGTTTGTGGTAATGAGGCGTGAAGCCTCCAAACAGAAAAGTGATGGGCACACCCTTCTTCGCAAATGATGCATGGTCACTGCGGTTGTACACGCTTTCCTGATCGTACTCAAAGACGAAGTTCACGTGCTTGTTCGCCGTAATCGTCAGCTCGTGCAGCTGGTTGGAGATTTTTTTGCTGCCGACCAGGTGAATCGTGTTCTCGTTCTCACTGGCCGGTTCTTTGTCGGATTCTTCATTGCGGCCGATCATGTCGATGTTCAGCATGCAAACCATATCCTTTAGCGGACGCAACGGATTGGCCGCATAGTGCTTTGAACCAAGCAGCCCTCGTTCTTCTGCACAGAATGCCATCAGCAGGACGCTGCGTTGCGGCTTTTGAGCGTTCGTGTGAATCGCGTTGGCGATCTGCAGGATGGAAGTCGAGCCCGACCCGTTGTCTTCGGCACCGGGGTAGACGCTGCCCTGCTGCAGACCCAGATGGTCCAGGTGAGCACCAATGCAAACATGCTCATGCCGCAGCGATTCCACAGAGCCGGGATACCAGCCCACCACGTTTGGCACATCGATGGATTCGTGTTCAACCGTCAAATGCACGTCCACTTCCGACGACGACGTCATCAGCTGATTCTTCTCGGGATTCTTCTCGGTAAAGAATTCGCCGCTGATCTCGGACGCAGTGGCCAGCTTGTTCGCCATCGTGACGCCAAGCTTTGCCAGAGGCACTGCGCCGGGCGTTCGTTCCAGTTGAGAAACGGACTGAGATCGAACGCGTGAGTCTCGGTCCACGATCAAAACACAAGCCGGACGTCCTTTCACAATCAGCACATCGTTCGCGTTAATGCGAGTTGCAGACCGGACAACCAGTAGCCGCCCGGAAAATGCCCCGTCTTCGAGCTCAGGACGCTTCTTCGTCACTCGAGCGAAGGTCACCGGCAGCTGGCCGTTGAAATTGCCAAAGTAGTTTTCAACACCAAAGTCGTTGCCGGACAGGACAGTCGTTTCGCCAATGCTCAGTTTCGTGGATTCAACACCAATCTCAGTCCGATTGAACGGCAGAAACTGAAACCAGCTGCCATCCTCACCGGCCGGCTGAAATCCGCGTTCGGCCAGACGCTCCGAAAACCACTGCGCCGCCTTCATGAATCCTTGCTGTCCCGTGCCTCGCCCCGCAAAGTCAGCGCCGGCCAGAACCGTCAGCAGGCTCTTTGAATCCTTCTCTGTGATACTTTGAAAGCCCTCACGAAAACGGGAGGGCACGTCAGTGGCGCCGTCGTACTGGGCATTCACGTTGCTGCAGGCAACAGTCGTGAACAGACAGAGCTGCATCGCATAAGTTAACAAAGATCTTTTCATATTTTTCCTTGATGAGAGCAGGGCCCTCAGCACGAATTCAGGTTATCAGCGGGCAACAGACCAGTGGCCATGGCGGGCAAGGCAACCGCCACGATAGCCGGTTTCCGGCCATGCGCAAACCGAACACCCACGAATCTTTCCCCTCCGGCTGCGCCCCCAGTTCCCTCAGCAGATCGTTCCGCGGTTTTGCCGCAAGCGTGGAGAACGGTGCAGACACACGCGGCAGAGCCGGACGAAGTCAGAAATCACGTCCGCGTTGGGGTGCCTGCAGACTCAAATCGTCAGCAGCGGAATCTGGGCACCACCGCCCGCTCTGATCTCAAGATTGATCAGTTCCGACAGCAAGTTGAGTGTGGACTTGGAATCCAGATCACAGTTCGATTCGTAGAACCAGTATCCACGATGCTTGACAGCAACGTCTGCATCGACGGGACGCTTTTTGCTGTAGTGCACATGAAACAGGCCAGCGGTCATGTCATTCCAGTTGAAGGGTTTTCCGTAGTCGTCAAACGTCGACCGCACGTAGCCACATCGGTAGTGCTCTGCCGGTGCACCAACAGCGTGAGACAGATAGAACATCATCTCCTTCAGAGAACGAGTACTCATTGTCACCTCGTCTTTCAGCGCTATCGGAGTCCCTGGCTCCAGCCCGTGCCGAATAAGTCGGCGACTGTTCGGAGTCTTCAACTGTCGGAACAACTGCGCTAGGTACAGGAATTCCTCGTATTCAGGCTTCTTCGTCGGCGTTGGGCCACCGGCGCTGGTGGCATTGTCGATGTCGTTGAGATTACGAACGGTTAGGCGCAACACTCGATCAATAGCCCAGCCCTTCGAAGCCAGAAGATCAAGCGTTTCCAGACTCACCGGCGACAGTTTTCGCTGGTTGAAGTCCTTGCCCTGCTCTGGCGAATACACGATAGTCGGCTTCGAGGTGGCACCTAATTTAGCGGCTCCCGCGTGTTTCGCCCCGCCTGGCCAAATGCCGGCTCCTGTGAGATCTGCATTATACGTGTATTGGCCCGTGATACTGGAGACGCCGAGAAACTCCTCAGACTCGTGATATCGCATACGGACAAGGTTGAGCAGCAGTTCTTCTCGAGACGTTGTCTGAATCGCTCGATTGTAGTTCAGACGACTGTGCTGCAGGCTCTTCGGTCCCAGCACACACACGCTCGCTGTCAAAGCACAGCAGGCTACCATTGCCGCAAATTGAAATCCCCGCAGCGATCCCTGCCCCCAACTGCACTCATCCAACGTTCTCGACGCGTTGACTGGGTAAACTTTTCTGAATCTGACGATTCTAACAGTTTTGACGGTAATTGGTTGCGACAAGACTTAACGGGCACGCCCCAAGGAGGCGCGCACACATTCAGCATCGCCCCTAAGTGAATAAGTGAAATGAACAGGTGGCGTGGCGGCTGGCAGGCAACATGCGGATCACTCCCAAGTTCACCCCAAACGGCGGCCGCAAAAATCGATAAGGCCATCGAAGAAAACAATCTGTCACATCGAGTGAATGCCGTGATCGAAGATCGGCAGATCATCCTGGGGCAGATTTGACGGGCAGTCAGTTCTGCCGCCCTTGCCACAGAAGGATTGGGATTAAGGCAGGTCGCAGGCCGAGTGACTGCACCAGCCGGAGTTCCTGTTGCATGACGATTTTCGCAGAGTCCTGTAACGGACAGTTGCAAAACTGGAGAGTGTGACCGCGGTTGGAGCGAGGCCCGAGTGAACCCCCAGGGCCGACCGCGCCGGTTTGTTTTCCTTCGCAGGCTCAGTCCAGCCCCGGCCACCCGGAAGTCCGCAACCACAATCCGTTACCGCACCGATTTTCGCACAACGAAAGTCGCAGGGCAGCGAATTCTGTCAGGATCGTGTAGACTGCAGTGCTTGGAAATTTCGGGCGGCAACGTGGCGTCTGCGTTTTTTAATGTGTTCAGCCAGCAGGAGCGTCATGACAGAACTGTCAACCACCGAACAACTGTGTTCCACCAAATGTGTCCCGTGTGAAGGGGGCGTGCCCAAGCTGACGCCGGAAGAAGCTCAGTGTCAGCTGCAGGAAGTCGACGGCTGGGAGCTGCGTGAGGGGCCCGATCGTATCACTCGATCGTGGACGGTGAAGAACTTCATGGCCGGCCTGGCATTCTTCGAAAAGGTCGCAGCTCTGGCCGAAGACGAGGGCCACCATCCGGACCTGCATCTTGTCGGCTACCGCAATGTGACCATCGATATCTGGACACACGCCATCGGCGGTCTTTCGCTGAACGACTTCATTCTGGCGGCCAAGATTGACCGACTGCCGATTGACGAAAAATAGGCATCCATCCTTCTCAGCCACCTGTGATTATGAAAGCCGTCGTTGTGCCTCGTTTTCCACAAATGTGTGATGTCCGTCAGCGATTCGATGCCCCTCGAGTCGACGACATCTCTGCCACTGTGCAGCAGCAGTTGCAGCGTTTGAACCTGGCGGAACAGATTCAATCCGGTCAAACCATCGCCGTCACGGCTGGCAGTCGCGGTATCGCAAATATCCCTGAAATTCTGCGTGAGACCGTCCAACACCTAAAGTCCCTGGGTGCCAAACCGTTTATCGTGCCCGCCATGGGCAGCCATGGCGGAGGCACGGTTAAAGGCCAGCTGGAGGTACTTCGCGGCCTGGGCATCACTGAAGATTCAGTCGGAGTTCCACTTCGCGCCACGATGGAAACCGTGATTGTTGCGGAGACAGACAATGGGATCCCCGTTCACTTCGACCGTTTTGCCCACGAAGCCGACCATGTGTTGATTGTGGGGCGAGTCAAACCGCACACTCGATTTGTCGGACCGATTGAATCCGGACTGCACAAAATGATGCTGATCGGATTGGGCAAACACGAAGGAGCGAAGGTCTACCATCAGGCAATCCTGTCGGCGAGTTTCCCGGAAATTATTAACGCGGTCGCTACAAAGGTGCTGCAGGAATGCAGCGTGATTGGTGGACTGGCGATACTGGAAAACGCCGTCGATGAAACAGCCCTGATCGAAGGTGTTCGTCCACAGGATTTCGGAACTCGTGAACCCGAATTGCTTAAACAGGCCGTCAGCTGGCTGCCGACTCTGCCCTTTGACAGGACGGACCTGCTGATCATTGACCGGATCGGGAAAAACATCAGCGGTGCCGGGATGGATGCGAATATCGTCGGCCGCAAATTCAACGACCATATCGCCAGCAGCGACGACGTCGCGAACTGCCACAGAATTATGATCCGATCGTTAACCGAAGAGACTCACGGCAACGGAACCGGCATAGGCATGGCCGAGTTTACAACCCAACGCTGCGTCGATCAGTTGGACATGGTAAAGACACGTGTCAACTGCATCACCGCCATTCATCCGGAGGCCGCCATGATTCCGATTACATTTCCGACCGATGCCGAGGCCGTGGAAGCAGCATTGCAGACGATCGGCATGACCCCTCCTGAAGATGCACGAATCATTCAGATCACAGACACACTGCACCTGACGCGCACTCGTGTGTCCGCGGCCCTGTTTCCTCTGGTTGAACAGAGTGACACTCTGGAATTCATCGGCGAACCCTTTGACTTTCCGGTGGATAAAGCCGGCGTCCTGTCCGACGTACCACATTGATGCTGCGCTGTCCCCGGGGACGCTGTCATCCGTCGGCGGGTTTACGTCCCGGCTCCTTCTGCAAGCCACGCCAACTCAGGATCGAAGATCCATGTCTGAACCTCTAAATTTTATGATGGGCCAGTACGAGGCCGTCATTCCTGTCGATCGAATGTATTCCGCCAGACACATGTGGCTGCAGAAGACCGACGGCGACGTCTATCAAGTGGGCTTCACGGCGTATTCTGTGCGGTTGCTGCAGGACGTCTATTTTCTGGAATGGAGCATAGATCCCGGCACGCTCGTGAAAGACCGTCAGGACATCGGCGAAGTCGAAAGTTCTAAAGCGGTATCGTCGATGTTCACGCCGTGCGCCGGTGAAATCATTGAATTCAACGACGAACTGCTGAATGACCCGGCCGGAATCAATGCGGACAACTATGGTTCCGGCTGGCTGTTTACGCTGCGCACCGACGCTGCTCTGTTGACTCCGGAAGAATACGTTAAGGTGCTTGAAGACGGCTGGGACGAGACTCAGCGAACCATCAAGGGACAGATGAACTGACAGCATTGCTGTCGCTAGTCGATTGCGGTCTCTGCCACCAGTTCATGCACCTTGCCGATGATGCGTGCCTCCAGCTCTGGCTTCCAGGGACGGCTCTTTGCTTCGTAGCCGCCTTCCAGCAACACACGTCGACTGGGAATGTAGCCGTCGTACACGTTTGAATATCCCGCCACCCACACCGCGGGACCATCCGACCGAAACAGCTCTTCTTTCAGCCGCAGTGAATAATCCACGACCACTTCGTTGCCAAGAGCCACCAGCATCAGGTCGTCACCCAGCCGAATGACCTGAACCGGGTACCGAAAGTCCGGTCGGTCATCCGGTTCGAATTCCAGGTCCACAGTTCCCAGGGCCGATCGAATGTGTCCGGATATGTGCCGCTGATGCAGCGGTTTGCTCTGATTGAATTCCAGGGCGGCTTCGACAGATGTTGCCAGGGAACGGCCGTGCATTTTGGCGTATTTCAGTTCGCTGCGCGGATACGGGTTCTGGTCGGCACCGCAGCCCATCATAAATAACGCGGTAACGCCGGAGTTGTCCGCTTCAAAATACTGTTGTGCAAATCCTGCGTAGTCGCCCAGCCAGTAGCGGAAACCCATCGTTGTGTTGTGACAGGCATACCCGAAAAGGACGGACTGCAGTTCGCCCACTTCGTTGCGAATACTAAGTACCGGCACCGTATGATCGACGAGACCGTTGGGATTCGGGTGGTTTCGAAAGCCAGTTTCGGTTGGTGTCCTGCGATTCATAGCCACGCTGCAACGAGCAGAACCGTAGGCCAGCGACGCGGGTTTGAGTTTGCCAATCGCCTCACCGACGAGTTTGACCAGCTTCGTTGTCAGCGAATCGAAGTAGTCTTTGGCGTCGTCACGGGCGTACGCCGGCCCGCAGTGAGTATGCGAGGCGTTCATCAGCAGTGATCGAGGTGGCACGCCGTACTTTTCCGCCACCTGCGTCTCGACCGCCTTTCGCAGTGGTGCGATGACTCCGATCAGATCCAGAGTGACGATCACCACGGAATTGCCCGCCGAATCCTGTATCGCCAGCGCTTTGCCGAACAGATCCTGTTCCGTCCCTTCTGCCGGCTTCTTGCGCGATGCATACCCCGCCATGTGGAGTGGCCGCTCCGGCGTGATTTTGACGGTTGCAGCTCCGGCCCTCCACGACGGTGCATCGGGTGCCACTTCGTCGGCCATCGTGGCGCCGACCGTTGTCAGCAACAGCACTACCAGATAAACAGCTTTCATCCCGCACCTCGTTCAAGGAACCATCTGCACCAGTGGCTACGCCGATCACGCTGAGCAGTTTTTACCAGCCCCAGGTGTTTTGGACAAACGTCCGTCCTGGACCACCTCGCAGCCTTGCGTGTCACAGGCGCTTACCGCCACAAACCAGGGCGGTCGTTTGCGAAACCGGGGGGCCGCTTGTCAGAATAGACGCCCCCCTTCCACAATGGAGTCGTCTCATGTTCCTACCCCGTCTGTGTAGCTGCCTTTGCAGCGTCGCGTTCTTTTCCGCTGTCCTGGCGTCAGCCGCGACCAATGCCGACGATCGGCCCAATGTCGTGATGATCATGACAGACAATCACGGAGCCTGGACGCTGGGCTGCTACGGGAACGAGGATATTCGGACACCCAATATTGATCGACTGGCCCGGGAAGGAACACTGTTCGACAACGCCTTCGCCAGTAACCCGGTCTGTTCTCCCACAAGAGCGACCACGTTGACGGGGTTGCTTCCCTCTCAGCACGGAGTCCACTGTTTTCTGCGGGGCGGACATTTGCAGGTCGGGCCGAATGCTCGTTGCACACTGGATGAATTCACGTCTCTACCCGAAGTTCTGGGAGACGCCGGCTACAGCTGTGGACTGGTGGGCAAGTGGCATCTGGGTGGCAACATGACGCCGCAGGAAGGCTTCGATGACTACTGGATCACGATGCCTCACGGCGGAACCAGCACGTTCTACGATGCGAAGATCATTGAAAACGGCAAAGAGCGAACAGAGCCCGAGTACCTGACGGACTTCTGGACAAAACACGCCGTCAACTTTATCGAACAGCGAGCCGAGCAAAAGGAAAAACCATTCTTTCTGTTTCTGGCCTACAACGGTCCGTATTCGTTAAGCCGTTTGCTGCTCAAAGAAGGCCGCAACAGACACGCCGATTTTTACCGCGACAAGGAGCTGCCGTCGTTCCCGCGCGAAGCGGCTCACCCGTGGCAGCTACACAATCGAGACTACCAGAACAATCCCGTTTCCATTCGTCGAGTAGCCGCTGAAGTCAGTGGTGTCGACGACGGCGTTGGCACCGTGATGGCGACATTGAAAGCTCACGGCCTTGACGAAAACACAGTTGTAATCTTCCTGGCCGATCAAGGATGGGTAGGCGGCCATGGTGGTTACTTTGGCATGGGCGACCACACTCGTCCGGTCACAGCGCGTGACGGCATGATGAAGATTCCCATGATCTGGCGGCAGCCGGGGCGAATCGCCGCCGGGCAGCGAAGCGAGAAGCTTGTCGGCAACTACGACGTGATGCCTACGCTGCTGAGCCATCTGTCGCTGAGCAATGTCAAGAACCCGCAGGAACCGACATCGCCGGGAAAGAGTTTCGAAGCGGAGATGCGGGCAGCCACGGCCGCAGCTGAAAACGCTGCACCCGCGAAGGACGAAGCCGTGTTCTACGAATTCGAATCCCTCCGCTGCATTCGCACGAACGAATGGAAATACACTCACCGTTACCCCAACGGACCACATGAACTCTACGACCTGCAGCACGATCCGGACGAATTTGACAACCTTCACAACAACGATCAACACACGCAGACGCGCGACGACTTAAAGAAGCGTCTGGATGCATTCTACGCGAAACACGCATTGCCAAAGTATGACCTGTGGGCCGGAGGCGGTTCGCAGACGTTTATCTACGATGGCATCGAAGAAGAACTTGCTCAAGCCGATACGATCGAACCGCCGCCACTGCCGGCGGGTTTCAAACCGCAGCAGTTCGCGTTGCCGGACGGCTTTAGTGCGGAACTGGTGGCCGGATCGCCGCTGGTGACTCATCCGACCATGGGCTGCTTTGATGACCGAGGACGGCTGTTCGTCTGCGACGGCGCCGGTGTGAACATGTCGGCCGCAGAATTGGAAGAGAACCTGCCCAACCGAATCAATATGCTGGAAGACAAGGACGGCGACGGCGTCTTCGACACATCCACGGTCTTTGCCGATAAAATGACGTTTCCGATGGGCGGAGCGTGGCACGATGGTGCGCTGTATGTGGCGTCGCCGCCAAACATCTGGCGACTGGAAGACACCGACAACGACGGTGTTGCCGACAAGCGAGATATCGTCGTGGACAGTTTTGGCTACACGGGAAATGCCGCCAGTATCCACGGTTGCTTCTTCAGTCCGACCGGGCGAATGTACTGGTGCGACGGCTACCACGGTCACGAATTCAAAGATGACGACGGCAACGTCGTGAGCAAACGCAAGGGGTCGTATATCTTCAGTTGCTGGCCGGACGGCAGCGATGTCCGCATCCATTGCGGCGGGGGCATGGACAATCCTGTGGAAGTTGATTTCACCGAAGAAGGCGATCTGATTGGCACCGTCAATATCCTGTACACCCGGCCGCGAATCGATTGTCTTGTGCACTGGCAATACGGCGGCGCATATCCACACCGTGAAGCCGTGCTGGACGAATTGAAGGTTACGGGCGAATTACTGGGGCCGATTCACAAGTTCGGGCACGTCGCGATCTCCGGAACAATGCGTTATCGTAGCGGCGTGATGGATCACCGCTGGGGAAACAATTTCTTTGCAACGGAATTCAACCTGGGCAAGGTCGTGCGGCTGGAACTGGAACGCAGCGGCAGCACATACACGACAACGGAACGTGAATTCATGTCGTGTAATAACCGAGACTTCCATCCCACCGATGTGCTGGAAGACGCCGACGGCAGTCTGCTGGTGATTGACACCGGCGGCTGGTTTTATCGAGGCTGCCCGACCTCGCAGATCGCTAAACCAGACGTCCTTGGTGGCATCTATCGAATTCGCCGCGATGGCATGACGACTCAGGTGGATCCGCGGGGCCTGCGCATCGACTGGACCGCTCGTACAAATGCTCAACTGATGCAGGACCTGAAGAACACACGGTTTGCCGTCCGCGAGAAGGCCGTTAATGAGTGTACGCGACGCGGCGAGAAAATCATCGACCGACTCATCAGCACGGCCAGGAGTGCCGACGTGTACGCCCGCCGAAATGCGATTTGGGCAGCCACTCAAATCTTCCGGCAGACGACCAGTGACAAGGCCAGAACAGCCGTTCTGCATGCCCTGACAGATCGCGACGCCAGCATTCGCCAGGCCGCGTGGCATGGAATGGGTGCTGCAGCTATGCTCTCCACGGGGCAATTGGACTCGCTGAGCAAATCGGACCAGGTGCTCTGGACGACCGCTCGCGACAGGCTGCTGCATCAGGAGCCGTCGGCCGCTGTGCGTCGTGAGGCCTATGCCACGTTCGCAGCACTCAAGCTGAAGAATTTTTACCGGGTCTACGGACTGCACAAGACAGCTCCGTTTGACGGATCGCGAGATCGTGAGGAGCGACATGCATTAAACTACGCATTGCTGGAATCGGGAGATGAACTGACTGTCCCCGTGGACGGAAGTGTGAGAAGTGACTTTCTTTCGAGAACTCGAACAGACGCTGAGTCGGTGACCGTATACGACCAATTGGCACCGAATGGACTTCCCGTTTCTGTGCTGAGTGATTGCATTTCCAGAGGAAATCCTGGAGTTGTGCGAACCGCGGCGGCGTTGGCGCGGCAGCGCGTTTCCCATGGAAGGTTGCAGCCGGAGGATATTCAGCAGCTGCACCTCGTGGCGGCTCGTCGGATTGAAGAATTGGTTGCGGGCGACGTCGGCCGGAATTCGGATCAGCTATTGAGCCTGGTTCGCAGTTTCGGTTCATCAACAGACGTGGCTGAAGCTCTGGCGCAACCGTTGGCTTCTTCAAACTCATCGGCCGAGTTACGAACATCCCTGTTGCAGGCAATTGCGAGCGACTCGTCGCTGCCGCTGCATGACACGTGGAAAGAGCCGATACTGACAGCAATGCGAGCCGCAAACATCACGGAACGTGTTGCGGCAATCGAAGCCGCCGGCTCGCTCGCTGCAACCCAGTTTCTCACACAACTGATCTCCGCGGCTGCCGATCAGAGTGAGCCAATAGCGGTGCGTCTGGCGTCATTGAAAGCTGCGCTGCGGAGCGATAAAGCCATGTCCCGGGGCGATGTATTTCCACTGCTGCTGGGCCTGATTCAGGAAGGAGCGGCCGAAGAACAACAGGTCGCCGCCCAACTGCTGGGGCACTCCTCGCTGACAACGGCTCAGTTGCAGCAGGTCGCCCCGTTGCTGAAAGCGACCGGGCCGCAGCAGTTGGTGGATCTGGTGAAGCTATTCAAGCGATCGCTGACGCCGGATCTGGCTGTGGCATTTCTGGACAGCCTTGAAATCGCGCGCAGCCTGAACAGTCTGCCGATGATCGACGTTTCGGAAGTCGTGAAAATATTTCCACAGGAACTGCACGAGCGCGCCAATGCGCTGCTGAACAGAATGCAAGCTGCCGAACAACAGAAGCTGCTGAAGCTGGACTCACTGGTGGCCGGACTGAAGACAGGTGATGCCGTCCGAGGACAGGAAGTGTTCTTCAGTGAAAACGCAAAATGTGCGACGTGCCATGTGGTCGGCAGGAAAGGCAAACGAGTGGGACCGGACCTGACCACGATTGGCGCCAATCGATCTGCAAAAGACCTGCTGGAATCGATCGTCTTCCCTTCATCGACGCTGGTCCGACAGTATGAACCCTACACGCTGGTAACGGTCAACGGCCGTTCGTATTCAGGCCTTGTGATTCGTGACTCCGCTGCAGAAGTCACCATTCAGCAGACCATCGGAGCCCCTGTGACAGTATCCCGCGATGATATCGACGAACTTGTGCCCAGTACTGTTTCCATCATGCCGAAGGGACTGGACGAACAGATCACGCCGCAGCAGATCGCGGATCTGGTGTCGTGGATGCGGACGTTGAAATAGACTCTGAGTGGAACAGACAGAGAATCACTCAACCGTGACACTTTTGGCGAGGTTTCGCGGTCGATCAACGTTGCAGCCTCTCAGCAGAGCCACGTGATAGCTGAATAGCTGCAGTGGAATCGCGCACACGAGAGGTTGCAGGTACTCTTCGACATCCGGCACATAAATGACGTCGTCCGCAATTTCTTCGACGGCGTTGTCTCCGTGACACGCAATGGCGATCACCGGACCTTTGCGAGCCTTCACCTCTTCCATGTTGCTCATCACTTTCGGCTGAATTCCTGACCGGGGCACGACAAATACACTCGGCGTCTGTTCGTCGACCAGAGCGATTGGTCCGTGCTTCATCTCTGCCGCCGGATAGCCTTCCGCATGAATATAGCTGATCTCTTTCAGCTTTAACGCACCTTCCAGAGCAACGGGAAAGTTGCAGAGGCGGCCCAGATACAAAAAGTTGTTGTAGTTCGCATATTTGTTGGCGACTTCCTGAACTCGTTCGTGGCACAACAGCGTTTCCTCAATCTTGGCCGGCATGTCGCGCAGTTGGTTGATGATGCGTTTACCCGCTGGATAGGAAAGATGCCGCATCCGGCCAAGATAAAGAGCTAGGAGTGTCAGCACGGTAACCTGCGACGTAAACGCCTTGGTGGACGCGACACCGATTTCCGGACCGGCATGCAGAAAAATACCACCATCAGATTCGCGAGCAATGGTCGATCCGACCACGTTACAGAGCGCCAGAGTGGGATGCCCTTTGCGTTTGCATTCTCGCATCGCAGCGAGTATGTCTGCCGTTTCTCCGCTCTGAGTGATTGAGAACACCAGTGTACCATCGGTCATCGGCGGATTGCGATATCGCAATTCGCTGGCGTACTCAACTTCAGTCGGTATGCGGGCGAAATCTTCCAGTAGATACTCGCCCACCAGACCCGCATGCCAGCTGGTCCCGCAGGCCGTCAGTACCACTCGGTCAATTTTGCGAAGCTGCTGCGGTGTCAGATTCAGCCCGCCGATTACGGCCGTGCCTTCCTCTTCGTTCAGACGACCACGCAATGCGTTTTCAATCGTCTGGGGCTGCTCGAATATTTCCTTCAGCATGTAATGCGGATACCCGCCCAGATCGATATCCGACGACACCTGATCCAGTGTCTGAATGGAGGGCAGGACACTTCCTGATGTTCGGTGAGTGATCTGAATGCCACTGGGCTGCAGCACGACAACCTCATTGTCGGCCAGGTAGACAACTTCTTTCGTGTATCCGATCAGCGGACTGGCATCACTGGCTAGGAAATATTCATCCTTGCCCACACCGATCACGAGAGGGCTTCCCGCGCGTGCAGCAATGACTGTCTCCGGGCAGTCGCGAAACAGAACACACAGCCCAAACGTGCCCTTCAGCCTGTCCAGTGCCAGATTGATCGCCTTCAGACAGGTTTTCATGCAGGGTTCGTCACAATCCAGCCTTGTCTGTTCACTCAGGTGATGAGCAATCAGGTGTGCGACAACCTCTGTGTCTGTCTGTGACTGAAAGACGTAGCCCAGTTCCTGCAGCTGGCTTCTCAGGGACGTGTAATTCTCAATCACTCCGTTATGCACGATGGCAACTTCACCATTACCGCCAATGTGTGGATGCGAGTTCTCGTCTGTCGTCTCGCCATGCGTCGCCCAGCGCGTATGGCCGATTCCGATTGAACCCTGGACCGGTCGCTCGGTCAGCAGTGCTGAAAGCTCGCTGACTCGCCCCGCCCTCTTTCGCACGACAATGTCGTCATCTGTCATCACCGCGATACCGGCACTGTCATAGCCACGGTATTCGAGACGGTGAAGTCCCTCCAGAAGCAGCTCTGAAACGGAGCGAAAGCCTACGTAACCCACAATGCCACACATACTCAGCTCCTGACCAGAATATCTGAATAACCTGCGTATCAACAGGGGATCCGATGCGGCCCACTGCTGTCAATCAAAGTAGAACCGCCGCATCGAAGCCGAGAGGATTGTTCAAGGCAGCACTCTGCCGGGGATTTCGGAACCTGAAATCCCCGACCTCAGAATGCCGAATGCGTAAACCACCTCTACCCATGACCATGTCTGTGCGCATCGGGGAAAGACGTCATCGTCGACCACTCCGGACCGTAAGACATTCCTGAAATCAGGTTCAATGACACATCACGGTCCTGCCGACCCCTTCTGAATACGCATGGCCTGAAGAATCGACAAATCAGCAGGATCTGCCGCTGTGACGTCGTTACCGTGGCCACATGAATGTGCTGGGCACATTCACCGTCACTGTGTCAGTGCGACAGTACCGAGCGGAACGAACTGAGGGCAACTGCCCGTTCCCTGCCGACCGTCAGTTCCCTCATCCTTCCGCTTCACGCCGTGTGCAGTCTTGCGATTTGTCACGTAATCGAACACAGTTATAGCTGCTATCAGTCACTTCCGAGGAGTAACACCAACCGTGAGGACACGTCGCTGTCATTTCGAGTGCTTCCGACCTGGCACGTCTTCACGGACAGTGTTTGTCACAATCGTGTTGTGTCTGCCGGTCGTGAATTCCGTGTCACCGACGGCAACAGCGCAAAGGCCGAAATTGACCGGACCCGGTGCTGTGCGCCTGGACAATGGCATGGTCCTGCGTGGTCTGTGTGATCTGAGCAACACGCTGGATCCGTTTCTGGAAAACCAGCATCTGGAACTGCGAAAGATCGATCAGGGATTCCGTACTTACTTCGTTTCAACCCGCCGCAGCAGCGAAAAAGTGGGCGATGCCCGCGCTGTACCGAATCAGGAGTTTCTGATTGTGCAGCGTCGGACCGGACGTCATCCGATGAACTTCCTCATCGGCCTGCACACGCGCACGCCATTCCAGTTGAACGGGCAGGCGGACGTGACCCTGAATCAACTCGGCGGGGGAATGACGAAGCTGCCGGTCGGCATTACGTCGCTGAACCGTCAGATGGCTGCGGTCGACGGCCTGACGCATGACTGGAAGTTTGGAGTGTCGATGTACGCCATTCCAGAGGACCTGCTGTACTCCGGCAGCCAGGCGGGCGGACTGGTCACACAGGTCACCGACTACCAGGACGGAGCAACTCGACTGAATCTGGCTCAGATGCTTATGGAAGCAGAAAAATACGTGGCGGCCCAGCGTATGCTGCAGGACATCCCCGTGGACTTCCCGGAACTTGAACCTCGATGCAACACGCTGATCGACGGCTGGAACCAACGTGTTGGCAACCGCTTGATGGCCGAAGTGACCTCATTGAAGGCAAGCGGAAAACATCGACTAGCCGTACAATACGGACGAGCGTACCCGGACGAAAAACTGGCTGCCGTGTTGCGAGTTCGAGCGAAGCAGCTGATTGAGGACCATGACGAAACGACGCGACGAATTGAAGATCTTCAGGTGCGGCTGCCTGACATTGTGGGGCAGATTGAACATAACGAGCGTCGCAGTCAGGCCATGCGAATGTGGAATGAGCTGCGCCGGCACATCGACTTCAACACCCTGCAGCGATTTTCCGCCTTTGAGTTGCTGGCACAGGATGACGAACTGGCCGCTGAGGCAAAGGTTGCCCTTGCGGCGTCCGGGTGGATGCTGGGAGCGAACGAAGCGATTGACGGCTTTGCTGAAACGTTTGGGCTATTTCAAATTCGGTATCGACTGCAGGACTACGTGCAGACGACGGATGATGAAAGCAGATTGCGGAGCGACCTACTGGACGAAATCCGGACGTCGGAAGGATTCAGCGCAGAGCGCGTGGCGGGACTCATCAGGCACCTTCCTCCGTTGAATCCTATCCCCATTGACCAGAGAACACCGCTGATCCCTGGCGACTTCTCGCTTGGAGGCGATGATCTGACGGCAGCGTGCATCGGACATGTCCCGCGTGAGTATGCGGTGACCCGAAATTACCCCCTGCTGATTGCCCTGCCGCGTGCGGGTGCTTCCGCATCGGACACGCTGGCATGGTGGGCTGCCGACGCGGAGCGAAACGGCTACGTGGTCGTGGTGCCGGATCTGTATCGCCCCAACGTCGGCAGCTACGATGCATCCGCCGAACAGCATCGACGACTACTGAATCTGGTCACACAGCTGAAAAGCGGTCTGTCAATTGACGACGACCGGGTGTTTGTCGCCGGACACGGGATTGGCGGAGAAGCTGCGATGGATCTGGCAGCATCTCATCCGGACCTGTTCGCGGGCGTCGTTTCCATCGCCGGCCTGGGCCGACGAAATGTGACATGGTCGGCACACAATTCAACTTCACTGCCATGGTATGTGGTGGTCGGATCACGCCAGCCGAATTATGTCAACCGCATGACTCCACTACTGAAACGGCTCTTCCGACGCAGCGATGCAAATCGGGAGTTCTGTGACGTCCTGTTCGTTCGATACACAGAACGCGGTTTCGAATCGTACTCAGAAGAGTTGCCGAACCTGTTTCGGTGGTTCAACGTTCAGTCGCGACCGAATCTGCCGAATAAGATTGATGCCAGGGTACTTCGCACCTCGGATCTCGATTGGTTCTGGCTGGAACTTGAATCACTGCCGGAACGATTCGCGCAGTTCGAGTACCCCACCGGCTATGATGATCGCCCCGGCAGTCCGACCGGCAGCATAGACGCCGGGATCAACGGCAACTATATCCGCATAACATCGCTGCCGACAAAAGACGCAGCGATTCGGATTTCTCCTGACATGCCGGGGCTGGACATCGAACAGAAGATCACAATTCGAGTCGCCGGACGCAATGCCCAGGTGGAACGCTTCGTGGCCTCGGCCAGGGACATGCTGGAAGATTTTCGAACGAACCGAGATCGGTCACGGCTTTGCCATATGAAAATCCACCTCAAGAATCGCTGACAGAACCGACGTGTGCGGCGGTCCATTCGGGTGCAGTTTATTTCCGCCGCGCAGTCAGCATCGCTCTGACGGGTGCCGGATAGCCCTCAATCGTTCTTGAACAGTCTCCAGAAGCCAGGAAATCGGACAGCGATTCGAACGTCATCCAATCCGTACTGCGCTGTTCTGAGGTCGTCGTGGCAGTCACGTCGACCACCTTCACCTCATGAAATCCCGTTCGACGAAGCCATTTCTTCAGCATGTCCACGGATGGAATGAACCAGACATTTCTCATTTTCGCATAACGCCCATCGGGCATTAAGACCTGCTCGCCCGCCGCATCTATCACCAAGGTTTCCAACACCAGTTGCCCGTCCCGCTTCAGGCTGCCATACAACGCCTGCAGGTGTTCAACGGGGCTGGTTCGATGATACAGCACTCCCATGGACACGGTCACGTCGAACGCATGTAACCGTTCCGGCAGGCAGTCGTCGCCCAGTGGCAGGACATCATTCGGCAGTTCTGCTCCCAGGAGCTTCCTGATCACCTCATGCTGCATCACGAACAGCAGAAACGGATCCAGTCCGACAACTCGACGGGCCCCTGCCGCCAGCATGTGCCAGCCAAAGTAGCCGTTGCCGCAACCCACGTCTAATACGTTGCGATCGCGCAGTTCCACATGATCGCTCAGGCGATTCCACTTCCAATCAGAGCGCCATTCAGTGTCGATGTGGGTGCCAAACAGATCGAACGGCCCTTTCCGCCAGGGACGAAAATTCAGCAGGTCCGATCGCAGCTGGTTTTTCACGTCGGCAGAGACCTGCCCGACAATGGCCACTCGACCATCAGCCCGAGCCTCAAAGTGCCCCTCGATCGCTGGTAAATTATGCCAGCATTGTTTCCAGCCTTCGAGATTACCGTGGCCCGTCACGTCGGTCGCCTGATGACAACTCTGCTGAAGTTCATCGACCCACGCGGAGTGCCCTGCTTCTCGAAGCCACCCGAACAACGCGTCAAAGTTGAACAACGATGTCTTCACAGGCTGCGATCGGTACAGTTTTGTGCGGGGATTCCGTGATGTGCCGGGCGACGAAACGAAAAACATGCGTCATCAGACCATCACACATCGCAAACCGTAACGCATTTGTTCCGTGAGTGTAATCGTGCCATGCGTTGAGCTTGCCGTGGCCCGATTCTATAAGATGTGACTGCGTTGTGCCTTCCCTGCCCTTACCGTTTCCCACCTGCGGAGCTTTTCATGCGATGCAACCTCGTCCTTCTGTTATTGGCGATTAGTACCAGTCGGATTATCGCTGAGACACCTCGAGCTTTCCCGGCTGGCGAGTTGCCCGCAGATTCGCGACTGGACGAACTCAGAACGCTGAACAGCTATTTTCCTTTTGCGCCTATCGAGAATAAACAGCAGTGGCACCAACGCCAGGCCGAGATCAAACGTCGTATTCTTATCTCACAGGGATTGTGGCCTGAGCCAACGAAAACCAAATTGCGAGCGACGATTCATGGCCGCGTGGAACATGACGACTACACGGTTGAGCGAGTCTATTTCCAATCGATTCCCGGGCACTATGTGACTGGCAGCCTGTATCGGCCAAAAGGAAAACAAGGACCGTTCCCTGCGGTCCTGTGCCCTCACGGCCACTGGAGCGACGCGAGGTTTTACGATGCCGGCGATGTCGCCGCCAGAAAGAGTGTCGCCAGCGGAGCCGAACGATTTATCAGCGCCGCTCGCAATCACATCCAGGCGCGCTGCGTACAGCTGGCTCGCATGGGGTGTATCGCATTCTTTTACGACATGACCGGTAATTGTGATTCGATTCAGATCGGCCACCGCCCCGACAAGTCCGATCACCTAGACACGCCCGAACACTGGGGCTTCCTGAGCGTACAGGCCGAATTACGTCTGCAGAACATGATGGGGCTGCAAACGTGGAACTCGGTCCGCGCAATCGACTTTCTGCAGGAACTGTCCGACGTCGACGATAAACGCATCGGAGTGACCGGTGCCAGCGGAGGCGGCACACAGTCGATGATCATTGCGGCAATTGACGAACGAATTACGGCAGCCATGCCCTGCGGTATCGACATCCATGCAGGGAGGATGCACGTGTGAAAACGCACCGCTGATGCGTATCGGGCAGGGCAATATCGACATCGCCGCGGCGATCGCGCCGCGACCGCTGGGGCTGACGGCAGCCGATGACTGGACGAAAGAACTGGAGACAAAAGGTTACCCGGCGTTGCAGAATCTATACGCGATGCTGGGACATCAGGACCGACTGACCGCCGTTTTCCACACTCATTTCCCGCACAACTACAATCACGTTAACCGCACAGTCATGTACAGTTTCTTCAACCGACACTTTGGCCTCGGGTTTGACGAACCGGTACTCGAACGCGACTTTGAATTATTGTCCAAAGAACAGCTTTCCGTCTGGAATGACCAGCATCCGGCTCCGTCGGGCAGCGATGTCGGTGATCTTCATGAGGTGACATTGCTCGGGTTAGCCACGGAAGATTCAACAGACCGACTGTCAACTCTGGTGCCGCGTACGGCGAATGACGTGGATAATTTCCGGGACGTCGTTGGATCAGCGTGGGAGACAATTCTTGATCGACGACTGAGTCACGTCAGTGACCTACAATTCACCGACACTCAAGACGTCGCGCATGGTGGATTTACACTAACGCTGGGCCATTTTAATTATGCAGCAGCTTCTGAACAGATACCGGCGATGACATTACGCAGCGGCAAAGCAGTTAAAAAGGGCGTTGTCGTCTGGCTGATAGAAACTGGTAAGTCCGGCTTACTGGAGGGCGACACCGTGATCGCCCCAGTCGCGAAACTTCTCAAGAAAGGATACACCATCGTGTCGGCTGACCTGTCGGGGCAGGGTGAATTCCTTGCGAACGACGAACCACTGGAATCACAACGAATGTGGTATCAACGAAGCGGCAAGAATGGCTGGGAACGCTTATCAGGCTACACCTACGGTTATAACCATTCGCTGTTCGTCAAACGAACCCACGACGCTCTGTCGTTGATCAGATTCGCAGCCGGACTCTCTGGCAAGAAAAACATTCATCTGGTGGGACTGGACCAGACCGCTGGTCCGATCACTCTGGCGGCGCGCAGCCAGGCGGGGGGGCAGTCAGCAGAACCATCGTCGACCTGAATGAGTTTCAGTTTAGTGCAATCTCAAAACACGATGATCCCATGTTCGTGTCCGGTTCTGTAAAGTATTTCGATGTTGGAGGATTGCTGAGTCTGTGCGCGCCGCACGACGTTTCTGTCATCGGCCTGAAGTATTCCTCAATTGCCAGGAAGGTGTTTTCCGCAGCGGGTGTGTCCGACAAACTACGGCTCATTAACCTCGACGCGCTGGAATCGACACTGGAGCAGCTGTAGTGAATGGTCGGGGCGACCATGGGCCGTTGAAGTCAGTTTCACGTCTAGGGCGGACTCA